>CAMCSH010000194.1 GCA_945877655.1 Lentisphaera araneosa HTCC2155 | reverse complement strand
CCCGTCCGCGCCTGCTCGAGTCGCTTGCCAAGATCGGCTTCTCGCAATCCTACGGCTATTTCACCTGGCGCGCATCGAAGGCAGAGCTGACCGAGTACTTCGAATATCTCAACCAATCGGAAGCGGCCGAATATTTGATCTGTACCGTCTTCCCGACCACGCCCGACATCCTGCCCAAGCACTTGCAGCATGCCTCGCTGGAGATGTTCAAGATCCGCTTCACCCTTGCCGCCCTGCTGTCGCCCTGCTACGGCTTCTACACCGGCTACGAGCACGGCGAGAACATCCCGGTCGGTCCGCGCGACGAGCTGATGGATTCGGAGAAATACGAATTCAAAGTGCGCGACTATTCGAACCCGCCGCTCACTCCCTATGTCGCTCTGATCAACCAGATCCGCCGCGACAACCGGGCGCTGCAGCAGACCCGCAATCTGCGCTTCCATGAGATCAACAACGAGCGCATCCTGTTCTTCTCGAAACAGGTTCAGGGCAACACCCTGCTGATCTTCATTAACCTCGATCCGAGCAGCAAACAAGCCGGCCTCTGCCGCGTCCCGATGCGCGAACTCGGACTCAGCACCGGGCACTCCTACAAGCTGCACGACCTGCTCACCGACAAGGTCTACGAGTGGCAAGGCGAGCACAACTTTGTCGAGCTCCGTCCCGACGAACAATGCGCCCACGTCTTCCGCGTCTTCTGAGGCCGGAAAACGAAAAATCCAGAGCCGCCGGAAATCTCCGGCGGCTCTGATTTTTAGCCTGTGCAAGGTCCTGCCTCGGAGCCGGAACACTCCCTTACTCCCCTGTTCCCTTACTCCCGAAGCTTAGCTCAGGGCTTCTGGTAGTAGCGGACGTAATCGACTTCAAAACGAGCCGGCAGAACCGCATCTTTCACCGGTCCGCCCCATTCCCCGCCGAGAGCGAGGTTGAGGAGCAGGAAATGCGGCTTGCGGAAGGGCATGTTGCCATCCGGGCTCTGGGTCAACTTTTGCTCGACGCTGTGATATTTCTTGCCGTCGACGAAGAGGTCGATCTTGTCGGCATCCCATTCGACGGTATAGAGATGGAAGTCGGTGCTGAGCTTATCCAGTTCGACTTTGCCGCCGTTGGAAGCGTGCCATTTGGTATTGGACGCGTGCCCAGTGGCGGACGTGAAGTGCAGCGTGCCGTAGATGGTGCGGGGATTTTTGCCGATGAATTCCATGATGTCGATCTCGCCGCAGGCCGGCCAACCTCCTCCTCCTCCTGTGCCGAGCATCCAGATGGCGGGCCAGACGCCTTGACCCGAAGGCAGGCGGGCCCGCACTTCGATCTTGCCATAGAGGAATTCCTTGGTTCCCTGGGTGGTGATGCTGGCCGAGGTGTACGCGGTCTTTTCGTCCTTGAATCTCCAGTCGCCGCTACCGGCTTTGAACTCGGCGTTGGGAATCGATTCCTTGCGTCCTTCGAGGATCAAGCAGCCCTTTTCGATGCGGCAGTTTTCCGGCCGTTCATGGGTGTAGTACTGGCTTTCCTGATTGCGGACATAGCCCTTTTCAGGCTTCCAGATCTTCGGATCGGGAGCAGTGCCCTGATCGAACTCCTCCTGCCAGACCATTTTCCATGCCGCTGGCGCGGCGGGAGCTTGGACGGGAGCGGGATCCGCAGCGAGGGCGGAGAGGGACAGGGAAAGGCTTAGCATTGGAAAGCTCTCCAAGTTTCTGTTGACGGCATGCCAGCTTAAGAGAGCTCGGTTCTCCAGCTTGTTCCCGCCGGATAGTTTCCGGAATGCGGCATAAGGAACGACTTAGAAGTCAAGTGTCACCTAGTCTGGCGTGATCAAGTCGCCGGACTAGATTGGCAGGCCTAAAATTGCAAACCCAATACCAGGAGCCCGCCATGTCGATCAACAAATACTCCGCTCGTATCACTCAGCCCAAGTCCCAGGGCGCTTCGCAAGCGATGCTCTTCGCCACCGGCCTGAAGGAAAGTGACATGGCCAAGGCCCAAGTCGGCATCGCGTCCGTCTGGTGGGAAGGCAACCCCTGCAACATGCACCTCAACGACCTCGCGAAATTGACCCACGACGGCGTCAAAGAAGCCGACATGGTCGGCATGCGCTTCAACACCATCGGCGTCTCCGACGGCATCTCGATGGGTACCGACGGCATGAGCTTCTCGCTGCAGTCGCGCGACCTCATCGCCGACAGTGTCGAAACCGTCATGGGCGCCCAGTGGTACGACGCCCTGGTCACCATCCCCGGCTGCGACAAGAACATGCCCGGCGTGGTCATGGCCATGGGTCGCCTCAACCGTCCCGGCCTGATGATCTACGGCGGCACCATCAAGCCCGGCTGCACCGAGATCAAGGGCAAGAATGAAGTCCTCGACGTCGTCAGCGCCTTCCAGAGCTACGGCCAGGCCCTCGCAGGCTCGATCACCGAAGACGAACGCCGCGCCATCATCCAGCACTCCTGCCCCGGCGCCGGCGCCTGCGGCGGCATGTACACCGCCAACACCATGGCCGCCTTCATCGAGTGCATGGGCCTGTCGCTGCCCTACTCCTCCTGCGCCCCCGCCGAGTCGAAACAGAAACTCAACGAATGCGTCAACGCCGGTAAAGCCGTCCGCAAACTGCTTGAACTCGACCTCAAGCCGCGCGACATCGTCACCCGCCAGTCCTTCATCAACGCCATGCGTCTGACCATTATCACCGGCGCCTCCACCAACTGCGTCCTCCACTCCATCGCCATGGCCAAGTCCTTCGGCATCGAGATCACTATCGACGACTGGAAGGAAGTCAGCGCCACTACTCCGCTTCTGGCCGACCTCAAGCCCTCGGGCAAATGGGTCTTCGAAGACCTCCACAATGCCGGCGGCATCCCCGGCGTGATGAAGCTCATGCTCAAGCACGGCCTGCTCGACGGCAGCCAGATGACCTGCACAGGCAAGACCATCGCCGAAAACCTCAAGGACCTGCCCGACCTGAAGGAAACCCAGAAGGTCGTCATGCCCCTCGACAAGCCACTGAAGAAAGACGGCCATATCGCCATCCTGCGCGGCACCCTCGCCCCCGGCGGCGCCGTCGGCAAGATCACCGGTAAAGAAGGCCTGCGTTTCGAAGGCCCCGCCGCCGTCTATGACTGCGAAGAGGACATGATCCACGGCCTTGAAAAAGGCGAGATCAAGGAAGGCTGCGTCATCATCATCCGCTACGAAGGCCCCAAAGGCGGCCCCGGCATGCCCGAGATGCTCACCCCGACCTCCGCCCTCGCCGGTTTCGGCCTGATCGGCAAGGTCGCCCTGATCACCGACGGCCGCTTCTCCGGCGGTTCGCACGGCTTCATCATCGGCCACTGCGTCCCGGAAGCCCAGGAAGGCGGCCCGATCGCCCTGGTCAAGAGCGGCGACACCATCGTCATCGACTCCGAGACCAACGAGATCAACATGCTGGTTTCCGAAGCTGAACTCGCCAAGCGCAAAGCTCAATGGGTCGCTCCCGCCCTCAAGGCTACCCGCGGCACCCTCGCCAAGTACATCCGCTTGGTGAAGAACGCCTCCGAAGGCTGCGTCACCGACGAGGCTTGAGGTTATGCAAGCCAGCCACCACAAACCAGCCGTCGTGCTGGCTTTCGGTGCTGGCTTTTTCATTGCATTCACCAGTTTCAGCTACCTCATCGAGGTGTGGCGCGGCATCGCGATCCACACGCCTCGTTGTGCCCCCATCACCCTAAGCACGGTGATCTTGGTCTATGCCTGGACATCCGCAGGCATCCTGATCTCCGTCGGCGGCGGGGTACTGTCGCAGCGCGCCGGCTGGTCGAAGGCCGCCACCGCAGCATTTTGCTTGGCCACGTCAAACTCGATCTGCCTGTCGATCTGGACTTTTTGGCGCTGGTGCGAGATGCTGCTGCCCTACGATGACTTCTGCCGCAAAGTCGGCATGGGCTGAGCTCGACGCCCGTAGGAATCTGCGGGCGGTTTTTGTTTTAGGGCAAGATCCTTGCCTAGCCCGGCAATCCAGCTTAGATTGGCGCGAAACCAACTCGAGATCCACACATGCCCTACCGCACCTTCGTCTCCTTTGACTGGGCGATCAAGCGCCTCTTCCGCGACAAGGCCAACTTCTGCGTCCTCGAAGGGTTCCTCTCTGAGCTCCTGCACGAAGACATCACCATTCTTTCCCTGATCGATAGCGAATCCAACCAGGAAAATGCACGGGACAAGTTCAACCGCGTCGATCTGATGGTGAAAACCGCCAAAGGCGAACAACTCATCATCGAAGTTCAGTACGACCACCAAGTCGACTACTTCCAGCGGATGAATTACGGTACCGCCAAGGTCATTACCGAAAACATGAGCAGCAGCGACTTCTACAGCGAGGTCAAGCGCGTCATCTCGGTCAATATCGTCTATTTCGATCTCGGCGAAGGCGAAGACTACCTCTATTACGGACGCACCGTCTTCGACGGCGTCCATCGCCATGACCGACTCAAGCTCAGTGATAAACAGCGCGATGTCTACGCTTGCCAGGAAGTCGGCCAGCTTTTCCCCGAGTACTACTTGATCAAGGTCAAAAGCTTCGACGACGTCACCACCGACACCCTTGACGAGTGGATCTATTTCCTCCGCCACAGCGACATTCTGCCGGAGTTCAAAGCCAAGGGCTTGCAGGAAGCTCGTCAACGCCTCTCCATCATGCAGATGAGCCCCAAGGAACGAGCTGAATTCGACGCCTTCATCGACGATCGGCGCTTCCAAAACAGCGCCGGCTACAGCCATATTCTGCAAGGCATTGAGCAAGGCCGTCAAGAGATGGCCGAAGAAGTCGCCAAGGCTCAAGCCGAGGCCAAAGCCGCGGACGAGAAGGCCAAAGCCGCGGACGAGAAGCGCCAACAGGCTCAAGCCGAGGCCAAGACCTCTTTGGATAAAGCTCTTGCAGCCCTGCTTGCCGTTGGCATTCCAGAAGAACAGGCCAGGAAAAATCTCGGAATCTAACTGATTCTGCGTATTCCGCGAAAATCAGATCGCCTTGGCCAAAACCTTGGCCCGGGCTTGCCGTAGCAGCAGCCAGCGATGGCCGAGCCAGAACAATACCAGAAGGGCGCCAATCCCGGCGACCAGATCAGCCGCCCAAGGGCAGCGCATCCATGGGGTCGGCGGGGCCGAGCGGATGTAGGGAACACTGACATCCAAGGCGTCGCGAATGAAGGGCGAGCCATCGGCCGCGCGCAGCTTGGCGATGATCTGGCCATCAGGACCATGAACCTGGGTGAATCCGTAGGTGCCGCAACGCATCACCGGGACGCCGCATTCGACCGCGCGCAAGGCGCTGTGGGCGGCGTGGCGGGCACCGCCGCAGGAATCCTTAAACCAGGAGTCGTTGGAGAGAACTAGCAAGATGTCGGCACCTTGACGGCGGAACTGCAGGGAAATGTCGGAGAAAAGGCTTTCGAAACAGATCGGCGTGCCGATGGCGGCGTCAGCGCGGGGACGGAAGACGTTGGTGACGAACCCTTCGCTGAGCGAGGGTCCCATGCCGGACATCTGTTCAAACTTGCTGTGCCAGCGCTTCGGCAGGAGGTAGCGGAAGGGGATGTATTCGCCATAGGGCAAGGCATGCACCTTCGAGTACAGGCCCTGTTTTTTACCCTGGGCATCAACCCAGACGCTGGAGTTGTAACGCAAGGGATGCGAATCGGGAGGGGTCGGTAATTCCGACGGTGTGCCGAAGATCATGGGGCAGCCGGCTCGGGAAGTGGTGGTGACGACGGCTTCCCGATAGGTGAGCATTTCAGGGTAGTAGCGGCGATCACTGAAATAATCCATCGGCAGCGGCGTCTCCGGCCAGACGATGAGCTCGGGTTTCGGCCCGGCTTTCAGGCTGAGCTGAACATAAGTGCGGGGCGCTTCGTCGATCTGCGAGAAGATCTCTTCCCGGGTCGCGTCCATCAAGGGTAGATAAATTCCCTGCACCAGACGTACCTGAAGCTTGGCATCGGGCTTCGGCGGCAAATAAGTTGCGGCCACCGCAAGAATGGCCAGAATTGCGGCGAGCGCAAGCCCGAGGCCGCTGGCGATGGCTTTGCGGGCGTCGCGACGCCCGAGCAGCCAAGCGCCGAGGGCGGAGGAGAGGGAGAAGCTGACCAAGGCGATCATCAGGGACAAGCCTGATTGACCCCAGATCCTGGCAGAAAGCAGCGTGGCGGGGACTTCCGCCTGCGACACCGCGAGGGTGGCGAAGGGCACTCCGGTCCACAACCAGCTTCGCACCCATTCGAGCACAGCAAAGAGCGCCGTCGTGCCGAGGGCGCCGAGGATCACCGAGCGAGGGCTCGGTTGCGGCAGGATGCCGGTGCGAGGAGCGGTGACATCACGCCACAACAGAGCTTCATTAAAGGCGCCGCTGAGGCGACAGAAAAGCGCAGTGAGGCCGCAGTAACAGATGCCGATGCCGAAGGGCACGAGCAATTGAATGTGGTGCAGGAAGGAGAAGTTCAGGGTGTGCAGCAGCAGGCCGAAGTAGATCCCGATTCCCCAGAGACGGCGGTCGCCCCAGCCGAGGCAAGCGAGATGCAAAAGAGCTGGCGCCAGCCAGATGCTCCAGCTCCATGACAGAGGCGGCAAGGATGCGCACCAAGCCAGAGCCGCGAGGGTCGCAAGGAAGTAACGCATCAGCGGATGCATACGGAAAGGGTGTTTTAGGTCGGCGGGTGCGGCGGCGCCGGCGATGGTGTCAGGAGGCATGTCGGCTTTCCAATTCATAGCGGTTTTTAGATCTCACGCGAAGACGCGAAATGTCTTTGTCCTTCAGCCGCTTCGCGAGTTCGCGGCTTCGCGGGAGACCGCCAGCAGGCAGAAATTCAATTCTCAAATTGTCGCAATTCACGCGCGACTTCGATGACTTCGCCATCGAAGCGGCAGGTGGCGAGGCTGAGAATTTGAGGTTGCCGCGCCAGCAGCATGGCCTTGACCGCGGCGGCGCTGGCGACCGGCGATTGACCGTCGAGGCCCGCGGCATCGCGCCAGCGCAGGAGCCAGGCGTCTTCGCCGTCGAGCAGGGGTGGCAGGAAGAATTCCTCGGGCGCGCCGGGAGCGGTTTTGCTCTTGCCGGCTTTGGCCTTGAGTTTCGGGCGCTTGCGGGCGGAGGGGAGCTCGGGCGGTGGCGGCAGTGGGAAGTTCACTCCGGGCAGGAGGCGGGCGATCTCGGCTTCGGCGAGAGCGACACGGCCAAAGGCGTCGTCGCGGTCGAGGAGCAGCTCGGCCAGGCGCAGTCGTTCCGCGGCGGTCATGATCGACCTCCGGGAGAAATGCGGAAACTGAGCTTGGGGAGAATCACGAAACGGGCTTAATCCTGCTCGTTCTCGTCATCGCTGTCGACTTCCGGGCTGGGCGTCGCCTTGCTGCCGCGGGGGGCCTTGGCCTTGGGGGCGGGCTTGGCGACGGCGACGGCGCGGGCGCCGTAGAAGACGGGAACCGGGGGCTCGGGGAATTCGAAGGCGCCATCTTCGCCGATGACCTCTTCGATCTGACGCTCGGCATCGGCGATGCGGCGGTAGGCTTCTTCACGCTGGATCAGCAGGTCGTCGATCTTGACGCGGGCTTCCAGCGCGGCGCGGATCGTCGCGGCATCGGCACGGGTGACGATGTCGACGAACGACAGGCTGTTGCTTTTCTTTTCGGCCATCTTTTTGTCTCTTGCTTGGGGTCTGGGGTTCAATCGTGATTGGGGTGAAGGAAAGGGTTATCTCAGCCGATTTCCGACAGTCGCTGGCGGGCTCTTTGCTGGGCGGCGGCGGCGACGGCGGCATCGGCATCGTTCTGCAGTTGCACCAGGCTGGCGGAGTCGAGCGAGGGAGCCTTGACCGCTTGCAGGCGCAGCCAAGGCAGGGGCGAGCGGGCGGCTTCGGCGACGCAGGTGCGCGGCAGGTGGCGGCTGGCGAGGCCGAGGGCGCGGATGGCGGGCGAGGGGTCGGCACAACAGGCAATCGCGGCGTTTTCCGGCAGGCC
>CAMCSH010000193.1 GCA_945877655.1 Lentisphaera araneosa HTCC2155 | reverse complement strand
GCAGGGATGAGTTTCAAGTAGGCCTTGTTATCGACCAGGTTCTTGTTCACCAGGGCTTCATTCATGCCGAGGTCGAGGAGGACGACACGGCCCTCGTCATCCAAACCCAGATGTGAGGGGCGGAGGACGACGAAGCCCTGCTCTTCACTCCAGATCTGCAGAAGGCGGCATGCCTGTTCCATGATCATCAGGGTTTTCAGCCGGTCCAAGGCTCCTTTTTCATTCAGGTGGGCTCCGACAGAGGCGTTGACGAAGGGACGATACAAAGCGAAGACACCTTCGTCTGCGACCACTTTTGCAGTCAAAGCAAAGCCCGGATGAGCGCGGAATTTGAGCGGCGACACTGCTTCCAAGAGTTGCTCGGCCGTCGCTTCTTCTTTCAGTTCTGCCTTGCCGCAGAGGATACGCACAAGGCCGGGGGTGCCGTCGTTCAGGCTTTTGCAGACGACTCCCAAGGGGGATTCGTCCAGTCGGGCCACGAGGGTCAAGGAGGCGAAGTGCATCGGCACTTCGAGGATCTGCGGGCAGTCGCTGCAGGGAATGGTGCTGAAGGGCGGGTGGCCGCCGATCGGCACCTGGGCGCCGCAGGAAGGGCAGAGCAGATTCTCGCCGGGGTCTAAATCGTTCATTCAAGCCTCCGTCAGACTTTGCGCTTTGCTGCGAGCCCAGTCGGCCAAGGATTCGAGCTCGAGGCGTTCGTCCGAACTGAGATTTTTCGATTTGGCCAGGGCTTCGATCTTGGTGACGAAGGTTTTGAAGCGGGTCGCCAGGGTCGAGGCGGAGGTCTTTTTGCCGTCGCTGCTGAGGAGGGAGGAAGCTTCATCGTAAAGGGCGGCTGCCGGGGCGCTGCGGGCTGGATCGCCGCCGGCGCGGGTGTACTGGATTTTCATTTCCGGGCCGAGCTCGGCATCTGCAGTGCTGAGATCCATTAGGATTTTGAGCCGGCTTTGGGCGTAAGCCGGACGGAGAGTGGAGAAGGCCGCCAGTTTGCCGGCGCGCAGTCGCACCGTGCTCAGCAGTTCTTCGCGGAACTTCTTGCCTTTCTCCGAGATCCGGGCGGCATCGCGGGAGAAGGTCAGGGCGTCCTTGAGTTCTTCGGGATAGCTCAGATCTTCCACCTTGTCGGCCACGGCGTCGAGCAATTCGGCGCTGTTTTTGCACGAGATGCGATAAGCCGCGATCATGCCGCCGTTGCGCTTGCCGAGGAGCCAGCCGCGTTTGGTGTTGCCGTGGATGAAGAGCTTGTGTTTACCAACAGCCAAGGCGCTGCCGACACAGCCCATGAAGTAGAGCTCCTTGTTGAGGTATTCATCGCCGCCGTTGTTGCGCTTCGAGCCGATGTACCAGACCGGCATGGCGTCCTTCTCGGGGCGATTGGCGAGCTCGAAATACCACGACCAGTAGTCCATGAAATCGCGATAGCCTTTCTGGTTGTAGAGGGAGAGAGCTGCGGGAGCCCAGAGCATGCCCATGACACCGTTGGCGTGGCATTCCCGGGCCTGTTTCATGTGGGACTGGATGAAGGCGGTGGCGAAGAGTCCCTTCTCCTTGTCTTTGCCGCTGATCGCCATCGCCAAAGCGAAAATGCCGCTGCGTCCGACCCCGTCGGCGCCGCCGCCGTTGATGATGTAGCAGACGCAGCCGTCACCCTGCTGGGATGCAAGACAGTGTTTGTAGGCTCGGTCAAAAGCATCGGTGTCTATTTTGATTCCGCATTTGCTGGCAAGGGCCCAGACCAGGAGCTTGTTGGTGGTGATGATGTTCAAGCCTGCACCATCGTAGCCGACCTCGTAGGCGTGGCCGCTGCGACCGTTTGCGCCAAGTCGTTTGACCAAGTCATCGCAGATCAGCTTGATCGTCGGCAGCACCGAGGTGTCGCCGGTGGCGAGGTAATATTCGCACAGGTAGGTGCCGGTGTAGACGACGTTCCAGGAATGCAGGCCACCTTGAACTTTGAGAGCCTCCCATTCGTTACAGAAACGCTGCGCCAGGGCCTTCAGCATCGGGGCGTCCTTCTTGTCGCCGTTGGCGAGAAGGGTCAGGCCGCAAGCGGTGCTGGTGACGTAGCGATTGCCCCAGACCACCTCGGGCCCGGCGTTGGCGCGCAGATAGGCGCAGAAGCCTTCCAGCATCTTGTCGGTGCGAGGACAGTTTTCGGGGTAGGTTTTGGCGAAGGGACGAAGGGGCGGCAGGGTGACTTTGAGATTGAGGGTCTGGCTGCCGCGCAGCACTTTCAGTTCCAGAGGGGTGCGGCTCTTCAGGCTGGCCTGGAGCGCGTAGCCCAAGCCTTCTTGCGGCCCTTTGCCGCCATCGAGGATCTCGTTGGTCGCCGCTTCGAATTCCTTGCCGTTGGCGGCAATCACCTTGTCGCCGACTTGCAGGCCGATGCCCGCCACCAAGCCGCCGCTTTGCACCGCGGTGATGGCAATCTCTTTGTGTCCGACCTGGTAGTTGCCTTCGGCGCCGAGGATGCCCAGACCCATCGGGTGCGGAGCCGTCTGATCAGCGTCTGACTTTCCCTGCGCCATCAGGATCGAAGGGATCGCGGTCAAAGCCAAAGTTATCTTCGGTATCCAATTCATGAGCAACTCCTTGAAGGATTGTGGTGGGCGAGTTTCAGATAAATGGCGCAATCATCGCCAGCAGGAGGGCTTGATGAAAAGCCTGCCTGAAATGACATTAATCAGCTTTGGATTTGATCGTTACTTCCGAGAGGTGTTCCAGATGGGTGGTGGCAATCCACGCCTTGGTCTCGCTATCCCCGGCTTTGTCCCGGCGGCCTTCACAAGGACAGGATTGATGGACTCCGTTGATCCAGGCTTCGAGATCTTCTTCACTGATTTCCGGTCGCTTCGACATGTTTGAGGGTCCTGTGTTTGCTGTCACTCATGAGAATGGAACCTGAGCGCAGATTCCGACATGAGCTAATATCTCCCATCTGAACCAAAAGGGAATGAACCCATGAGATATTGCGTCTTTCTTGTATTTTTCATCTTGATTGCTGCTTGCGATCAAAAAGCTCCGGACGCCAAAACTATCGCCAAGCCCCCGCCTGCCAGCGCGGCCCCGATCGTGAAGCTGACCTGGAAACAACTCTCCGGCTGGGACTTGCCGGTTTCGCTCGCCACCGACATCCTGCCCGAGGAAGTCGCCGCCGTCAACGCCGCCATGCCGGCCGAACTCAAAGCCCTCGACGGAAAACGGGTGAAAATCGCCGGCTTCATGATGCCGTGCAGCAACAAAGACGACCTGATCGACATGTTTCTCCTCGTTCCCGATCAGATGGCCTGCTGCAGCGGCCGAACCCCAAGCAGCCATGAAGTCGTCGCCATCCACCCCTCCCAAGCGATTCCCTACGTCAGGGATGTCCCGATCGAAGTCATCGGCATCTTCTCCGCTGACACCCGCCTGACGACACTCGGCAGCGGCTCCTGCAATCTGCCCTGGAGGCTCAGTTTCGAGTCGCTCCGCCCCGCCCCGGAATGCGCCAAGGACTTGCCTAACCCAGATCCCAATTTCGTCCCGCCGCAACGATGAAAGTGAGATTCGGCGCATTTTTCCGTCTCATTGTCGCAACTGCTCAGCTCGGTCGCTGTTTATTCTTGGCAGCAACTCAGAAAGGAACCCCCACATGATCCTGTCCCTCATGGCCCTCAGCTTCAGTCTCGCGGCATCAGAGCCCGCAGCCGGACCCGAGATGCCGAAGAAGCCCAACATCGTCTTCATTCTGGCGGATGACCTCGGCTACGGCGAACTCGGCTGTTTCGGTCAAAAGAAAATCCGCACGCCCAACATCGATCAGCTCGCTTCCGAAGGCATGCGCCTGACCAATGCCCGCAGCGGCGCCCCGGTCTGCGCCCCGGCCCGCTGTGTCCTGATGACCGGCAAGCATCTCGGCCAAGCCTATGTCCGCGGCAACATGGACCAAGGCAATGAATCGCAGCTTCCCATTCCCGACGAGGAAATCACCATTCCAGAAATCCTTGCTCCCGCCGGCTACACCAGCGCCTGCATCGGCAAATGGGGCCTCGGCGGCTTCCAAAATTCCGGCAACCCCAACAAGCAGGGCTTCGATCACTTCTTCGGCTATGTCTGCCAACGTCAGGCACATAGCTACTATCCCGATCACCTGTGGAGCGACGGCCAACGGATCGAACTGAAAAATCAGCCTGCCATCCCCGGACACGGCCAGGTCAAAGACGCCAACGGTGACTTCTCCAAGTTCCAAGGCATCGATCACAGTTCCGAACGCATGCTGACCGACGCCGAAGGCTGGCTCGCCAAACGCGGTGAAGACAAGAAGCCCTTCTTCCTCTACCTCGCCTTCACCGAGCCGCATGTCTCTCTGCAGCCGCCCCAACGTCTGGTCGACAGCTATCCCAAAGAGTGGGATGACAAGCCCTTCCTCGGCGGAAAAGGCGGGTATGTCCCGCATCAGCGCCCCCACGCCGCCTACGCTGCCATGATCACCTATCTCGACGAACATGTCGGACGCATCCGCGCCGCCTTGAAGAAGCAGGGGCTCGACGACAACACTCTGATCATCTTCACCTCCGACAACGGCGCCACCCATGATGTCGGCGGTGCCGATACGCTGTTCTTCAACTCGGTTGGCCAGCTCAAGGCCCGAAAGGGCTCGGTCTACGACGGCGGCCTGCGCATCCCGATGATCGCGGCCTGGCCCGGCAAGATCAAGGCCGGCACCGCCAGCAATGCCTGCGTCTCCTTCCATGATGTCATGTCCACCGTCGCCGAAATCGGCGGCGTCCAGCCCGCGAAGGTCACCACCGGCCATTCCATCGTCCCCGTCCTCACCGGGCATGAAAAAGACTACCAGCCCGCCACCTGCCTCTGGGACTTCCCCGAGTACGGCGGTCAGCAGGCGGTCCTGCTCGATGGTCGCCACATGGTGCTGCGCCGCGATCTCCAGAAAAAACTCAGCCCCTGGGAAGTTTACGACATCCTCAGCGACCTCGGTCAGGAGCACGATCTCGCCGCCACCGAGGCCGGCAAAGCCCTGATCGCCCGCGCCGACGATGCTTTCAAAACTCAGCGCAGCGTCAACCCCAACTTCACCATCAAGAGCATCGATGGTGAAGCCAAGGCGAAAAAAACGAAAAAGCAGCCCTGATCTCCGGCGATCTTCGCTTCTCACGCCCTGAGTCCTCGGCTCAGGCCGTTTTTGCTGCTCAGTCGAAGCGCGGTTGACCTTTGACAGCAGGCTGCCCCGGCTTAAGCTTCTTCCAACCCCGGAGGCACTCATGTCACAAGCTGTCGTCGATCCCGAAGAGCTGCGCCGTTTCGCTGCGGAGCTGAAACGCTTCAATTCCGATCTGCAATCGCGGATGATCAGCCTCAAATCCCGCTTCCAGCAGCTCGGCGAGACCTGGCAAGACCAGGAACAGCTGAAATACGCCCAGGACTTCGAGGCCGCTTCCAAAAGCTTGAAAACCTTCATGGAGCAGACCGACCGCCACGTCCCTCTGCTTCTGCGCAAGGCCGAACGCATCGATGAATACCTGAACCAACGCTGAGGAATTCATGGCCGACCACGCCCGCGTCACCGATATCGACGCTCTCGATAACTTCGCCACCGATCTCAAGATCATCGCCGAAGACCTCGCTGAGACTGCTGATTTCTCGCGCCAGAATCTCGAAGAGCTCTACAGCCGTGCCGAGCGCCAGATGCTTGCCTGGCGCCGCGAGGAGGATGAGATTCACGATGAAATCGCCGCCGCCGCCGCTGAACTCGCCGCCTGCGGGCCGGTCCAGACGGCTCGCGTCATCCCGCAATCGAAACTGCGCCAGGCGAAAAAACGGCTGGAGGAAATCGAGAAGAAAAACCGCTCGCTGCGCAGCTTGATGGCGAGCTGGGACGAAGCGACCCGCCGCCCGATGTCTGCCTTGCTGCGCTTGCATTCCATCGCCATCGATGATCTCGAACAGGCTCGCAACCAATTGCGCAACGCCGCCATCGCCCTGCGCCGCTATTCCGAAGGAGGCCCGGCGTGAGCCCGCTTTCCGCCAAAGCCCGCTTGTCAGAAGACGAAAGCAAGTTGATGGCCCGCTGGGGCACTTGTCGCGACGCCTGGCGCGACGCCCGCGCCGAGGCTTTCGAACAACGCGTCATCCAAGACCTCCGCCGCGAACTCCGCCTCGCCCAGGAAGCCCTCGACGAAATCGTCGTTCTTCAGGACAAGCTCGAAGCCATTCTCGAAGACGGGAAAGGGGACTGATCTTGCCTCCTCGCCCCCAGCAGATCGGACCTTTTGAAATCCTCGGCAAAGCCCTGGGATCCGGCGGCATGGCGACGGTCTTTCGCGTCCGCGCCCCGGATGGTCGCGTCCACGCTCTCAAGCGCCTGCACGAACACCTCGGGCGCGACCGCCAGGCGGTCGACCGCTTCAAGCAGGAATTCAACATCGGCTGCCAGATGAAAGACCACGCCGCTTTCGTCAAGATGGAAGCCTGCGAGAAGTTCGATGGCTCCTGGTGCATCGTGATGGAATTCGTCGACGGAATCACTCTGCATGACGTTCTCGCCCGCGCCCTGCTCAGTCCCGCTCAGGCTCTCGCTTTTTGCTCTTCCCTCGCGGAGGACCTCAAGCCCTTTCATGAAGCTCGCTTCGTCCACCGCGACCTGAAGCCGGAAAACCTCATGATCCTGCCCGATGGACGGGTCAAGATCATGGACTACGGCGTCGCTCGCGAAGACGGCAACCGCTTCACCCAGACCGGCACCACGGTCGGCACGCCGCTCTTCATGGCTCCTGAGCAGCTGCTCGGCTCTAAAAACGTCGATGGCCGCGCCGACATCTATTCGGTCGGCCTGATCCTCTATCGATGCCTCGCCAAGCGCGACGCCCACGGCCTCAACGCCCAGACGCCGTACGTGGACCTGGTCAAGGCGCGCCAGACCCGCGAGCTGAAGGATTTCCCCGGTTTGAAGGATGAAGCTCTGCTGCAGCTAGTCCGCCGCTGCCTCGCCGCCGAGCCGGCGCAACGATTTGCCTCGACCCTTGAGCTCGCAAGCGCTGCCCGCAAGCATCCACTCCATCCGCCTCGGGCCGCCGATTGCCTGCGCCAAATGCTGCAGGATGCGCCGGAAAAATCCCGGCAGCCACGGAAAAAGGCGCAGCCCGACGTCAAGACCGAGATGGCACCTCCTAGCGATCACGCGGGTGCGACCTCGTCGTTCCCCTTGATCTGGCTGCTTGTTGCTCTCGCCCTGGTCACCCTCATCGTCTTCTGCCTGATCTGCGGCGGCCCGGCGGAAGCCTTTCAATCTCTGCGCGATCTATTCTGAATCCCAAGGAAACCCACCATGATTCTCTCCCTCCTCGCCTCGCTGCATCTGTTCGCGGAAAGCCCCGACAAGGCGCCGGAAAAAACTCCCGAAGCCGCCATCGCCTTCGAAGCCAAAGGCGACAAGGCGCTCACCGGCTGGGACATGACGGAACGCGCACCAGTCGTTACCAAGCATAAAATCACTCTCGGCGGTAAAGAGATCGACTACATCGCCACCGCCGGACGCCTGCCGATCAAGGACAAGCTTGGCAACATCGAAGCTCAAATGTTCTATGTCGCCTACACCCTCCCGGGTCAGGAGCCGGGAAAACGGCCGATCACCTTCGCCTTCAACGGCGGCCCCGGCGCCTCAACCGTCTGGCTCCACCTCGGCGCACTCGGTCCGCGTAAAGCGCAATTCACCGCCGAAGGCTGGCGCCCCGCCGCCCCTTATCGCCTCGTCGACAACCCCGATTGCCCCTTGCTTGACACCGACATCGTCCTGATCGACGCCATCGGCTCAGGATGGAGCCGTCCCGCCGATGCGGAGAAAGGTCGGAAGTTCTGGAACCTCCAGGGCGACATCGCCTCATTCGGCTCCTTCATCACCACCTACCTGACCCGCAACCAGCGTTGGAGCTCGCCGCTTTTCCTATTCGGCGAAAGCTATGGCAGCACCCGCGCCGCCGGACTCAGCAGCCACCTCAGCGACCGA
>CAMCSH010000192.1 GCA_945877655.1 Lentisphaera araneosa HTCC2155 | reverse complement strand
AGGTGCATCTGGTCGGGCATCAGGATCAGGTCCATCACTTCATCCGGGCACGGCGGCGCGGCGAGAAGTTCGAGCACTTCTTCGACCAGTTGCGGACCGCAGCTTTCGAAGCCGCGCTGGGCCAGGATTTCGGCGCCACCCTGGAGCAGGCAGGAGCCAGCCTGCCAGCTGCGAGTCTGGCTCAAGCCGTCCTTGAGCGCGGTGACCGAGGCCGAGGGATGGATGCGGCGGAAACGCTGGACGATGCGGCCGCCGCGATTGGTCAATGTGACCTGCTCGTAGACCGCTTGGCTGAGTGAGGCGCTGCGGTCGGCGATCAATGGCGAGCCGGCGAGTCCAGCTTCGACCCGACGGAGCAGGTCGACACTGGTTTCGAGTGGCATTTCGACGCCGAGGGAAGGGCCTTCATAGGTCCCCGAGGCGTGCGAGAAAGGGACGCTGCGGAAGTCGCAAACGCTGCGGCCGGCGGCAAGCGCCGCGGCCCGTTTGGCGGCTAACAGGCCGCGCTCAAGAGCGGCTTCACTGAACTCGGCGCTGGCGGCGTAGGCGATGCCGCAGGGTCCGCCGCCGCTGCCTTGGGCGTCGGCGACCACGGTAAGCATCCAGCCGGCATCCTGGCTGAGCTGCGGCGGCTCGACATTGCCGCGCCGGACGCTGACACTGCGGCTGCGGCTGCTGAGGCGGCGGAGCGAGGCGTAGGGAAGAGCGGCGGTGGCGCGCAGGAAGGCGGCTTCGAAGCTGGCGAAATCAGTCATGGGGAAATCCTTGCGATTGCGATGGGCGCAAGATAAGCGAGGAATCCGAGGATGACGCCCAGGAAACGCCGCGTCGGAAAAAACGACCGAGAAATGGGGAAGCCACTGGCGCTTTTGGTTTTACCCCGAAGACTTGCCAGTGTCCTCAACCCCCAACGGGGTTTCTGCAGCTTGATTGGGTTCCAGCTTTACCGGGATAGGGAGTCGGATTACACTCCCTCACTCCCCGAGCTAGCCCTTAATTCTGAGTGATACTGGTCGTTTTTTTCTTGGTGGCCAGCGACACGATCACCAGGACCAGGAAGGCCAGGGGGATGGTGACGATCGCGGGCTGCGAGAAGGGCGCGATGGCGGCTTTCTCCGTCAGTCCGTAGAGATTGATGCAAGCTTCTTTGGAGCAGAGAATCCAGCCGATCGAGCTGATCAGGCCGACACTGATCGAGGCGGCGACGCCTTGTTTGGTGGTGCCGCTCCAGAACAGGATCATCAGCAGTGCCGGCAGATTGGCCGAAGCAGCGACGTTGAAGGCCCAGGCGACGAGGAAGTTGACGTTCATGTCCTTGAACAGGATGCCCAGGCCCATGGCGAGGACGCCGACGACGACGGCGGCAATCTTGCCGGCCTTCACCTTGGCGTGTTCTTCGAGATCGTGACCCAGGAGGCCGGTGATGATGTCATGAGCGACAGCGCCGGACGCGGCGAGAATCAGGCCGGCAACAGTGCCGAGCACCGTCGTGAAGGCAATGGCGCAAACCAGAGCGAAGGGCCATTCGCCGAAGGTGCGGGCAAGGAGCGGGGCGGACATGTTGTTATTACTCGGGTCGAGGGCGCCCGAGGCCATGGCGCCGAGGCCGAGGAAGAGCGTCAGGATGTAGAAGAAGCCGATGGCAGCGATGCCGACGACAGTCGATTTGCGCACCGCGCTAGCATCCTTGACGGTGTAATAACGGATCAGGATGTGGGGCAGCGAGGCGGTGCCGCAGAAGAGGGCGATCATCAAGGAGATGAAGTCGAGTTTGCCGACGGTGAATTCTTTATCTTTCAGGGCCTTGAAGGTGGGCAGGCCACCGGGAGTGAGCAGGGTTTCTCCCTTTACCGGAGTGGGTACATAGACGCAGACTTCGCCTTCTTTGGGGTCCTTGATTCTCACTTCCGGCCAGGTGAGGACGGTCGAATCCTGCAAGGTGGAGAGGAATTCCGAGGGGCTGAGGTTTTTCGCTTCTTTGGCGTCGCCGGGGAGATCGAGGATCGAACCGACCGGCAACAGATCGTTGGCCACAGTTTGCTTCAGGCCGTTGACCAGCTCGGCTTTTTTGTTCAGGGTCTGGCACAGGACATAGCCGTCGGCGAGCTGTTTCCAGGTCTGCACTTGGCCATCGCCGAGCTTGATCCGCGATAGTTTTTTGTCGCTCCAGACCGCGCCATCCACTAGGCGTTCCCCGGGTAGGGCGGCGAAGGTAGCGGCATCGATCTTCTTGAAATCGCCGGGCTTCTCGGTGAAGCCGCGGCAGAGGATCATGGCGACCAGGATGGTGCAGAAGACTACAAGCATCATGCCTTTGATGAACTGGACCCAGGTGGTCGAAACCATGCCGGCGGTGGTGACGATGGCAATGACCAGGCAGCCGACGATGATTACACCCGCTTCCTGCGGCAGGCCTAGAAGGGGCTTGACCAGGACGCCGGCGCCGACCATTTGCGGGATCAGGTAGAAGAGGCTGACGATTAGGGTGGAGAGTGCCGCGGTGGTCTTGATGGCGCGCGAGCCGAACTTCGCGTCGAGGGCGTCGGCGAAGGTGAACTTGCCGAGTTTGCGCAGCGGTTCAGCGACGACGAAGAGCGCCACCAACCAGCCGGCGAGGTAGCCGATGGCGTAAAGGAAGCCGTCATAGCCGTAGAAGGCGATCATGCCGCAGATGCCTAGGAAGCTCGCGGCGGAGAGGTAGTCGCCGGCAAAGGCGATGCCGTTGACGAACCAGTGGATTTCGCCGTGGGCAGCGAAATAACCGGCGGCCGATTTCGCCTTGCGGCCAAGCCAGAAGGAGATGCCGAGGACAAGGCCGGCGAAGGCGAAGAAGATGATGATCGCCAGAGTGGAGGAGGAAGGAAGCATGGGGAGCCCGGGGGAGTTGGGGAGTTAGGGGGAGTGAGGGAGTGAGGGGAGGGAGTCAGTTGGGAGTTGGTTGGAGTGAGCGAGTTGGGGGAGATGCATGAGGGATTTTGCTTCACTCCCTTACTCCCTACTCCCTCACTCCCTCACTCCCTTGAGTTCACTCGTCCTTGCCCTTCGCGAACATGTAGATGGCGGAGAGGAGAACGGCGAGGCCGATGAGGGCGAAGCCCCAGTGAATGGCGAGGTTGACGCCGTTGCCGATTTTTTTCGCCATCAGGTCGGGACGGCAAACTGCCACCGCCATGAAGCCGCCGTAGGCAAGCACGTAGAAACCGAAGAGGGCGAGGCCGCGGCGGGAAGTCCGCCCCTGGTCGAGATCGTGACGCATAAATTCTCCTTAAATGGATGGCGATGAAGATGTCGCGGCGCCAACGATTGACTAGTCTTGTGACACCATCAATGATAGGGAAAAATTCTTGCAAAAATCGTCTCAGTTCACCTAGACAGAATGGAGTCTCTTGGTACTTTAGGCTCCGTCAGAAATGACAGCCCGGTGCTCGGGTGGCGAAATGGCAGACGCGCTAGCTTGAGGTGCTAGTGGGTAACACCGTGCGGGTTCAAGTCCCGCCTCGAGTACCAACAAGATTTCCAGGGGATCCCGAAAAGGATCCCCTGCTTCTTTTCGTCAACAAGGGAGTTGGGGAGTGACCTCGTTATGCGCTCCGCGCTCCTGCCTCACTCCCTCACTCCCTCACTCCGTTACTCCCTCACTCCGTTACTCCCTCACTCCCTCACTCCGTTACTCCCTCACTCCCTAGCTCAAAGTTGGCCGTGGACACTTGCTTCTTGCGCTTCCCGCATAGGTTTTGCCGCAACACCATTTAGCAGCCTAGGTCCGCATGAAGCCCATTCTCGATTTGATCAGTCTTCACAGCTATGAACGCAGCGGTGTCAAAGCGGCCTTGCGCCAGCTGCTTGCACCCCATGGCGGTTTCGCGGCTCTCGCCCCTGGCAAACGGGTCCTGCTCAAACCCAACTTCGTCATGCCGGAAAAACCGGAAGACCCCTCCTGCACCCACCCCGACTTCTACATGGCGGTGGCCGAACTCCTCCTCGAAGAAGGCCGCCAGGTCAGCATCGGCGAATCCCCGGCCTTCGGCTCCTGTGAAAAAGGTCTACGATTGCATGGCGTCTACGACGAATGCCGCCATCGCGGCATCGGCGTGGTTGAGTTCTGCGACAGCCGCAAATTCGACGGCATTGCCGGCGACACCTGGTACGAAGAACTCAGCGTCGCTGCAGAGCTGCAGAATTTCGATGCCGTGATCAATCTGCCCAAGCTCAAGGTGCACCAGCAGTTCATCCTCACCGGCGCCGTCAAAAACCTCTACGGTTGCGTCGTCGGACGAAGGAAATTCCTGCGCCACAATCTTTGCGACAACGATCCGTTGCGCTTCGCCAAGATGATCATCGCCAACGCCGATGCGGTGGCCGCAACTTTGCATCTCGGCGACGGCATTGTCGCCATGCACATTAAAGGTCCACGCGGCGGCCGCCCTTATCCCCTCGGCCAGATCCTCGTCGCTCAGGATCCCTTTGCCCACGACTGGCTGCAGGCTCTGTTGATGGATCACGATCCGCTCAAGCTGCCGCTTTTCCAAGCGCTTGAACCCTCTCGCCGCGAGCGCGCCCAAGGCGCTGCCGAAAGTCTTTTCCAAACCCGCGGATTAAAGGCAGCTACCAGTTTGGTGCCGTCTTTCCGGACCGACATCTCCTTCAGCCCCCGCGCCATCCTGCGTTCCGCGTGGAGGTTGCTGAAGTTCAAGATGCGGAGATGAGGTAGTCGTGCATTCTGTTAATTTCGAACTTCCTGACCCGCCGCACGACAAAATTGGGAAGCCACTGGCACCTTTGGTTTTACCCCGAAGGGGTTGCATCTGTCAGCCCGGGGTTGCGACGAGGAACGAGGAGCTACCCCGGGGGCTTGCCAGTGTCCTCAAACCCCAACGGGGTTTCGGCCCGCTGGTACTCCCCGGCCGCACGGAACGAGACGAAACCCCCCTTGGGGTTTGGAATCAAAATCGTCTCCTCCCCAGGGTAGGCGAGGCGCCAACCCTGGGCTGGAGGCCGCAACCCCCTTGGGGTTGAGCATCGAGCAGGTGCCATCGGCTTCCCAATAATCTCCCGCTGCGGGTCAGGAAGTCTGCATTTTGGAGTGGTAGAAGCCAATCAATCTAACGAGGCGACACTTTTTTCTTGTCATTTTCTAATTTGTCGAGTCCTGTCTTTTGCGAATGAAGTCCGCGTTAGTTGTTGCTGTTGCAGCTAATCCTTTCTACTTCTGAACCTTTCAACTTTTCAACTGCGGTTTTTAGCTTGACTTCTCCACCATTCCGGCGCATCTTGAGCCATGAAACCCAAATACACCCATATCCCGCAGTTCGGCTCTGGTGAATTCCCTGACTTCCGCCAGCCGGGAGCTTGGTATGTCGATAAATCCCTGCTCATCCGCGATGTCCTCCTCGGCTCCCAATGCCTCCTCCTGCCGCGCCCCCGGCGCTTCGGTAAAACCTTGAATATGAACATGCTCAAATGCTGGTTCGATATCACCCGCAAGAATCAAGACGAGCTTTTCGCCGGTCTCAAAATCATGCAGGAAGAGCCGAAAATCCTCGCCACTCGCGGCGCACATCCAGTGATCTTCCTGTCGCTGAAAGATTGGAAGTGCGGCGACATCGACAAGTTGCAACAAACTCTGGTTGGGCGCATGGCGCAATTGCTCAGTCCTCATCGCCACGATTTCGTCGCTCTTGATTCTGTGCAACAGATGATATTGGAGCGCATTCTCGAGCAGCAAGGCACAGATGACGACTTGAAGCAATCCCTCGCCTTGCTGATGGAAGCCCTGCACCTGAAGCATGGCAAAAAAGTCATGATTTTAATCGACGAATACGACGCTCCGGTGCTGCATGCCATCAGCGAAGGTTTTGCGAAACCCGCAATCGCGCTTCTCGGCCCTTGGCTTTCTTCAGCCTTGAAAAACAATGACCACCTCGAAAAAGCGGTGCTCACTGGCATCCTCTGCCTCGCCCAGCAGTCGATCTTCTCCGATCTCAACCACTTCACCTGCTACAGCGTCATCGATGCCGGCGACTTTGCCGATAAATTCGGCTTCACCGAAGAAGAAACGCAGCAGGCTTTGATCGAATTCGGCCGCCAAGATCAGGCGGAAGATGTCCGTGGCTGGTACAATGGCTACAACTTCAACGGCATCCAGATCTACAACCCATGGTCCCTCGGCGAATTCCTCGTCCGCGGCAACCTCGCGCCGCATTGGCTCAACACCAGCTCCAACCAACTCATCTTCACCGAACTCGCCCGCGCCGGCGAACCCCTATTGCAAGAATTGGAAAAGCTTCTCCAAGGGGAAAGCATCATCACCCAGCTCAGCGACCGCGCCACTTTGCGCGATCTCGTCGACGACACTCCGCGCGACATCCTTTTCTCCTTTTTTGTCCTCTGCGGCTACCTCAAGGCACATGATAAATTTGTCGACGAGGGGGATCTCCTCGAGTCTTGGCATGTCTCGATCCCGAACCGGGAAATCGAAGCGGTCTTCGCCGAATTCGTCCGTCAAGTCACTTCCAGCCGCAAGGGTTTACCGAAGCTCAATTCACCTCTGCTGCAATCCTTCATCGCCGACGACGCGCCGAAATTCCAGCGCGAGCTCAATGACTTTCTCAAAGGCGTCGCGTCTTATCACGACACCGCCAAGACTCCCGAGATTTTCCTGCACGGACTCATCCTCGGCCTGCTGTTGCCCCTGCGCAGCCACTACCGCCTGGAATCGAACATCGAATCCGGCGAAGGCCGCGCCGATCTCATCTGCCGCCCGAAAACCCCCGGCTTCACCGCCAAGCTGATCGAATTCAAAGCCGTCGCCAAAGATGCCGACCTCGATGCCCTCGCCGATGCCGCCATCGCTCAGATCGATGACAACGATTACGCCGCCCGCCTCCGTGAAGAAGGTATTCACGACTTCGCCAAGCTCAGCGTCGTCATCTCCGGCAAGAAGTGCCGGGTGCGCAAGGCTTGACTTCTAAATATCACAGCAGAAACATCTAGAAACACTAGAACCCCCATGAACACCACACAGGCACATAGTTATGTTTTTGATCTTGATGGGAATGTCGTCTTGCCCAACCAAGGGAAAATTGAAAACTCAGACTTAGCCATTGCTCAAAAACTGCTCGATGAAGAAGATTTACCGCTGCATAGAATTACAGTCCTAGGCGATTGTGAACATTTTGTCTTTCCTGGTTTCTACGCGTTATTCCGTTGGCTGCACGCACAGGGCCATGAAATCCATTTTTTCAGTTCGGCCATTCACGAACGCAATGCTGAGCTAGTGCCAAAACTGCTGAAAAATGCCTTTGGTGAGGCTCATTCTCAGGAGCTTTTGCCACGCATTAAAATCGCTTCTCGCCCCAATCTTTTCGATGCGGAACAGGCGTTCAGAAACTATCAAGATCTCCCCGAGAACCGGGGGCGTGGTTATTATGAAATGAGCCGGGAGTTCTTGCCACCAGTTTATGGCAACAAAAAAAGAAAATGAGCGGCGTCATCTGCAGCCCAGAGGCCTTGCCCAACACCCTCCTGCTTGAGGATGACAGAAGCTATATGGCCAAAGGAGAAGAGTATAACATCCTCGTAGCCAGGGGGTCGGACTACGCCATTGGGAGTGAGTTTGCCCAGTTGAATCGCGCCTGTTTTTACGCCGGCTTGATTCAACGCATCGAAACCTGGTGCCGCGAGAACGATCAGCCACTGGTCGAGGGGGCTCGCCATTGGCAATTCACCGCCCGTGGCCTAATGATGGAAAAAGATTTCTTCTTCGCAACCTACAAAGATCGTGATTATTACACGGAAGGCCTCGCTCTGCTCCTCCCCTTCAATCCGAAGCTCAGACTCTATCCTGGAGGAAATTTATAGCCAACTCGATTCCCCCCTGCTCCAGGCCTTGCGTGAATTCTATCGCTTCGATTCCAATATCGAGACAGGCAAAGGACGCGCCGACCCGCCGCACGACAGAATTGGGAAGCCACTGGCACCTTTGGTTTTACCCCGAAGGGGTTGCATCTGCCAGCCCGGGGTTGCGACGAGGAACGAGGAGCTACCCCGGGGGCTTGCCA
>CAMCSH010000191.1 GCA_945877655.1 Lentisphaera araneosa HTCC2155 | reverse complement strand
CAGGCGACGGTAGAATTCACAGGGTGTAATCACGGCAGGAATGGACATTGTTGGGCCTTTTTTGGAGGTAAAGTCTGGGGACGCCTCAAAAAGCCCTCAAAATGCCGATTTGACAAATCCTAGCCACTTTAATTCCTGAAGGTCCATTTATTTGCGTTAAGAAACTGAGGAAATTCTCGTTCATGCCGTCGGCAACGACAACAAGGTCGTAAGCTTCGAAGATCGACCCGAATTCTTCGGGCGTGGCTTCATGGTCGAGGCGGATGGTTTTACAGCTCAGGCCTGGGCCGCTCAGAAGCTGGCTCAGGCGCTCATGACGCTGTTGCTGTAATTGCGCAACCGAGGGGAGGGGCGTGTATCCGCTGCGACTTATGACGCCATAATAGAGTGCGATCCGCAGGGGACGTTTCGTCACTTGGGATAGACTGCTGTCGACCAAGGCGCTCAAAGCAAAGCTCTCGAACACAGCATCGCGGTGGCTGACGTCTTTGGAGCTTTCTTCACCGTCGAAAAAGGGTGCGACGAGTGCCCCGACGAGGCAAATCAGACAGCCGATGGCAGTGTACAGCTTCCACAGGCCAGAGTTAGTTTTCTTGCGGCTGCGCAGGGCGCAGGCGACAGTGACGGCGGCAATTCCGCCAAGGATCAGATTGATGGCAATCATTGGTTGACGGGCTGCATGGAGTTGAGTGAGTATTTCGGCAAAAACTGGACCGAGCCATCGCAGAGAGCCCAGTTGTAATAACCCGCCTTGTGGTGCTGCGAGGTGCCAGCCCTATCGGGCAAGCGGCCAGAGTTGGCCCACCAGCAGGAACCAGCGTAGGTGGCTGGCAGTGTCTCACCAATCATCAAGGTATTGCTGGGATTGGTGACGCTGTCTTCGGAGGTATATGTGGGGGTAGAGCTCCACCCGCCGAGGCCGTTGGTGCCGTTGTCCACGACGTCGTTGCCGCTATTAATAGCGTAGGTGCGGCAGATGGCGTTGCTATCAGAGCGGGCCGGGTCAAGAGGGCAGACCAGAGGCTTCATCGTGTTCTTCAGTGCGGCGAAACGGCTGGCTCCGAGTGTGCTGGCGGTGAACACGGGGTCGGGGTTAACCTCGCCTAGCGCCTTCTCGGCGTCGCTCAGCCCGAAGCCGAGCTCGGAACTGATCGAGTCATCCCAGCTATGGCGCAAAGTATGATTGGCGGGGCAAGGATAAAACGAATCGTTGCTCGCGCAGTAACTGATGGTGGCGAGAGCGATTTGTTTGAGATTGCTTGTACAGATAGCGCCTTTCGCGACCTTCCTGGATTGGTTGATGGCGGGCAGCAGCATTGAGGCGAGAATGGCGATGATGGCGACCACAACCAAGAGCTCTATCAGCGTGAAGCGGGTGGGTTTCATGGCGAACTCCAAGTTTCGATGTTTCAGTTAGAAAGGTTCTCTCATAGGAAGTTGTACCCATCCACATCCTACCTAATAACAGAATTTAAAACAAGTCGAAATTCTGCTGTGAAAAAGGCAAAAAATTATCCGCAACGAACTTTTTTTGCCATCTCAATACGTCTCAATGGGTTATATAAGGAAGAACCTGTTATCTAAGCATTTCAGCAAAAAAGCGGGCGTTGTCCATCATTCACCTCCGGAGCTTTTGGCGAGATTTGTGCACAGCTTCGGCGAAGCATAGCAAGTACTCATTATCTCGGAAGAGCCGAAATCACCGGCGATTTGACAGGTGCTACCCACGCTAATTCCTGAAGGTCCAAAATTTATTCGTTTTTCCTTCCTTGCAGAGACTTGCCGCGGCAGTCTATATTAGGCGTTTTTTACCCAAACCCAGGAGATGACATGAGCGACTCTGACGTGAAACGCCTGCGTGATCTGACGCCACACCAATGGAAGTCCGGCATCGCTGCTTGGCTCGGTTGGTTATTCGACGGTCTCGACATTCATCTCTACACCTTGGTTGCCGTGGCATTTGTTGCGCAACTGATGTTGCTGCCGGATGGCGACCCAGAGGTGAAGGAAAAGGCGGCCTACATTCAGGCAGCCTTCTTAGTTGGATGGGCGTTCGGCGGCGCATTTTTCGGCCGCATTGGTGATTGGCTCGGCCGCAGCAAAGCGCTGATCTTGACCATTTTGACTTACGCAGGTTTTACCGGTTTATCGTTCTTTGCTCAATCGTGGGAACAATTGATGGTCTGTCGCTTCCTCGCCGCCCTAGGCATCGGTGGTGAGTGGGCGGTTGGAGCTTCATTATTAGCAGAAACGTGGCCGAAAACCTGGCGACCCTGGTTGGCGGCAATTCTTCAATCCGGCGTGAATATCGGTGTGCTGCTGGCGAGCTTGGCGGTCACTCTGCTGTCAATTATTCCCGGATATGAAATGCGCTGGGTATTTCTCGTCGGCATTTTGCCGGCTCTGGTGACGCTGTGGATTCGCAGGGCCGTGCCGGAAACGGAAGCGTGGCATGAAGCAAAAAAAACTGCGACTCATCAACCGAGCGGGATTAGAGATCTCTTCCGTGGCGATGTGCGCAAGATCACTCTGTTGACCCTGACGGTGTGCGCTCTCGGCCTGACGGCGCATTGGGCATTCATGTTTTGGTGCAGCCAACATCTGCGAACCTTGCCGGAATTTTTAGAGTATAAGAAAGGCGAACTCGACCGAGTTGTTACGTTGGGAATGACGTGGGTCATGCTCACGTCGATCATCGGCAATTTCATCGCCGCCATTTTTGCGCGCAAATTTGGCTATCGTCGTTCGATCGTCGGCATGTTCATCGTCTATGGTCTGACGATGGTGTGGTGTTACTCAAGCACCCGCACGATGTCTGGTC
This sequence comes from Lentisphaera araneosa HTCC2155, assembly GCA_945877655.1. Taxonomy (GTDB): domain Bacteria; phylum Verrucomicrobiota; class Lentisphaeria; order Lentisphaerales; family Lentisphaeraceae; genus CAMCSH01. Next base: position 5,287 of record CAMCSH010000191.1, on the reverse strand, counting down.
TATGGCCATTCTTGCTGACCATCGGCATCAGCCAAGGCGTTTTTGGTCTCTTCACCATGTACTTGCCGCCGCTATTTCCAGTACTGATCCGCACCACAGGCGCAGGCTTCTGCTACAACTTTGGGCGCATCGCGGCGGCGGCCGGAACGGTGTTGTGCATTTACTTCAAGGATTACAGCACGGCACTCGTTGGTGCAGGGATGCTGTTCCTGGTGGCGGCGGTGGCGGCGTGGTTCTTGCCTGATCGCAACGATGCCATTGAGGCGTAATTCTGAATGTTGGGAAAAAATCGTTCAATGCGATGACGTGTCCCGGCCAAGCTGGACCCAAAATACATCGTCTTATTCGCCCGGGCGGTGGAGCAATCCGCCCCCCCGGACGAAGCCTACTACTACCGCCTTCATGAAAAACGCGGCAGCGACGCGATCGAAAAGATCGGCCTGCTTGAGCTCTTCGAGGGCCTTCTCGTCCACGATTTCTGGAAACCCTATTCGATCTCGACGACGTCACTCACTGCATGTGCGTCGCCCATCTCCTGCGCGAGCTCAAAAACGCGCCCAGAACTTCGCCCAGCTTGGGCCGAAGCGATGATCAAGCTCCTGGTCGAAGCGCACAACGAAGCCAAGAAGGCCCGGGCCGTCGGCACCACCGCCATCGACGCCCTCGTCCTCGATTCCTATCGTCGCCGCGACGACGCCATCGTCTGCCAAGGCCGCCGCGACAATGACATCGCCCCTCATCACGACGGCATCCCTACCGGCAAACGGGGCCCCGCAGAGTCAATCGGTCAATTTCCTCGCCCGTTTCGCGGCCTTCAAGCCGGAGTTTTCCCGCTTCGCCGAGGATCTTCGGGTGCCCTTCGACAACAACCAGGCCGAGCGCGATGTGCGGATGGCCAAAACCAAGCAGAAGATCTCCGGCACTTTCCGAAGTCTTGAACACGGCCAGCACTTCTTCCTCGCCAGGACCTGCTGAGGCGCGTCGCGCCGCTGTCGCCGCGGAAATCAGGCTCCGACAAAAAAGCCGCCGAGTAGACTCGGCGACTTGCAGTCATTTAAGGAGCGCTGCACTAGGGTATTTCCATGGTGTACATTGGCGCCACAAAAAACGGATTCATGCCATGAACATCCTCCTCATCCTCCCCCCTCTGACCCAGCTCAATACGCCCTATCCCTCCACCGCCTACCTCAGCGGCTTCCTCCGCCGCGCCGGCCACCAAGTCACTCAAGTCGACCTGGGCCTCGAACTGGTGCTCGAGATCTTCAGCCGCAAGCGCCTGACGCAGGTCTTTGAGCTTGCGCGCAGCGTCAAAAAACCCTCCGATTCACTTCGCTTGATCCTCGATCAGGAGGACGCCTATGTTGGCAGCGTCGACGCCGTCATCGCCTTCCTGCAGGGTCGCGACCCGACCCTGACGCACCGCATCAATTCTCGCCGCTTCCTGCCCGAGGGCAAGCGCTTTGTCGCCCTCGAACAATTGCCCGAAGGAGTCTTCGGCAGCCTCGATTCGACCGAGAAGGCGCGCCACCTCGCCACCCTCTATCTCGAAGACCTCTCCGACCTGATCAAAGAAGGCGTCTCCAGCCGCTTCGCCTTCGGTCGCTACGCCGAAAGCCTGGCGGTCTCCGCCAATAGCTTCGACGATCTCGACAAAGCCCTCCGCCAGCCCCCCGACTTCCTCGATCAGATCATGCTCGACATCCTGCGTCGCCATGTCGCCGCCGCCAAGCCGGAACTCACCTGCCTCAGCGCCCCCTTCCCCGGCAACATCTATGCCGCCCTGCGCTGCGGCGGCGAAGTCCGCAAACTCCTCCCCAAAAGCTGTGTCAGCCTCGGCGGTGGCTACCCCAACACCGAACTCCGCCAGGTCAGCGATCCGCGCGTCTTCGACTTCGTCGACGCCATCACCCTCGACGACGGCGAACTGCCGCTCAGCCGCCTCATCGCCCACCTGCAAGGCGAGCTGACGCGCGACGAGCTCTGCCGCACCTTCATGCGCGATCCGCAAAAAATAGTCGTCTGGCACAACGGCGCCAATCTGCCCGACATCCCTCACAGCGACACCGGCTGGCCGGATTACGACGGCCTGCCAATGAATCGCTATCTCTCGGTCATCGAAATGGCCAACCCGATGCACCGCCTGTGGAGCGACGGCCGTTGGAACAAGCTCACCGTCGCCCACGGCTGCTATTGGAAACGCTGCACCTTCTGCGACACCGGCCTCGACTACATCTCGCGCTACGACGAAGCCCCCGCGACGCGCCTCGCCGACCGCATGGAAGTGGTGATGAAACAGACCGGCCAAAGCGGCTTCCACTTCGTCGACGAAGCCGCTCCGCCCGCAGTCCTGCGCGAGCTCGCCCTCGAAATCCTCCGCCGCGGAATGCGCGTCTCCTGGTGGGGCAATATCCGTTTCGAAAAAGCCTTCACCCCGTCGCTCTGCCGTCTCCTCGCTGCCTCAGGATGCATCGCGGTCAGCGGCGGCCTCGAAGTCGCTTCCGACCGGGTTCTCGCCCTGATCAAAAAGGGCACCTCGCTGCGCCAGGCAACGCAAGCCCTGCAAGCCTTCCGCGACGCCGGTATCATGGTGCACGGCTACCTGATGTACGGCTTCCCGACCCAGACGGCGCAAGAAACCCTCGATTCCCTCGAAGTGGTGCGCCAGCTTTTCGATGCCGAGCTGCTCAAATCCGGCTTCTTCCATCGCTTCGCCCTCACCGAGCACAGCCCGGTCGCCAAGAACCCCGAACGCTTCGGCGTCGACATCACCGGACCGGTCTTCGGCGGCTTCGCCCGCAACGAACTCCACTTCACCGATCGCCTCGGCGACGACCCTTCGCCCTTCACTGCCGGCCTCAACGCCGCGCTGTACAATTACATGCACGCCAACTGCCTCGAGCAGCCGGTGAGCGACTGGTTTAACGACGATTGCGGCGATACCAGCCTCCCCGCCGATCTGATTGCCGGCTATGAAGAACAAGCCCGCCTCGACGACCGCAAAATCGCCGGTCGCGAACGCCTCCTCTGGCTCGCGCCGCCGCCGCGCGAAGAAGCGTGCAAAAAGAAAGGTTTCTCCCGCATCAGCTTCGGCATCGGCGCCCACGCCCTCGGCTTCGAAGTCCCCTCCCCTCTGGCCGAATGGCTGCGCGAACTCCTGCCGCAATTGACCGTCGACAACCCAGTCACCTTTGCCGAGGCCGAGGACTACTTCAAGCAATACTTCGACGATGCCGACTGGCTGCCCTTCCTGGCCAGCCCGGTGTGGGAAGCCTTGCTCCACTGCGGACTGCTTCACCTCAGCCCCGACGACTCGGCGAAAAACGCCCGCAGCAGCTGCTGATCGGTGCAAGTGGAGAAAACGGTCATTAGAGCTCGGAGGCATGAGGGATCGGCTCTTGGCAATGAGGCGATCGCGGGCTAGCTTGTCTTCTATCGATTAACCCCAGGAATCCCGATGATGAACTCCCTCCGCCGCCTTGATGACGAACATGACTGCGATTCGAAAGACAAAAAAGAGAAGGGCGAAGCCGACAAGATGCTCGGTGAGATGCTTGCCACCCGCACCATCATCATCGCCGAAGAAGTCTCGCCTGAGCTGTCGCGCCGCGTCCTCGGCCAGCTGGTTCTGCTCAATCGCCGCAGCGAAAGCGAGCCGATCCGAGTCTACATCAACTCCCCTGGCGGCTGCGCCGATTCCGGCTTTGCCATTTACGACATGCTGCGCTTCTTCCCGGCTCCGGTGATCACCATCGTCAGCGGCCTCTGCGCCTCGGCCGGCATCGTCATCTTCCTCGCCGCCGAAAAGGGCAAGCGCCTGTCACTCGCCAACTCGCGCTTCATGCTGCACCAGCCCTCCACCGGCGTCCGCGGCACCGCCTCCGACATCGAAATCACCGCCGACGAGATCATCAAGACCCGCGTCCGCTACAACTCACTGGTCGGCGAATGCACCGGCAAAACCATGGAACAGGTCACTAAAGATTGCGACCGCGACTTCTGGATGTCGCCGGAAGAATGCGTCGCCTACAACCTGGTCGACCGCATCGTCGTCCGATCTGCCGACATCGGCTGATTCCAGGTCGCTCCGAATGATTGTCAACACCAGCCCCGATGGCAACGCCGCGGGGCTGGTGCGTTTTTCCTGCCCGATGTGCCGCAGCACCCTGGAAGCGGAACTAAAGCTCCAGAACGCCCGGATCTCCTGCCCTCGATGCCGCCACACCACCGCCGTCCCCGCTCCTTCGCTGCCGCCGGGCAGCGTCATCGCCGGCGGCCGGATTCTGCGTTTCCTCGGCGGCGGCGGCATGGGCGAGGTGTATGAAGTCCTTCTTGCCGACGGCCGCAACGGCGCCCTGAAGATTCTCAAAAAAGGCCGCACCGAGGCCGAAGACCTGGTGTCCTTCCGGACCGAAGCCGAACTCTCGATCCGCCTCAATCACTCCAATGTCATTCATGGCTGGGAATATGGCGAGCACGAAGGCCAACCCTTTTTGATTTCGGAAGTGGTGCAAGGCCGGACGGTGGAGGACCTCCTCCGTCGCCGCACCGTGATCGACGAACGCGAAGCCCTGCGCCTCTGCCTCTCGGTCTGCGAGGGTATGGCTTACGCTTGGAAAGAAGCCCGGATCATCCATCGCGACCTGAAGCCGGCGAACATCATGCTGACCCGCGGCAACATCGTCAAAATCCTCGATCTCGGCGTCGGCATCCGGGCCGATCAAACCAGCAAGGAATACCTGGCGATCGGCACACCTCCCTACATGAGTCCAGAGCAGGCATCGAAACCCAAGTCGATCGACCACCGATCGGACATCTATTCACTCGGAGCCTGCCTCTATGAAATGGTCACCGGGATCGAGCCTTACCAAGGCAGTGCCAATGACGTGATCCAGCAAGTGGCTCATCATGCGCCGCCGCCGCCGGAGGAGCGCCGTCCGGGCATTTCCAATTCGATTTCCGCCCTCATCTGCCGCTTCATGGCCCGCGACCCGTCGCGACGTCCGCAAACCTGGGAAGACGCCGCCCTAGAGATCCGCGACCTGCTTGAGCCCAAAAGTGTCGGAGCGACGCCCGAGAAGCTGACCTCGATCAACACCTACGTCGCCGCAGACGATCGCGGCGCCTTCACCTGGTTATGGGCGCTCATCTTCGGCGCCTTTGCCGCCCTGGGCCTAGGCTGGTTCTTCATGGTCCGCTCCGGCCTGATCAAGTGAAGCTAAAAACCGCAGTTGAAAGGTTCAAAGGTTGAAAGGTTCAAAGGTTGAAAGGTTCAAAGGTTGAAAGGATT
>CAMCSH010000190.1 GCA_945877655.1 Lentisphaera araneosa HTCC2155 | reverse complement strand
CCGGTGAAACCCCCTTGCCGCAGCGGATGAAACTGGTCGATGAATTCCAGAACTCGAGCAAGCCGCGCGCCAGGCCATCGACCGCGCCCACCCAATCGGCCAGGACAAGCCGGTCTTCGTCTACCGGCTCGTCGCCAACGACACCATCGGGAAAAAAGTGATGAAGCTGCAAGACGACAAGCGCCGCCTCTTCGCCGAGGTCATCGAAGGCGGCGACCAAAGCGGCCGCCTTGCTGGAGTGAAATTGAAAGATTCATAAAAAATAGAAGATTAAATCTCTTGTTTGCGGAACGAAGCAGGTTTATAATCGTCTACAAGGCGACAGGTCCCGCTCCTGGGACTTGCGTCACACATTCCAACAGGAGTCGATCATGGCACAATCTCTGTTTGAGCGCATCGGTGGTGAAGCGGCAGTCAATGCGGCGGTGGACTTGTTTTACCGCAAGGTCTTGAGCGATTCGCGTATCTCGCACTTCTTCAGCACAGTGGATATGGATCGTCAGATCGCCAAGCAAAAGGCCTTCCTGACCTTTGCCTTCGGCGGTCCGGCCCAGTACAGCGGCAAGGACATGCGTACCGGTCATGCCCATCTGGTCAAAATGGGTCTGAACGACAGCCATTTCGATGCGGTCCTTGAGAATCTCGGCGCCACCCTGAAAGAGCTCGGCGTTCCGGATGCTCTCATTGGTGAAGCCGCCGCCATCGCCGAAAGCACCCGCAAGGACGTCCTCGGCAAGTGAGTCGCATCGTCCATGAAGGTCGCAGCCTCGAGTGCCGTTTCGACGAGACGGTGCTTGAGGCTCTTCTGCGTCAAGGGGTCGACGCTCCCTACTCCTGCCGGGCCGGGGTTTGCCACGCCTGTCTCTGCCGCGGCGAGGATGTCAGCGCCTTGAATCCCGAATCCTTCCGCGGCCTCAGCGCCGAACAGCGGGCGGACGGCTGGTTTCTCACCTGCCAGGCCAAGCCGGTGGAGGACCTGCATCTGCGCGACGCCGCCGGTTTGCGCAAGTGCCGGGTCCTCTCCAATCGCCAGGTGGCGCCGGACGTCTTCATCCTCCGCCTCGAAGGCAAGGATTTCACGTATCGTCCCGGGCAGTTTCTTTTGCTGCATTGCCAAGGCCTCAGCCGTCCCTATTCGATCGCCTCGCATCCTGCCGAGGGCTACCTTGAATTTCACATCCGCAAGCTTGAAGGCGGCGCGCTGAGTCCCTTGCTTTGTGCCCTGCGGACGGGTGACTCGGTCGACATCAGCGAAGCTGCCGGCTCCTGCCATTACGGCTCGCCCCACGCCACTTCCGACCTGGTTCTCGCCGCCACCGGCACTGGCTTGGCGCCGCTCATGGGAGTGCTCAAGGATGCGATCAAAAAAGAACACCCGGGGTGGATCTTCCTCTTCCATGGCGGACGGGTCAAAAGCGACCTCTATCTTGATGACGAGATCCGCGTACTGATGAAAAAACACCCTCGCCTCCTGTATCGCCCGGCCTTGACCCGCGACAGCCTTCCCGGCTATGCCTCTGGACGTCTGACCGAGCTGATTCCGCCGCTCCTCAAGACACCTCAGCAGTGCAGCGCCTTCCTCTGCGGCCACCCCGATTTCGTCCGCGAATTGCGGCTGAAGCTGTTCCTGGCCGGACTTCCCTCGGCGCGCATTCTCGCCGATGCCTTCAGCCACACGAAAGGGGCGACCTGAGTTGGCGCCGGGTTGATGGCCAGTGATTGAACCTAAAAACCGCAGCAGAGGAATGGAACCGGGTTGAAAGGTTGAAACGCAAGCGCATGAACAACAGCAACAAGAGCCGATTCTAAGAGCAATGTTCAGGGGCGGCGAAGATGACTGCCGAAGCTTTTCTTCATAGTCGTTAGTTGTTGCTGCTGCAGCTAATCCTTTCAACCTTTGAACCTTTCAACTGCGGTTTTTAGGTTGAATGCAAAACTCCCGCCGGTCCGGCGGGAGTTTTGTTGAGGGTTATTTCTTCTTCTTTTTCTTGCCAAAGAGGTCGATGATCTGCTCGACATCGCTCTTCTCTTCCTTGGCCGGTTCTTCCTTCTTGGTGGGAGGCGGCTCGTCTTTTTGCTGCGGAACTGGGTCAGTGTTGTCAGGTACGGGCTCGGGCTTCTTTTTGCCTTTGTTGATCAGGCCGTCAATCACGTCGATGGTGGCTTCCCGTTTGGATTTCTTGACTGGTGCGGGCGCCGGGGCGGGCTCGGGAGCCGGAATGTCTTCGACTTTGGGGGCGGGAGCAGGGGCGGGTTTTTTCTTGTTGCGGTTGATCAGGCCGTCGAGGCCCTCAATAATGCTCTCTTCCTTGGTCTGCGGTGTGGGCGCGACGACTTCGCCGGCAGACTGGGCGGCTTTTTCAGCTTGTTTGCGAGCCGATTTACGGGCCGATACATCGCTCCAACTCTGAAGGATCACTTTGCCCAAGGCAATGGTTGAATCCGTTTTGATCTTGCTGATCAGTTGTTCCATGGGCAGCGAGGCATCGTATTGGCTCTTGAAGACGAAGGGGGTGATGAGGTGGCGCATGCCGGTTTTCTCTGACAGGGCAAAGACATCATCGAGGTTGAATTTATCGAATTTTTCCAAGCCTTTTTTGATGCCGTTATTGCCGAAAATAGAGACGACGTCTCCTGCAGCACGAGCCACATCGAGGGCGGCGTTTATTTTCGCAGACGAGCGGTAGCCTGGATTCGGAGTGAGGTCGATCAGCCATTGATTGTTTTGAGCTGTTACGGAACCGCGGGTGTCGTACATGATCGACTTCCCTTTGAGTCCGAATTGATTGATCCGTAAAGTACCGGCATCGAAACTGAGGTCGAAGCCACCGCTCTCAAACACCATGTGGGAGGGGTTCAGGTCGGTCAGTGCATCCACGGCGAAATCGACACCGGTGATTTTGAGCTCAGGTATGAGGGTGGGCAGATTGGTGTATCCGACCAGCTCGAGGGGTTCGATCAGAGTGCCTTTGATGTCTCCTTTCATCGAGTTGAGAAGCTCGTAAGGAGTTTTGCCTGATCCCGACAATGGCGTGCTCTGGGTGAAGTCGAAAATGCCGCTGATACTGGTCTTCTTGCCGTAGTTGACGAAGCTGTTGGCGATACCGAAGTCGAGAGGTCCGGCCAGCTTCAGATCTTTGAAGCTGAGCACATCGCCGAGGGTGATCAGGCCGGAGGCGCTGAAGGGGCGTTTGGTGCCGGCGTGGCTGTAGCGAATCAGGTGGATGTCGCGTCCCTTGGTTTCAACTTCAAGTTCGATTTTTTCGAGTTTGATGTCAGGCATGCCGGCAATGTTTGCGGTGAAACGGAAGGGCGGCAGATCCTTGACGGGAACTGGTTCCGGAGTCGATTCCGGTGCCGGAGCAGCGGGCTTGTCGGAAGCCTCGTTTTTGACCTGGAGATCCATGAGGGGGCGGAGATTAAAGGTCTCAGGCATCACTAGCTTGGCCACCGAGGTGGTTTTAAAGGAGGGGTCGAGGCGGGCATTGGCCTTGAAGACCAGGTCTTTCACGGTTTCCGCAAGGCTGATTTTGCCGTCGCAGCGAACCAGGTCGACGACGCCGTTGCTGAGAACATTGGCCTTGAAATCGATGCGACCATCGAGATCAAGGGGTTTAACGGCGGCGTTGGTGACTTTGACGTGGCTGGGGGCGAAATAACCTTCGGCGCTGGCGCTTCCAGCTTGGCCGCTGAAGGCGACTTCGAGGTTAAGCGATTCAAGTCCGACAAAGCGAGTGCCGGGGGCAACTTCACCCTGCAGGCGATCGACTTTAAGGAGGATCTTGCCGGCGGCGACGAGTGATTGCGTCAGCTCGTCATTGTCTTTGCCAGCGGCCGTGATGTTGACGCCGTTGAGCTGGAGCACGCCGGCGATGTCGAGATCCTTGCCGACAGCCTTGAGTCCAGCTTGGGCGAGCGACAGATCGATGCTGCCGTCCACCTTCATGTCGAGGCTTTTGCGGGCGCCTTTGTTGAGTAGGGCCGTGACCTTGAAGGGCTTGCCTTCGCTGGCGAAGGAGAAGTTGCGGATCTTGAGTTCGTCGCCATTGAGGGCTGCGTCGAGGACGATCAGTTCGAGTCCTTGGCGCTTGTAGAGGATGCGGGGCGCTTTGAAGGTGATGGCGCAGTTGAGCGGTTTGGGCGGCTCGTTGACGGCGACGCTGGTGGCCGGTGCGGCGGCTTTTGCAGGAGCTTGGGCAAGCGTGTCTTTCTTCTCGGTTTGCGGCGGCAGCATCGACTGCAGCAGTTCGATCCAAGGAGCGAGTTCGAGCTCGGCGGGGAACTCGACGTCGACGCGGTTGCCGGCGGCGGCGAGATCGCCGACATTGACATCAGCCTTGGCGCTGATTTGCAGCGGCGCGATCTCGGTAGAGGGGGTGAAGGAGAGCTTGAAGGCGTCGAGGAAGAAGTGTTTTTCGGCGAGATTGAAGCGAGCGGCGAAGTCCGAGCCGGTGTTGGCGAAGACCTTGTCTTCTCCGGCCGGGTTGCGGACGATGAGGCGTTTGCTGACGAAGCCGCCCTGGAGGTCGGCGACGCCATTTTTGAACGCGATTTTGAGCTTGGGCAGGTTGAAGTTGAGGTTGGCGAAGCGCGGCTTCTGGAGGTTTTCGGCGGGCAGGAAGTTGCGGACCACGGGCTGCACCGCGAGGTTCTCGAGGAGGAAGTCGGCGCTGACTTTTTCGGTTTTGAAGCCGGCGGGATCGAAGGCCTCGGCGGGGATTTCGGCGGTGCCGGAGAACTTGCACGACATCAGCGAATCGAGCCCTTGGCGGGACTCCAGGCCGAAGATCAGTTTCTTCAGGGAGATCGCGCCGCTGTTTTTGCGGGTGACGTCGATCGCCAGGAACTGGCTGAGGGTGACGGCGGGCATTTCCTTGCCGTCGATCTTGGGCTGCACCGTGCAGCGGCGGGTGAGGAAGGAGCCGCTGAAGCTGGCGTCCTGGGTTTTGCTGTCGAAGCTGGCGACGCCGTCTTCGAGGGCCAGGTTGAAGTTCTCGATGGCGAGCTGTTCCGTGATTTTGGCGGGAAGCAGCTGCTTCAGGGCGTCGTCGAGAGTCATCTTGTCGATCACAGTCTCGAGCATGCCGGCGGCGTTCTTGCTGGCGTGGCCCTTGAAGGTGAAGATGCTTTTGCCCGCGAGTCGCGCTTCCGAGCTGATTTGAGGGATGTCGACAGACTGGTCCTTGGACAAGGTGGCTTTGAATTCGTTCAACAGGCTGAGATCCTTGATCTCCTGCTCACCGGCTTTGAAACTGAGGCCGCTGAAGCCGCCCTTGACGGAGCTTTCGATTTTGCCGTCGGCCGCGGCGGCGATCAGGGCTTTGATGTTGATCCGGCCGCCGTGCAGGGCGAAGTCCTTATTCTGGGCCAGCGGAGCGACGAGAGCCAGGTCGAAGTTTTTCACTTCCAGGCCGATGCTGGCGCCGTCGCCGCTGAGGCGGCCGGTGTTCAGATCGAGACCGCAGGGCTTGGGCAAAACGAGGCTTAGTAGCTCTTGATTTCCGACGCTGACCGAGGCGCCGAGGGTGCGGAGCTCGAGGGATTTGGCGGCCTGGTTGAAGGACAGGTCGTGATTGAAGTGGACGCTGGCAGCGGAGGCCTGCAGATGGCCGCCTTTGCCGATGACGACGGGGAGATTGTCGAGAACGAATTCGCCCTTCGCCTGGAGGGGAGCGGCACCGTTAAGGACAATGCTTCCGGTGTAGGAGATGTCGGTCTCGCCGAAGCCTGCCGGAGCGCCGACGTCCTGCAGCGATTTCTGCCACATCTGCCAGCCTTTCGAGGACGAGACGAAGGGGGCGGCGAGGCCGAGGAGCGAGGCGCCGACTTTGCGGACTTCGCAACGGATCACGCCTTCTTTTTTGACCGTGTCGAGCGAGCCGGCGAGGAGCAGACTGGCGCCGGAGACGCCGCGCAGTTCTTCCTTGAAGAGGAGGCCGTCCTTGCCGAGGTCGAGCTTGCCGTCCTTGAAGTCGACACCGCCGGAGCCGACGAAGCGGCGTCCGCTCAGGTCGGGCATGCCTTTGCCGGTGGTGCTCATGCCGCTGAGTTCACCCTCGATCTTGATGCCGATCGGCTTCAAATCGGCGCTCAGGCCGCCGTGGATCTTCAGGCCGCATTTCTCCAGCTTCAGGCCGAGGCCTTGGCCTTCGCTGCTGAGGGCGGCGGCAATGGCGAGATGGAAGTCCTGGCCGGGGCTGAGCAGGGGCAGATCAAGGCTGAAGTCCTTCACGATCACGCTGCTGCCGGGCTGGCCCGGGGCGCCGTCGCGGCTGACGGTGAGTTTGCAGCGGTCGAGCTTGACGGCCTTGATGCAGAAATTCGGTGGTGACGACGGGGCGGCATCCTTCTTGGCCGGCTCGTCTTTGGCCTCTCCGGCTTTGGTCTTCGGCAGGTTTTTGGGATTGCCTTCGGCGTCGAGAGCGATGAAGATTTCGGCTTGCGACAAGGTGACTTCGTTGACTTCGAGACGCTTCGACAGGAGAGGCATCAGATTCCAGCTCAGTTTAACCTTGTCGGCGGTGAGTAGTTTGCTCTCGCCTTCGCCGATCGTCAGCTGATTCAACTGCAGGCCGGAAGTCGGGGCCCAGTCGACGCCGCCGGCGCGGACCGGGGTGCCGAGTGCGGTCGAAGCTCGTGCGAGGACCTGGCTGCGGAAGAAGGAATCCGATGCAGCCCAGGCGAGGAGGCCGCCGACAACGAGGATGCCGCCCGCGGCACCGAACAACAAAATCTTGACTGGTTTCTTCATGAGGAACTCCGGGGTGTTAAAAGCCCGGGAAAATACCGCGTCCCGGCACGAGTGCATCACCCTAAAAACCGCAGTTGAAAGGTTGAAAGGTTGAAAGGTTGAAAGGATTGCCTTCAACAGCAACAACTAACGACTATTCATAAAAGGTTCGGCAGTCATCTTCGCCAACCTTGAGAAATACTCTTAGATTCGTCTCTTATTGCTGTTGTTCATGCGCTTGCGTTTCAACCTTTCAACCTTTCAACCCGGTTCCATTCCTCTACTGCGGCGCCGCACTGGAGGTGCAGAACTTGCCCGTCGCGTTTCCTTCTCGTTCTCTGGCCGTCCGATCGGGAACTTCAGCTAAGAATTTCTTTCACCACCCGAGCCGGTTTGACCCCGGTGAGTTTGACGTCGAGACCCTGGAAGCGGTAGCTGAGGCGATGGTGGTCGAGGCCGAGCTGATGGAGCATGGTGGCGTGGAGATCGCGGACGTTGACGATGTTTTCAACGGCGTGGTAGCCGAGTTCGTCGGTGGCGCCATAGCTGATGCCGGGCTTGAATCCGCCGCCGGCTAAGAACATCGAATAGCCCTTGATGTGGTGGTCACGGCCGTCACCTTGGGCCATGGGAGTGCGGCCGAATTCACCGCCCCAGACGATCAGGGTGTCGTCGAGCATGCCGCGGCGCTTCAGGTCGCGGATCAGGGCGGCGGTGGGCTTGTCGGTCTTGGCGCAGCTTTCGGTCATGCCGCCTTTCAGGCCGCCGTGGAAGTCCCAGCCGCGGTGATAGAGGTGGATGAAGCGTACGCCGCGTTCGGCGAGGCGGCGCGCGAGCAGGCAGTTGCTGGCGAAGCTGCCGTCACCGGGCTTGGCGCCGTATTCTTCCAGAGTGGCGGCCGATTCGCCGGACAGGTCGGTGAGCTCGGGCACGCTCATCTGCATGCGGAAGGCGAGCTCGTATTGCTCGATGCGGGTCTCGAGCTCGGCGTCGTGGACCTTTGCCTGGCGCATGCGGTTGATCTCGCCGAGCGCCTGCATCGCCTCGGCCTGGTCGGTCCGGCTGATGCCATCAGGGTTGTCGACGTAGTGGACGGGGGCGCCTTTGCCTTGGAATTCGACCCCTTGGCAGCGGCCGGGAAGGAAGCCGGCGCTCCACTGGCGGTTGGCGATCGGCTGCACCCCTTGGTCGCTCTTGCTGGTGAGGACGACGAAGGAGGGCAGGTTGGCGTTGGCGGTGCCGAGGCCGTAGGTGGTCCAGGCGCCCATGCTGGGGCGGCCGGGGAGGATGGTGCCGCAGTTGAGGAAGGTGTGGGCCGGGTCGTGGTTGATCTGTTCGGTGACCATGGAGCGGACGACAGTGATGTCATCGGCGATGGAAGCGATGTGGGGGAGGAAGTCGCTGATCTCGGTGCCGCTTTTGCCG
>CAMCSH010000189.1 GCA_945877655.1 Lentisphaera araneosa HTCC2155 | reverse complement strand
AGATGGTTGCGACGCGAACCCGGCTTCAACCACGAGCGGATACCATCGTCAAAAGCGACCAAGCCCATCTGGTCCTGCTGGCGCTGCAGGAGCAGGCCCATGGCGGCGGCCAGCATGATGGCGTAGTCGAGCTTGCCGACGGTGGCTCCCGGAGCCCGCCAGGCCATCGACGATGAGACGTCGACCATGAGCATGCATTCGAGGGTGGTTTCGGCTTCGTATTTGCGGACGAAATGCTTTTCGGTGCGGGCGTAGACCTTCCAGTCGATGTCTTTGACCGGATCGTTCTCTTCGTAGCGCCGGTGCTCACTGAAGGAGGTGCTGAAGCCGTGGAAGGGAGAGCGGTGGCGGCCGGCCATGAAGCCTTCGACAATCGCCAGCGCCTGCAGGTCGAGACGGGCGATGGCGGCTGTGATCTCGGGGTTGAGATAACGCCCGAGGTCGACCTCCGAAGACCCGCCTGCCGAGGCGTCCTTCATCCGAAATCAACGCAGATGTTTTTCACAATAATCCTGCCCGTCGCTGCCGACCCGGAAGTGAGTTTCGCGGTCATCGTTATCGGTGATGCCGCAGGTGCTGCAGCGATGGAAAAACCCGGCCTTGTCCGCGGCGGTGGTGGCCTTTTTTTCAAAAGCCATGTGGCGGGCCTTGTGTTTGGCCCGGTCCAGAAAACGTGGCAGAGCCAGAAAGGTCAGGCTGTAAACCGCCGGGCTGGCGAACCACAGGGCCAAGCTCCAATGGCCCTGGTTGATCAACAATTGAGCGGCAAGACCGACTTGAAGTAGAATGGCTATCACCGCCAAAATCCGCATTCTCACCGGAATGATCATGAATGCATAAATGATATAATTCGGAATCAGAATACCGATGGAGATGAAGATGAAACTGAAGCGAAGCCCCTCAAGTTGGTAAAAGCTTTCGAGCGGCACCAGTGCGTAATAAGTCAACAATCCCTGCAAGATGAAATACACCCCGAGAAGCAAGTTGAAACGAAAGGTCCCCAAGTGCTGTTCCAGCATCCGGCTGAAACTGTACATGAAGACAAGGTTCATCAGGCATGACCAGACCAAGTCCATCGGCGCCATGCTGGAATTGCCTGGCGGTGCGATCACAATGATCAAGCAGGATGCCGGCAGGCCGAGATGCCTGGCATTAGCTTCCTGATAGAGCCCCATCAACAGGTCATCGCCCCACCACAACACCATCAGCCAAACCAGCATTTTGATCCCGATGAGCTTGGCAGGAAGATTGGCGATGGCCAAATGCCCGAAGCGACGCTCCAGCTTCTCGAGCCACAGGAGATTCATCATGGGAGAACGACCGGACCCTTAGTCATTTCGACGCCGTTGCGCTCGTTCAAAACCACCACTTTCGGGTGATGATTGAGCGCCTCTTCGGGGCTCATCGAGGCGAAGGACATGATGATGATGCGGTCGCCGACCGAACCTTTGCGGGCCGCGGCGCCATTGAGGAGGAAGCAACGCGAGCCGCGCTCCGCCGGGATGGCGTAGGTCTCGATGCGATTGCCGTTGTTGATGTTGGTGACCAAGATCTTTTCGTAGGGAAAAAGGCCGATCATGTCCATGATGTCCTGGTCAATGCCGAGACTGCCTTCGTAGTGAAGGTCAGCTTGAGTGATCACGGCTTTATGGATCTTGCTCTTCAGGATTTGCAGGTTCATTGCGTCGGCTCGCCTTCTGTTTTCAGCGCAGAAGGTATGCGACTTGCGCAAAAAAACCAGTCAGCCACCCTGCGCTTGCGGAGCATGCAGGTAGAATCGCGGAATGGCGACGTGAATGAGATCGCCGTCTTCACGTTCGAAGAGATAGGCGCCTTCCATCGTCCCGAACGGTGTATCCAGAACCGAGAACGACTCGTAGCTGAAATCCAAGCCCGGTGGAATGCTCGGTTGGATGCCGATGACGCCGGCGCCCCGGACTTCCCGCTCGATCCCGTCGGCATTGACGATCAGCCAGTGCCTACTACGCAAAGTGATGGGAGAATCGAGCTCATTGATGATCCTCACCGAATAACTGAAAACGAAGCGTTGCAGATGCGGCGCCGAATTCTCCGACTCATAACGAGGCGTGGTTTCGATGCGGATGCCAGAACCAAGGGCGGGCGGGTGAAGGCTCATGGATTGTCTCCGGGATACTTCCAGTCTACACATGTTCTTTTGCAAAATCCAGATTTTTTCTTGCTATTTGCACAAAAAAGATGTTACAATGGATCAAGCCCGAGGAGCCCGCCATGTCTTTGCTTGACTATCTCCGTTCACTTTTTGGCCTCGAACCCAAATCCCCTCCGGTCGTGTCGCCTCAAGTGCGGCTCCAGACACGCCAGGAAACCCAACCCAACATCGGCCTGTGGTGGGAAAACCCCATCCCCACCGCCCATGTCAGCGGCGCCGAGTTCGAGCCTGTGACCAACACCGTTCTCATCGATGAGCTCGAATTGTCGCTCCAGGAGAACCGTTTTGAAATCATGGAGTTGCCGGGCAACATCATGCGCATCAACTCCATCCTCAACTCCGGCGACGACTACGACCTACGTGAGATCGCCGAGCTGGTGCAGGATTCTCCCTCCCTCGCCGGCTCCTTCCTCGCCGCCGCCAACTCCGCCTCCTTCTCCCGCGGCATCAAGATCACCAACCTCAATGCCGCCCTCCCCCGCCTCGGCAAAGAAGTCATCCAAGGCATCCTCTTTCTCAACACCGCCCGCGCCTCCATCCCCGATCACCCCCTCTTCATCAAGGTCGCCACCGATTACATCGACGAATCGCACACCGTCGCACACATCAGCCGCTTCCTGTCGCAGCGCTTTTATGGCGACGACAACCGCGCCTACATGGCCGGCCTGCTGCACAACATCGGCGCTCTCGCCCTGCTCCGCCAGATCGCTCTCCACTACGCCCTCCCCGGCAAGCTCGACATCAAGTTCTCCGCCGGTCTCTTCCGCGACATCATCCCCCGTTTCGAAGCCCGCGCCGGCGGCCTCGTCGCCCACTTCTGGGACCTCGATGCCGACCTCGCCTCCGCCATCGAATTCCACATGGACATCAACAGCTTCATCGCCCAGGATCCGCCCCAGAATCACCGCCGCCTCACCGCCCTGGTCCGCTGCGCCCGCAACTCCGGCAAGGTCCTAGGTCTTTGTGACCTCCTCGACGAACCCGACCTGTTCAACGACAGCGCCGCCAAAATCATCGGCATGCGCCATTACCCCGATGTCGAAAAAGTCCTGGTCAAACTCCCCTCTTAC
Organism: Lentisphaera araneosa HTCC2155; assembly: GCA_945877655.1. GTDB lineage: Bacteria > Verrucomicrobiota > Lentisphaeria > Lentisphaerales > Lentisphaeraceae > CAMCSH01. The sequence goes on along the minus strand of CAMCSH010000189.1, from coordinate 4,942 downwards.
CTGCGCGAGCAAGGCACAGTCCTGCCCGGCGACTCGCTCTGATCTCTCACCCTAAAAACCGCAGTTGAACCTAAAAACCGCAGTTGAAAGGTTGAAAGGTTCAAAGGTTCAAAGGATTAGCTGCAACAGCAACAACTAACGACTATTCAGAAATGGTTCGGCAGTCACCTTCGCCTACCTTGAGAGATACTCTTAGATTGATCTCTTATTGCTGTTGTTCATGTGCTTGCGTTTCAACCTTTCAACCTTTCAACCCGGTTCCATTCCCCTGCTGCGGTTTTTAGGTTCAACCTTTCAACCCGGTTCCATTCCTCTGCTGCAGGTTTAGGCTCACCTGAGGTCCAAGGGCCCCCCGGCGCCACTGGCGAAATTGCGTTCGTTCAGCAGCTCAAGGTGGCCGTCGTAGAAACACCAGGGCAGCTTTTGATTGCTGTGAAAAGTCCCCCAGCCGTTGGCAGGGGCGCCCGTGGCGCCGTTGCTCGGGTTGGTGTCAAAGTTGATGAAGGCGTCGCCGCCTTTGCCGGCCAGCTGCGGACAGGAACTCTGGGTCGAATAATTGCGCTCAGTGAAGAAGATCGCTTGGGAAGGTGAGCTGACATTTTCGGGATTGAAATAGAACCACTGGGCCCCTAAGCCGACTTCGTTCCAGCCTTCGTGAGTGGAATAGAAGAGATTGATGGCGTAGTTGCGCTTGGCCATGCCAGCCACCGAGGGACTGCGCTTGTCACAAGGGCACTCGTAGACCTTGTAAGCTCCCTTCTGCGGCATCCCTGTGTTACTGTCCAGCTCGGTGTCGCTGTGACCGCGTTGATCGTAGGCATTGAGGAAGTCATCCCAGGTCCGGTTGGTCGGATTGGCCGCCCGCCAGCCGATGATCTTCCCCTCATTGTCTTCAACGTACAAAGACTCCCACTGATGAATGTTTTTCAGATTGCTCACACAGACGGCTCCGAGGGCGGTCTTTTTCGATTTGCCCAAGGCCGGCAAGAGCAGGCTCGCGAGAATGCCGATGACGGCGACGACGCAGAGCAATTCGATCAAAGTGAACAGACGTTTCATAGCTCGTTTCCTTCTGGGCTGTTGGGGTTTGTCGGTGCCGACGACGCGGCGGGATCCAAGAGTTCGTAAGACTTGGCGAAAAGCTCGCTGTCGCTGACGCCGGGTGACAGCACGGACGCCTCAGAGCGGCAACGCACGATCGCCACCAGGTTTTTGTCGGTCAGTAAATCAGGATGGACGCCACAAGCATCCATCAGAATTGCAGGACAAGCCAAGGATTGCACAGACTCGGACTCATCTTCCTGCCCGAACGCAAACGGCGCGTTGATGAGAAGCCCTTGCACACCTTGAGCCGCCTTTTTGAGAAAAGCGCTGTCGATGCCCTGCACCGGTGCCGTGATCACGTCGATCGCATCCGCCGGCAGATCCGGCTGTGACGCCGGCGCACCGCCCGGACCAGCACTGACAATGACTCGGACCCGCCCGTCCGGACCAATTTTGTCGCGCAAACGGGCCAATGGCACCGACCAATGCAAGCGGCTGAGACGGATCGCCTCAAGTTCCTCCGGCGGCGTCGGCTCGCCAAGAAGCAGGCTCGTGAAGCCCAACAACAAGGCCAGCCCCAGACAGATTGCCGCCAACAAGGGCAGAGCCCCGGGGAGTTTTTTCTGCGGCGGCGCCAAACGCGGCAACAGCAGCAAAACAAGCCCCGCCACGAGCAACAGAACGATTGATAGAGTCAACATGCTTTATACTCCTTTGCTTTATCGATTCAACTTTAAGCCCAAACAAACCCGGCTCAGCGATCCGGGAGTGATTTATTTCTGCATCGCCTGCCGCAGGCGGGCTTCTTTGTCGCCGTTCCAGTAGCCGCAATCAAGCTCGAGGAAGACGCTGGTGTAGGGCAGGACTTCGTCGGTCTTGAGCAGGATGACGTTGAAGAGCTTCGACGACTCGTCGAGGCGCTTGATGATCTCCATGTGGGGAGCTTGCTGGACCTTACTGCCCTGCAAGGCGGCCTGCAGCTCACTGCGCAGCTTCGCCATGCCGGGGGCGTCGGCTTCACTCACCGCGTTCTGCTCGGCATCGATCCAGGCTACGGGGCGGACGTGTTTTTGCGTCTTCAGCAAAGCCAGCACCTGCTTCGTCGCTTCGGCCTGGGTGCCGCCGATGTGAATGGTGCGGATCCCGGGAGAACTCTGCAGCGGGTAGGCGGAGTCGGCGATGACGATGAAGTTGCGATGGCCGAGGCGCGGCAATTCGGTCGCCAATTCATCCTGCCAGGCGGGAGAATGGCTGAGTTGGCAACTGCAGCTGGCACAAAGAGCGACAGAGAGGGCGGCGGCGAGGAATTTCATGAGGATCTCCAGTGGGTTCAAAGGCTGAGTTCGAGGGTCTGGCCAGCGGCGAGGACCAGTGGCTCGGCGAGGATGAGAGCGGCGAGGCCATCCTTGAGCTCGACGCGGTGGGCGAGTTTGCGCTCGCCGCATTTCACTTCGGAGCTGCCGGGTGTGAAGCCGGCGGGCGGCCGCACTTCGAGGCGGCTGAGCTTGAGGCTTCCATAACGGACTTCGAGCTTGGCGGCGGTGCCGGCTGCGGCATGCTTCTGCTCGAAGCGGCCCCATGCGCCGGAACCGACGAAGGGTGCGGCGAAATCGGCTGCGCCGAGCTTGGGATCGAAGCGGATCAGACCTTGACCGGCATGGCCATAAAAGCCGCTGGCGGCGATGAAGACGCCGTAGCTGGCCATGGCGCGGGCATAGTGGTCGGAACACTCGATCTCGTTGTAGGGATTGCGGCGCGAGGCGTCGTAGCGGTCGTGCACGGCGCGGCAGACGGCGAGTCCCTGGGTGAGCAGCGGATCCTTGGCGTCCTTGGCGAGCGACACCATCAAAGCGGCGGCGGCGTGTTCGAAGCCGCTCATGCACTCCTGGAAATACATAAACTGCCAGGCCTTGGTGCACGCTTCGGGCAGGCCGCCGTGAGGCCAAGCTGCCATCACCAAGCCGCCTTCGCCGGCGAGGGCATACATGCGACCGGGGGAGACTCCATTGACCTGCACCTTGGTACGGAAGTCGCCCATGTTGGGGGCGAAGTTGTACTTGAAGAGGCCATCCATCGCCTGGCGGAGTTGCGCCTTGTCGCCCGCCGGCGGCAGGCCGAGCTGAGCGAGCCAGAAGTCGCCGAGGCACATGTCGATGTGGGAGCCGGGGCCGACGTGAACGGGCAGCAGATCCTTGGGCTCGTATTTGGCCTTGTAGTAGCCGGACTTGGCGTCGAAATAGCCGGCGTAGGCGGCGCTGCCCTTGGCGACGATGGCGCGCCAGCGGCGGGCGGCGGGCTGATCTCCAACCTCGTCGGCCATCGCCGCGGAAGCGGTGAGACCGGCAAGATAGATGCCGACGATCCACGGGATTTCGCCACCCCACTGGGCATCAAGGGTGTTCTCGAAACGGCGGGTGAAGATGCCGTCGGCGCCGCCGGGCTTGCCGAGGGCTTCCGACTCGACGAGGTACTCAGTGGCCTTTTCGATCGCATGCCAATTGCGCCGGATGAAGTCGCCGGAGGGATCGCTGAGGTGTTCGCGGTAGCAGCGCAGCAGGATGCCGGCCTGGCCGTCGATGCAGGCGTGGTGCTCGCCGGAGTAGATGCCACGAAAGCGGATGTTGCCGTCGGGCATGAGGACTTCAGGTGTGAAGTCGGTGTGCTCGCGAAGATCGATTTCGAGCTGCGGGAAGAGGCGTCCCGCGCTCTGGCCGTAGTGCCAGACGTGGGTGCAGGTGCCGGCACAGCAGCCGGTGCCTTCCCAGCCCCAGATGCGCCCTTGGGTGAGACGGTAGGTGCCGTTGGTATTGAGAGTGGAAACCGTCCACAAGGAGCGCTCGAGTAGCCAGTGCGGGAGGCTGCCGCGATCGGCACCCGCTTCGCTGCCGTACCAGGTGTCGCGGAAGAGACGGGTGAGACGGCTGAGACGGGGCAGCTCGGCGGCGGCGTAGCTCAACACTGCGGCGGCGTCGGCGAATTTCTCGGCGTACCAGCGGCGGGGATCAGGGAGGCGACCCATCTCCTGGTGGACCTGCGGGAAGTGCCAGGCGATCAGCACCGTGGTCTTGACCTCGCCGTGGGCAGGGATGACGAGGGGGACACGCACTGCCATCTCTTGGGCTTCGGCGAGAGGCACGGTGGCGGTGGCTCCTTCCTTGCCGCGGGCGGCTTGCGCCAAGGCTTTGTCGGCGATCACGGCGAGGGCCATCGAACCCCAGTCGCGAAGTTTTTCCGGCGGACCGGACTGGGTCGTTTTATCGGTGAGGACGACATTGTCGAGACCGATGTTAGCCCAGCCGCCCTGGGCGCGGTCGGCGAGGCGCAGACGCAGCTCCTGACCCTGCCATTTCGACAGGTCGACGCGCTGCGCTTTAAAGACGTTGGAGTTGTCGCCGGTGAGCGAGGCGAGAACCTTGTCGCCCTGCAAGAGTTCGAGGCAGGTCTCGCCTGGGCGTTGGCCGCCGCAGATCAGGACGCTGAGGAAGCGGCGCTCGGCCTTGAAGACCGGGCTGGTCAGGGTGCCAGTGAGATTATCGGCGTCGCCGCCGCCGAGACGGCTGTTGTAGGAATGGGCGTAGCGGCGACCCTGATGGCCTTGGATGTTGTGATTCGAGGCAGCCTGGTCGCGGGGGAAGGTGCCGCCCTTGAAGGCCTCGCCTTCGGCGGTCCAGCCGGCTTTCTCCCAGGTCTCCGCCTCGAAGTCGGCAAGCAGGATGTCGGGCTTGTCGCTTACCGCTTCGACACGGCCCTGGACGACGGCGCCGCTGACCATGGCGCCGCCGCTCCAGGGCAGGGCGCGGGCCTGCCGCTCCAAGGCGACGCCGACCTCCGAGGGCTGGTAACGAATGGCGGCGTTTTCGAGGTAGGCCTCGAGCTCGACCGGAAGCGCTTCGCCCCC
>CAMCSH010000188.1 GCA_945877655.1 Lentisphaera araneosa HTCC2155 | reverse complement strand
CGCTTTCGACGACGAAGGCAGCCCGGCCGAAAAGGTGATGCTGATCGAACGCGGCCTCCTCAAGAATCCCCTCGGCGGCATCGTCTCGCAAACCCGCTCCGGCCACGCCGGCACCGCCAACTCGCGGGCCCAGACTTGGAACCGCCCGCCGATGGATCGCATGGGCAATGTCAACCTCGAAGCCGGCAGCACCCCCTTCCCGGCGATGATCGCCCAAGTCGAGCGCGGCGTCATCATGAGCGGCAACCGCTCGTGGTCGATCGACGACTCGCGCAACAAATTCCAGTTCGGCTGCGAACACGGCCGCCTGATCATCGACGGCCAACTCGGCCCGGTGGTCCGCGACGCCGCCTACCGCGGCATCTCGTCGTCCTTCTGGCGCGCCCTGAAAGCCGTCGGCGACGCCGACAGCTTCCGCGTCCTCGGGGTCGGCAATTGCGGCAAGGGCGAATTTAACCAAGTGGTCACCGTCGGCCACGCCTCGCCTCCCTGTCTCTTCGCCGGCGTGCAAGTGATGAAAGGATGATGGCAATTAAGATGAAGCCTCTGGAAATCATCAGCCCCTTGCTTGCTTTGGCAGCCCTGCTCGGCCTCTGGGCTTTGGCGCGTCCGGTGTTCAATGTCGATCCGATCCTGCTGCCGAGCCCAGGCGAGGTTGCACGCGCGGCGCTCGAGCATCGCCGGGAGCTCGGCTTCGCCTGGTGGCGCAGCGGCTTGGTGGCCTTGTCCGGCTTCGGCCTCAGTCTTGTGCTCGGCCTGGTACTGGGTTCCTTGCTCGGCCTCAGTCGCTGGATGGAGCGGATCTTCCAGCCCTGGACGGTGTTTTTGCAATCGGTGCCGGTGGTGGCGGTGGCGCCCATCCTGATCCTCTGGCTCGGCCCCGGGCTGCCCTCGATGATCGCGGTGTCCTGCATCGTGTCGCTCTTTCCCATCGTCAACGGCACTGCCGCCGGCCTGCAGCGGACCCCGAAGGAGCGACTCGATCTGCTCCGCGTCTGCGGCGCGAGCCCGTTGCAGACCTGGTGGAAATTGCGGCTGCCGCAAAGCGCTCCGCTGATTGTCGCCGGCGCCCGGGTCAGCGCCGGACTCAGTGTCGTTGGCGCCATCGTCGGCGAATACTTCACCGGCACCGGCGGGCGTGGCGGCGGACTGGCCCAGGCGATCAGCAACTGCCAGCAGAGCGCCGATTATCCGCTCCTCTATGCTGTCACCGCTTGCGCCGCCCTGCTCGGCTTTGCCGTCTACAGCGGGACACAATTCTGCGGCGAAACCCTCTTGCGCCGACTTGGATTTTGAGCGCCTCGCCGTAAAATTCGCTTCCCTCCCTTGCAGTGTAGGGATCAGCCGTGTAAAATGGTCTATCCCTAGGCAGACTTGAACAACCCAAAAGGTGGTAAGGTTTCATGAGCACGAATGTACCCCGTCCTCCCCGTCCTCCCCGTCCCGGAGGCGCTACCCAACCTCCCTCAACCTCGGCTCCGCCGCCCTCGAAACCTGCCGGCGGCAGTGATTTTGGTGACACTCGTACCGTCATCCTGTCGCGCAAATCGATGGGCATGATGCAGTCCCTCAAAGATGAAGAAGCTGCCAAAGCCGCCTCCAAGGTCGCTTCCGGTGCAGCTGCGCCCGCTCCCGCGGCGCCGCAACTTCCTCGCGCCTCCGTGGTCGATGGCATCGTCTCTTGCGTCAAATGCTCCGCCTCCTTCCCCATCGTCTCCGACGAATACTACGGCGCCCAGGTCGAATGCCCGGACTGCGCCGCCGAATTCGTCATCCCGACCCAGGCGGAACTGGCGGCTCAAGCCAGGTCCCAAGCACCGATGCCCGCCCCGTCGCGTCCGGCTCCCGCCGCTGCTCCTTCCCGCCCCGCCCCGGCCGCCCCGGCTCCCGCCGCTGCCGCCCCGGCACCGGAAAAGCCGAAAAAGAAGAAGGCCACCGTCAAAGTGCCCGACTTCATGCAGAGCGAACTCAACAGCAGCGAAGAAGTCTACTTCTGCAAGCATGACGCCGGCAGCAACGGCAGTGTCGCCGGCATCGCCGGTGGTGCCATCGCCATGGTCGGCGGCATCGTCGCTCCTTTTGTCGCCCAAGGCCCCGTAGCTGCCGGCATCGCCGCAGGTGTCGGTGTCGTCGGCATCATCGTCGGTGTTGTCCTCGGCAAAAAAGCCGGTGGCCCCCGCGCCCTGGTCGTCACCGACAGCCGTGTCATCGCCAAGAATGGCGATTGGGTGGCTGAATCGGATCTCGATCAGTAAGATCGAGTCAGGAACAAAAGAAGGGAGCCGCTCGGCTCCCTTTTTTCATCTCTGCTTAAGACAGTTCTTACCGCCATTGCCTTGCAGTCCGCAGGAATGGCGGAAAATTGGCGCGCTGTTAAATCCCCACCAAACCGCAAGGAATTCCTCACCATGGCCAAAGTCCTCATCATCGGCGCCGGCGGAGTCGGCCAAGTGGTCGCCCACAAGTGTGCCCAGGTCCTCAAACAAGGCGGCTTCTCCGAGATCATGCTCGCCTCCCGCACCAAGTCCAAGTGCGACAAGATCGCCGCCCAGATCAAGGCGAAATGGGGCGTCGAGATCCAAACTGCCTCCGTCGATGCCGACAACGTTCCCGAAACCGCCGCTCTGATGAAGAAGTTCAAGCCGGCCGTCTGCATCAACGTCGCCCTGCCCTACCAGGACCTGACCCTGATGGACGCCTGCCTGGAAGCCGGCGTCAACTACGTCGACACCGCCAACTACGAACCCCGCGACCTCGCCAAGTTCGAATACAAATGGCAGTGGGCCTACCAAGAGAAATTCCAGAAGGCCGGCCTCATCGCCCTTCTCGGCTCCGGCTTCGACCCCGGCGTCACCAACGTCTTCACCGCCTGGACCGCCAAGCACAACTTCTCGCGCATTGACGAACTCGAAATCATCGACGCCAACGCAGGAAACCACGGCCTCCCCTTCGCCACCAACTTCAACCCCGAAATCAACCTCCGCGAAGTCTCGGCCAAGGGCCGCTACTGGGAGAACGGCGCCTGGGTCGAAACCAAGCCCCTCGAAAAAGGCATGGTCTTCGACTTCCCCGCCGGCATCGGCGCCAAGAAGCTCTACTGCCTCTACCACGAAGAGCTCGAGTCGCTCGCCAAGCACTTCCCCACCTTGAATCGCGCCCGCTTCTGGATGACCTTCTCGGACAACTACCTCATGCACATGAAAGTGCTCGAGAATGTCGGCATGCTCGGCATCGCCCCGGTCAAGCACAAGGGCCAGGACATCATCCCGATCGAATTCCTCACCACCCTCCTGCCCGACCCCGCCTCGCTCGGTCCTCTGACCAAGGGCAAGACCTGCATCGGCTCGCTGGTCAAGGGTCTCGGCAAGGACGGCAAACCCAAGGCCACCTGGACCTACAACGTCTGCGTCCACGAAGAGTGCTACGAGGAAGTCGGCTCGCAAGCCATCTCCTACACCACTGGCGTCCCCGCCATGATCGGCGGCCTTCTCGTCGCCAGCGGCGTCTGGTCCGGCAAAGGCGTCTTCAACATGGAACAGATGAACCCCGACCCCTTCATGGCCGAGCTCAATAAGCACGGCCTCCCCTGGGTCCACGAAGAGCTCCCCGCCGACTTCACCTTGCCGGTGCGCTGAGCGCAAAGGCGGAATCACAACCAGGGCCTGTTCGCAGGCCCTGGTTTTTCATTTCTAAGTCCCAACGCCCAAAAGCGGTCTGGTGAAGCCCCGCTCTGCCAATCTCAAGCCCTTCCCAGCTCGATCACTCACAAGTCGGGCACTTCGGGCTGAGCCCGGCGGCTTTCCAGATCGGTGCACCGTGTTCGGGCGAGGCGAGGAAGCGGGCGAAGGCGAGGGCCTCGCTCGGGTGCCCCTTGGCCGCGGGAAGCCCGGCAATCGCCAAGGAAGAACAGCCGTCGAGCTCGGGCAAGGCGATGAGTTCAAGTTGGGGATAAGCTGTGGCCATCGAGTCCCAAAGGAAGGTGGCATCGGCAGCGCCGACATTGAGATCGGCGGCGACCTCGGTGACCGCTGGCTTCAAGGCAATCGCCTTGGCCTGCAGCGGCGTCCAGGCGCCCTTAAGGTGACGTCGGCAGAGAGTGCCGATCGAGGCGGAGTCGGGGTGGCAGAGTATCAGGCGGATGTCGGTTCGGGTGAGATCGCTGAGCGTGGTGATTTTCTTGGGGTTGCCCTTGGCCACCGCCAGGCGCACCTGTTGGCTGGCGAGGGGAATCCCTTCGGCTAGAAGGCCTTTGGCGCGGGCCTTGGTGAAGGTCTCTTCATCGGCGCTGATCAGCAGGTCACCGGGGGCGCCGGAGGCGAGCGAAGCGACGAGGCTGCCGGAGCCACCGTATAACAAACGGACCGTTTTTCCGGTGGCCGCGGTATAGGCGCTAGCGGCTTTTTCGAGGGCCGGTTTGAGGCTGGCGGCGGCGAGGACGAGCAAGGGCTCTTCGGCTTTTGCGGAGGACGCGACGGCAGCGCCTTCCGGCTTTTTGCAGGCGGCGCAAAAGACGAGGAGAATGGCAAGGACAAGGTTGAAAGGTTGAAAGGTTGAAAGGTTGAAAGGTTGAGCGGCAAGAGCAGCGGCACATGCCTCATCCAACATGCAGGGAACCCCCGCGCAAGGTTTTACACTCGTCGTCCTGTTGCTCGACCCCTTGCGGGTCGCACATGGTAGCCCAGCGGTCGAGCCGCATCGGCGATGACCCTGGGTTTGCGATCCCCGCATTCCGCCGACCCGCATCGGGTCGCACAGCGTTAGCTCGAACTCTGTGCGACCCGCGAGGGGTCGGGAGCACATTTCAAACACAAACCCAGGGTCGAAGCGACCCTGGGCTACCATGTGCGACCCGCAAGGGGTCGAACGAATGACTAAGAGCAAGATTGACTGTCTGGGTTACGCGGGATCAAGCCTCACTCTTTGGCAGCGTTTCTGGATCAACACCGTCGTCGTTTTTCCGATGATGGCGCTCTACACCCTGATCAGCCGTTGCGGCGGCTCAGCGACGGAACTGACCATGCCTCACTGGGTGCCTTTTGTGCCGGCCTTCATCCTGCCTTATGCGGTGATGCTGCTGGCTACGTGGTTGCTGCCGCTGGTGATCCGCGACGCCAGGCTTTTCCGTGCTTGCATCCTGGCAAACCTCAGCGCCTACCTGCTGGTCATGCCGTGGTGGCAGCTCTGCCCGACGATGCTGACGCGTCCCGACATGCCGAGCGGCTTCTGGCAGGAGATTTATCGCTGCCTTTGGGCCTTTGATCCGCCGCGCAACATCATGCCTTGCGCCCACGGCGTCGGTCCTGCCGTGGCGGCGTGGTTTGTCGGACGCGATCGCCCTCGTTGGCGCTGGCCTTTGGCCTTCCTGCTGATCTTGAGTATGCCCTCCATCGCCTTCACCTGGCAGCATCGACCCATCGACATCTTCGTCGGACTGCTTGCTGCCGCCGCCGGAATTGCCGGGGCGGAATTTCTCTACCGAGGCAGGCCGCAGAGCTCTTGCCTTCCGTCCCCGCCGCCATAACTTCGCCGCCTCACCAGCCGAAAACCGAAGGTCCCCTCATGAGCGAAACTCCTCACTGCCCCAAATGCGCCTCCGAATACGCCTACGAAGACGGCAAAAATCTGATCTGCCCGGATTGCGGCCACGAATGGGATCCGAAGGCTGTGGTGGCAACTACTGAGGAAGTGGTCAACGATGGCGTCATCAAAGACGCCTTCGGCAATGTCCTCGCCGATGGCGACTCGATCACTGTGATCAAGGATCTCAAGGTCCGCGGCAGCTCACTGGTGGTGAAGCAAGGCACCAAGGTCAAGAACATCCGTCTCGTCGGCGGCGACCACGACATCGACTGCAAGATCGACGGCATCGGTGCGATGAAACTGAAGTCGGAATTCGTCAAAAAATCCTGATATGGAGTTGCTTTATGCCGAGCGCCAAATTGGTGTGTTGGAATCTCAACGGCATCCGCGCCGTCGAGAAGAAAGGTTTTCTCGATATTTTCCGGGGCTTTCAGTGCGACGCCCTCTGCCTGCAGGAAACCAAGGCCGAACCGAGTCAGCTCAGCGAAGCCCTGCTCAATCCTCCCGGCTACAGCTCGCACTGGGCCTGGGCGGATAAAAAGGGCTACTCCGGCACCGCCATTTACAGCGGTCTCAAGCCGATCAAGGTGCAGCGCGGCCTCGGCATTCCGGAGCTCGACAACGAGGGACGTTTCCTCTGGGCTGAATACGAAGATTTCCATCTCTTCAGCATCTACTTCCCCAACTCCCAGGAAGAGCTGCGGCGCATCGACCACCGCCTCGCTTTCGGCGATGCCGTGCTCGCCTTCCTGAAGAAGAACTGCGGCGACAAGATGCGCATTCTCTGTGGCGACTTCAACGTCGCGCACCAGCCGATCGATCTCGCTCGCCCGAAAGAGAACCAGGAGAATCCCGGCTATTCACTGGCCGAGCGCCGCTGGTTCGACAAGCTTCTCGCCGAAGGCTACGTCGACAGTTTTCGTCTGTTCAACCAATCGCCGGGTCAATATTCCTGGTGGTCGAACCGGGCCGGTTCGCGCGAGCGCAACGTCGGTTGGCGCATCGACTACTTCGTCGTCTCGACGGAGCATCAATCGCGTCTCAAAAGCGCCGGCATCCTGCCCGGTGTTCTCGGCTCCGACCACTGCCCGATCACCCTCGAAATCGAAACCGCCCAGACGACTCGCGTCTGAGCGGTTGAGGCGTCGGAAGCCGCTCTTCAGGAATGGTTTTTCTTCGGAGCCTTGGCAACCGGCAAGGGCAGGGCGCGAGGACGCACGCCATGTGCTTGGCTGAGCTGCTTGCAGGAAACCAGCTCCGAGGTGCTGGTGATCTTCACCGGCACCAGGAAACCCTGGCGCTCGATCCGGACCATGTTCATCACCGGGTTCACCATTTTGATGCTGACCGGAGTTTTGACCTGCGGTTTTGCGATGACCGCAATCGAGGCGATCTGCGGCTCTAGCGGTTTGGCGCGGTTCTGCCATGGGATCCCGATGGCCAGAACCAAAGCGGCGGCGACGGCCAGGACCAGGGTCAAACTCCGGCTCCAGCGGCGGCGACGCAATTCGCCTAATCCGGCCTGGCGCGAGGCAACCAGAGCTGCGGCGACTTCGTCTTTAAGCAGGTCGTCGAAAAGGGCCTCTTCGGCCTTGGGATTGCGGTCGTTCATGATTGCAGGATCTCCCTGATTTTGATCTTCAGCCGATCACGCAGACGAGCCAGACGGGATTCCACCGCCTTGCGGCTGAGGCCCATCTTTTCGCCGATCTGATCTTGGCTGTCATCTTCCCAGTAATAATCTCGAAGCATGGCTGTTTCGCTCTCGTTGAGTTCGCCAAGAGCCCGCTGCAAGGCGTCCGCCAGATCCGGCGGCAGAGCCCGAGATGGAACTACTCGCTCATCGTTGTCGAGCGGGACGTAGCGGCGATTGGCTTTCCAGCGGTTGACCAGTGTCTGACGGGCCAGCAGGCAGAGCCATTTCCAGAAGGCGTCTTCATGATCGAAAGGACGGGCGTAACGAGCGACCCGAATCATCGTGTCCTGGAGGCATTCAGAGGCAGCCGTGACGTCGCCGCGGCTGCAGGTGTAGAGGTAGAGATAAAGTCGCGGAGCCCACTCAGCATGAAGCTCGAGGAAGGCGCTTTCACTGCCTTCGCTCAAGCCTTGGGTGAGTTGACGAATCGGCGCAATTGTGGTGATGCTTGACATGCCATCAAAACACGAGGGAGCGGAAATGCGCAAGCTGCTTTCAGCACTGTCCATGATCGCCCCCCTTGATTGATTTAAACTGCTGTCTTAACAGGATTTGTCATTAGAAGCACGGCCGGTTCTGCGTCTTTCCCGCCATCTTCCTCTTCCTCATTCTCATTCTCATCGACGTCGCCTTCTTCGCATTCGCCTTCTTCCATATTCTCATTATCTTCGCCTTCTTCGCCTTCTTCCATATTCTCATTATCTTCGCCTTCTTCGCCTTCTTCGCCTTCTTCCATATTCTCATTATCTTCGCCTTCTTCGCCTTCTTCGCCTTCTTCGCCTTCTTCCATATCAGCCACGTCAAATCATTTTCCCTACCCGCATCTTAACCGCCCGCGCCCCCGCTCAAGGCATAGCAAGCCCCTGAGTCCCGGTGTCGGGACGCTTTCAGCTGGTGGCGGGAGGTGAAGCAATCGCGGCGGAATCGAAGCAGAGCACGC
>CAMCSH010000187.1 GCA_945877655.1 Lentisphaera araneosa HTCC2155 | reverse complement strand
TTCGATCTCCTTGCGGTAGCGCTTCGGATCGGCCGCATTGAGGGCGCAGGCATAGAGGCCGATGTCATAGACGACGTCGGAAGGGAAGTTGTCGACCAGGTAATTGAGGCCGGCGGCGACGGCGGGATCTTCCTTGGTTGCGCCGTTGACCAGCAGGGCCTGCAGATGCAGGGCGGTGGCGCCGGAGGCATGGCCGGGATAGCTCCACGAGCCGTCCTTGTTCTGCTGCGCACGAATCCGGTCGCCGTAGAGCTTGGCCAGCTGCCGCACCGTTTCGGCATCGGCCTCCTGGGCTGACAGGGCTTGAGGCCGAATGCCGATGAGGAAGATCAGGAGGAGTAGCAGACGCATAAAAATCTCCTGGAGACTGAGGTCGGAAAGGAGCTCAGATCTTGATGCCGCGGATGTAGCCGGCGGAGAACTGGGCCTTGATGAATCCTTGCACGATGTCGGAATCCGAGGCGCAGAATTCCTCGGGCGTGCCCATGGCGATGATGTGGCCATCCGACAACATGGCGATTCGGTCGCCGATGGAGAAGGCGGAGTGGAGGTCATGGGTGACCACCACCGAAGTGACGCCGAGGCGCTGCTGCAGTTCTTTGATCAAAGCGTCGATGTGGCGGCTCATCACCGGGTCGAGTCCGGAGGTGGGCTCGTCGTAGAGGATCACGTCGGGGCGGGTGACGATGGCGCGGGCGAGGCCGGCACGTTTCTGCATGCCGCCGGAGATTTCCGAAGGCTTGCGGTCGCAGGCGTGTTCGAGCTTGACCATGCGCAGCGCTTCCATCGTCCGGGCTTCCGCTTCATCCTCGTCGACGCCGCGCTCCAGCAGGGGCAGGGCGACGTTCTGGGCGACGGTGAGCCAGGCGAGCAGGGCGCCCGATTGGAAGAGAACCCCGAAATGCGAATTCATCGCCGAGCGCTGCTCCGGATCCATGGCGATGAGATCCTGCCCATTGAGCAGGACCTCGCCGGAATCCGGTGTCAGAAGGCCGATCATGATCCGCAGCGATACGCTTTTGCCGGTGCCGGAAGGACCGACGATGACAAAGGTCTCGCCCTTGTTGATGTTGAAGGAGACTTTGTCGAGCACGACGCGGTCGCCGAAGGAGCGGGTGATGTTGCGGAATTCGAGCATGGGGACTCTCAGTAGAAGAGTGAGGTGACGAAGAAGCCGATGACCATGATGTAGAGGAAGGAGATGACGACGGCGCGGCGGGTGCTGCGGCCGACGCCGACGGCGCCGTCGGTGGTGGTCAATCCTTGATAGGCGGCGACGGTGACGATGACGATGGCGAAGAGGATCGATTTCAGCAGACCGATGTAGACGTCGCGCAGCTCCAGTTCCAAGATGGCATTTTTGTAGAAGGACTGGGGGCTGACGCCGAGCTGGGTCTTGGCGACCAGCATGCCGCCAAAAGCGCCGATCAGTTCAGAGAACATGGTCAAGGCCGGGCACATGATCAGGACGGCGTAGAGGCGAGGGGAAACGAGGTAGTCGACCGGGTTGATGCTCATCACCTTGAGGGCGGACACTTCTTCCGAGATGGTCATGGTGCCGATCTCGGCGGCATAGGCCGAGCCGATGCTGGCTGCGAGAATGAGGGCGGTCATCACCGGGCCGAGCTCGCGGACGAGGGAGATGATGACCAAGGTGCCGACTTGCTCCTGCTGGTTGAAGCGGGATAAGGTGACGCCGGCCTGTCGGGAGAGGATCATCCCCATGCACAGGGCGACCACCGCCGCGATGAAGAAGCTTTTGATCGAGCAGGCGTACATCTGGCGCATCAGTTCGGCGCGTCGCCGCGGCAAGCGGCGACCGAAGCTGAAGGCCTCGATGGTGATCAGAATGGCGTCGCCGGCTGCCATGGTGTAGCCGCGGACCATGCGCCCGGCCTTCTCGAAGAGATTGCGGGGTTCAGGCAGAAAGACCGGTTCAAAGTTGCGCACGCAGTTTCTCCTGGCGCTTGAGTTCGCGATGGTGACGGTAAGAGGTGACGGAGCGGTAGGCGGCGAGTGCCCCGAGGGAGCCGATGACGACGCCGATGATCAGTCCTCCCAGAGTGAATGCAGTGATAAAAGGTAAGCCGATATCCGATAGCTGCTGCAGGAATTGCAAGGGGGACTGACGGTGCAGGAGTTTCGACTCGATGTCGATCCACTGGGGGGTGCCGGGCACCAGCGCGGCGCCGATGGCGAATTGAAGGGGCCAAGTCACGGGGTACATCGGCGGGATATGGATCACGGTGACAAAACAGGCGATGGTTTTATTGCAGCGGCCGCACCAAGCGAGAAAAATCGCCATGATCGGATGGCCGATGGGCACGAGGAAGGCTGCGACAATACCGATGAAGACGGAGCGGGCGAGTTTGTCCGGCGGCGCCGGGTGCCGGCGGATGTAGATCAGCCGATAGCGGAGAAAGCGGCGAATGCCACTTTCTCTCACAGGTTTGGCAGCTGATGGAATGACAGACAAAAGACTAGGCTCCGGTTTTTCCCGGCAAGCTACGCGAGGAAAGCTGCAGTGTCTATCTCGGCGGCGGCGATTTCAGCCTCCCGCAGGGCGTGCCCTGTGGATTTACTTTGCGCAGAAAGACTGGTGTTTGATTGACTTTGGGATAGATTGAAACCCACTTTCTTGATTTCAAACTTCTCGGAGCCTCGTCTTGGATCAATTTTACAAGCTCATTCATGCCTTGATGGAGGGAGATAAAGGAGTCCTGTCAGATCCTCGTCTAGCTCTCTTCATTTGTATCATCCTGGGGCTTTTCATGATTCTGGAAAATGGCTTCCTGCCGACTGCATTCCTCCCGGGCGACAGTCTCCTGATTCTCACCGGCTACCTGGTATACAAGGATGTTCTGCTGTGGTGGATCGTCATCCCCCTCCTCATCGCCTGTTCCTTTTTTGGCACCTGGCTCGGCTATATGCAGGGCAAGTTCTTTGGCCACACCAAGATCTACCACAAACTGATGACTCATATCGACGATGAGCATCGGGACCGCGCCTTCCGGCTCTTGACCAAACACGGCGTCCTGACTCTCATCTGCGCCCGCTACATCGCCTTTGTCCGGACCGTTTATCCCTGCCTGATCGGGGTGGCCGGCGTTCCTCTGCGCACCTTCCTCAGCATCAATCTGATCAGCTCGATCCTCTGGATCGTGCCCCTCGTCGGCCTGGGCTACGCCATGAGCCACACCTCGCTGGCTGAGAAGTACGAACAGCAATTTTTCGGAATCATGGTGTTCCTTCCCTTGATTCTCCTCGTCATCGGCGTCATCGCCTTGATTGTCCGTTATTGCCGGAAATCGAAGAGCAAAGCGCCGAAAGATTGAGAATCAAAAGTCTCTAGCCAGCGTCTATTCCAACTTCGCCCACTCTCACACCTGGGTTCAATCCCGAATTCTATCCATCTCAGCATCATAGATGAAGGTGGTGTTTTCCACATCGGGGGCCTGATCGCTGATGGCCTCCAGCTTCCGCCACAAACGCGGATCGATCAGTTTGACTGCTTCTTGCCAGACTTTCTGATCAGGGGTCGCCCAGCACAGAGGATGAACCTCGAAGTCACCCCAGTATTCGTCATCTTCGCCGGGGTGGAAGGTGACACTGCAGGGAATCCACTCCCCGACCTCATGCTTGTGCCCTGGAAGCTGCACCGATTCCACCATTTGCAGTCCGTAGCGGATCTCGTCGGCATCACCGCGCATATCGGTGAGGGTGACGATGGTCAGTGGCGAGAGCTTGGTGATCAGCGCCGGCGACAGGTGAGCTTCGAAAGCCATCAGCATCTGCTCGGGCCGATATCGGAAGTTGTGAAGATTCGGCACAAAGAGACGAGCAAAAAAGGCCACTGGCAAGAAGAGGAAGGTGGCCAACAACCAGTTGCCTGTGGAATATTTCCAGACAATCACGGGCAGCAATACCAGCAAGGCGCCCGAACTGATGAAAAACCACAAATACTCCCAACGCCAATAGCTGTTGTACTTGCGAACCCTTGCAGCATCGACGTCGAAATCCAGATCGGTTGTATCCGGCAGGCGAGGCATCGAGGTGCCGTCAAAGATTTCATCGCTTTCGCTCATAATGTGTCTCCTAGGAGTTTGGGGATTGGGTGATTCGTTCCGGGAAGCCTAGTTCAAGCTGGCGGCAAGATCATCCCAGCCGATGGCTAGGGCTAAATCTTTTCATCTTTGCAGTTCCCTGTTGCGTGTCTCGGGAGAGAACGCTATGGTGTTGACATCGCCCCCAGACCATGTCCCTCCCGTCGGCAACGACAGTGAAACATCTGGGGTTTCTTTTTTTTCGGGTTCCGAGCTCATGATGGACTCCGCCGCTGGAGAGAGAACAAAGGTGCCTTCTTCGAGTTTATTCCGCCGGTGGCTTCGCCGGGCGGAACACAGGCGCCCAATCTCGACCAGGGATGGTCGAGCCACGACTCACCACCTCAGCGCCCCATCGACGATCTCCTGCGCCTCGGTCTGCAGGAGCCGCCAAGGTTCAGGCTTCTATCTGATCCCGCTCGGGATCGTAGAGATAGGTCGTCTGGGACTTTTCCAAAGGCTGTCGACTGGCGGCTTCGAGTTTTTCCCAGAACCAAGGGGCAATCGCCGCTTTCAACTCCGCGAGCTTCTCCTGGTCGTCGGTCGCCCAGCACACGGGTTGCGCCTCGAAATTGCCCCAGTAATCACTTTCATCCTCGTCGGCTGCGTAGATCAAGCAGCAAGGAACTCGCTCGCCGACTTTCAGGGAATGATCCGGCAGATTCTCGATTTCGATCGATTGCACACCGTAGCGGGGTTCCACCGCATCGTTGCGGAGATCGCCGAGAACGACGATGGTCAAGGGCGAAGTCTTGATGATCAGGCCAGGCGCGAGCCGCCCATCGAAAGTCTCGAAGGCCTGATCGGGACGCTTTAACCGTATTTTGCGGAAGGCGAAAGCCATCAAACCGGCAAAGGCCAAGGGCAGAAGCAGGAGCGAGGCGATGATCCAATGGCTGTTACAGTAGAGACCGACGATCAGGCACAGCAAAAGCAGAAACGAAGCTGAAATGACATGTAATAAGCGAGTTTCGGCGCGCCAGTAGCTGTCGTATTTGCGGACGCGATCGGGATCGACTTCAATGTCGAAATCCTCGCCCTCGGGAAGGAGCGGCCCCGTATACACAGTCTTGCTTGCGACTCGAGCAAAAACCTCTTCTTCGACTTCTTCGAGATTGGTTTCCGGAGGTAACATCGCCGCCAGCTCGCGCCAACCCATTTTGGCGGCGAGATCCTTGGGCGTGCGGCCGTCGGGAGTCGGAGTGAGCGGGTCGACGCCGGCGTCGATCAGGGCCTGGATCACCACCAGATTGCCGGCGAGGGCTTCGCGATGGATGATCAGCAGTCCGGCGGGATCGGGATCGGTTAGCAGCGTCGGCTGCTTGCGGAACTTGTCGTGAAGCGAGGCTGCGCAGTTGCGGCACATCGGGTGATCGACATGGCCGGATGGTTTGGCTTCACCCTGATATTTTGGGTCATCGAATTCGATGTCGATACGAACTTGGTCTGGATCGCCGAATTTCAGGCCCCAGGCTTCATCATGCTGTTGCCGCTCCATTTTTTTCATTTTCTTTCGGAGGACCTGGACGGTAAAGGCGCCAAAGACTACACCTCGGGATGCCATCATCCAATCACAGACGCGATCGAAGGAGGAACTGACCTTGTCGCCTTCTTTGACGGATTTCAGTCTGTCTGGAGCATTCAACAGGGTGCCAGTGATCTGTATTCCATCAAAAACCAAATCAGTGACCCACATCAGCTCAACCCAAGCGTCGGGATCATTTGGCTTGTCGCTGAATGGTAGTTTCACTGCATACATGTCGAGGCCAGGGATTAGCCTCCTCCTCTCCCAAGATAACTCACGCCAGAAATACTTGAAAGTGGCACGAGCACGACGCCCGGCCTCGAGAATCTGGGCATCATTATTTTTTGTCAAGTCAAGCTGCTTACTCATCGTGGGGATCCTAGTGCAGGTGATGGGTTGAGGAAAAAATATTTTAGTTTCGCCCCCAGACCTCCGGTCTGGGCTGTCAAAAGCGCTCCTTTAGCGCGAACACCTTTGTTCGGTCCGAAGGACCGCTTTTGATATCCCTGCGCATAGGGCTGGCGACGGATTGTGGGGGTGGTTGTCATGTGGGTTACGTTCTCACCCCTTCAGCGCCCCGTCGACGATCTCCTGCGCCTCGGTCTGCAGACGAGCCAGGTGCTCGGCGCCGACGAAGGATTCGGCGTAGATCTTGTAGACGTCTTCGGTGCCGGAGGGACGGGCGGCGAACCAGCCGCGGGCGGTGGCGACCTTGACGCCGCCGATCTCTTCGTTGTTGCCGGGAGCACGGCTCATTTTTGCGGTCACCGCATCGCCGGCGAGAGTCGCGGCGGTGATCTTCTCGGGCGACAGCTTTTTCAGCTTCGATTTGTCGGTCGAGGAACAAGCTGCGTCGCGACGGGCGTAGTAGGAGACGCCGTGGCGCTGCTCAAGCTCGGCGTAGTGCTGGCCGGGATCCTTGCCGGTGACCGCGATGATCTCGGCCGCGAGCAGGCAGAGGATCAGGCCGTCTTTGTCGGTGGTCCACACCGTGCCGTCCTTGCGCAGGAAAGATCCGCCAGCGGATTCTTCGCCGCCGAAGCCGAGAGAGCCGCTCACCAGGCCGTCGACGAACCACTTGAATCCGACCGGAACTTCGCAGACCTCGCGGCCGATGTCGGAGGCGACGCGGTCGATCATCGCCGAGCTGACCAGGGTCTTGCCGATGCGGGCAGATTTCGGCCACAGGGGGCGATGCGAGAAGAGGTATTGGATCGCCACTGCCAGATAGGCGTTAGGATTCATCAGGCCGTGGCTGCGGCTGACGATGCCGTGGCGGTCGGCGTCGGGGTCGTTGGCGAAGGCGATGTCGAACTTGTCCTTCATCGCGACCAGGCCGGCCATGGCGTAGGGCGAGGAGCAGTCCATCCGGATCTTGCCGTCGTGGTCGACGCACATGAAGGCGAAGGCGGGATCGACGACGGGATTGACCACTTCGAGTTTGAGTCCGTAGGCCTTGGCGATGGCGGGCCAGTAGTCGACGGCGGCGCCGCCGAGGGGGTCGACACCGATCTTGACGCCGGCCTTGGCGATGGCGGCCATGTCGATCACCGAGCCGAGGTCGGCGACGTAGTTGCCGAGGAAATCGTGCATTTTGACGCAGGCGGCCTTGAGGGCTTCGGCGTAGGGCAGGCGCTTCACTTCCTTGAGCCCGGCGGCGATGATGGCGTTGGCGCGGTTTTCGACCCATCCGGTGATGCCGGTGTCGGCCGGGCCGCCGTTGACCGGGTTGTATTTGAAGCCGCCGTCCTGGGGCGGGTTGTGCGACGGGGTGATGACGATGCCGTCGGCGAGGCCGGTGCTTTTGTTGCGGTTGGCGCAGAGGATGGCGTGCGAGATGGCGGGGGTGGGAGTGTAGCCTTTTTCCCAGCGGACTTCGACGCTGTTGGCGGCGAGGACTTCGAGGGCGGATTGGAAGGCGTCTTCGGAGAGGGCGTGCGAGTCCTTGCCGAGGAAGAGCGGGCCGTTGATGCCCTCGGCTTTGCGGTATTCGCAGATCGCCTGGGTGGTGGCGAGGATGTGGGCTTCGTTGAAGGAGCTTTTCAGCGAGCAGCCGCGGTGGCCGCTGGTGCCGAAGGCGACGGGTTCAAGCCCGGTCTTGATCTCCCAGTAGGCGCGGCGCAGGGCAGGAATGTCGGTGAGGATGGCGGCGGTGGCTTTTTTGCCGGCGAGGGGATTCAGGGCCATGAGGGGAACTCCGCTTGTGTTGGTGGTGAAAATCCAAGGACTTCTCTGATTTTAGTCTCTCGACCGGGGAAATAGCAAGGCTGCTGCCACGGAAATCAGAAAACATGTCGGCGTTTGCCCACGCGAAGGCGCGAAGCCGCGAAAGAATTACGGACAGAGTGCCTGAACCTAAAAACCGCAGTTGAAAGGTTGAAAGGTTCAAAGGTTGAAAGGATTAGCTTCAACAGCAACAACTAACGACTATTCAGAAAAGGTTCGGCAGTCACCTTCGCCGGCCTTGAGAGATACTCTTAGATTCGTCTCTTGTTGCTGTTGTATCGCGGTAGGGACTCTCATTGCTGGGAGCCCCCCGCACAGATCCCGGCGGGCGCGATTCGCGCACCGGGCTCCCACCTTGGGTGTTTGGCGATGAAGCGCACACTGGGCCAAGGATGAAGGATGCGGGGAATGGGCAG
>CAMCSH010000186.1 GCA_945877655.1 Lentisphaera araneosa HTCC2155 | reverse complement strand
AAGATGCCAGTGGCGTAGTTCTTCTGCTTGCAGATCTCGGCGAGGGTGGTCTCCTCGGTGGCGAGGCCGATTTTGCTGTGGGGACCAAGAGCTCCGGCGAGGCCGACGCGGTTGGGGTAGCAGCCGGTCATCAAGGCGCAGCGGCTGGCGGAGCACACCGCTTGGGCCGAATAGAAGCTGGTGAATTTCGTCCCTTCCTTGGCGATCTGATCGAGATGCGGCGTGGCGTAGCCTTGGGCACCGAAGGGCCCGATGTCGCCGTAGCCGAGGTCATCCATGTAGATGACGACGATGTTGGGGCTAGGCTTCGGGTTTGGCGACGTCGTGGCGCAGCCGAAGAGAAGGCTGGCGAGGAGCATCAGGGAGAGAGTCCATTTCATCATGCGGGGCTCCGAGTTTGGTGGAGCTTGAGACACTCGGGAAAGGAAAAAGTGCCCGGCATTAAGAGAGTTGCGGGAGCTCACTCGATCCGAGCGTCGAGTTCAAGTGCGCTTTGATTTTCTGGCGCCTTCTTGCCCCAGCGGGGCATAAACGACGGAACAAACCGGCTGGCAGCCGGTGCTCCCAGAGAACTTGGGAGGGAAAGGATAGAACGAGATGGGCGTTCTCCTACTGGATCGCTGGCGTCCCGCCGGCTTGCTGGCGCCGGGTGGCTCAGGCAAAACAGAGCTCACTCGATCGGGTCGATCAAGCCACATTCAAGCCCACAAAGCTCGGCTTTGCGCTCAAACGCAGGCGGTGAAGCGGCGTCCGGGAAGAGGTTTGACCTGGCCGCGCAATTCCATCTCCAGCAAAGCGGCGAAAAGCTTGCCGGGAGTCTCGCCAGTCTCGTCTTGCAAGGTGTCGGCGGTGGCGTCGCCGCGGCTCAGGGTGTCGAGAATCTTCAGCTCCAGCGGGCTGAGCTGGACGACCGGGAAGAGCTCGGGCTGGCGCAGGGCTTGGGCTGAAGCTTTTGCGCTCGGCGCAGCAGCGACATTTTTCACCCGCTTGATGCCAGGGAGGAAGCTGAGCTCGTCGATGACGTCGTCGAAATTCTCGCACAGGCGAGCGCCGTCGCGGAGCAGCGAGTGGCAGCCGCGGGATTGCGGCGAGGTCACCTGACCCGGCACCGCGAGGACGCTGCGGCCCTGTTCGAGGGCGAGGTTGCAGGTGATCAGCGAGCCGCTGCCGGTGCCAGCTTCGACGCAGAGGGTGGCCCGGGTCATGCCGGCGACGATGCGGTTGCGCATCGGGAAGGTGTGTTTTGCGGGGGCCGCAAGCAAGGGGAATTCGCTGATCACGGCGCCGCCGGAATCGGCGATGCGGCGGGCGAGGGCGACGTTCTCGAAGGGGAAAATCCGGCCAACGCCGCCACCGAGGACGGCGATGGTCTTGCCGCCTTCGTCGAGGGTGGCTTTGTGAGCGCAGGTGTCGATTCCTTGCGCCAGGCCGCTGACCACGGTCCAGCCGCCGGCGACGGCTTCGGCGCAGAGCTTGCGGCTCATCTGTTCGCCGTAGCGGCTGGGGTGGCGGGTGCCGACCACGGCGACGGTTTTCTCCGCTTCGCGCAGGCAAGCGCTGTCGCCGATGACGTAGAGGATGACCGGGGCGTCGCGCAATTCTTTTAGCAGCGGCGGGTAGTCGGGATCCTGGAAGGTGATGATCTTGACCCCGGCGTCACTGCAGGCGCTGAGCTCAGACTTTAGGTCGCAGAACTGCTGCCAATCGACGATCTGCTGCGCCAGCTTGTCGCCGATGCCGGGCACTCGCGCCAGTTCACCGCGGCTACGGAGGAATACTGAGGAGAGCGAGCCGAACTCCTCTTCGAGGGCGCGGATGCGGATCGGGCCGATGCCCGGCAGCAAATTTAAAACCACCAAGGCGTGAAAGCTTTCCATAAATCTAGTTCCGGTGTATGTTGCTTACAGACCCCTAATTAAGAGGGATCACCGACTTCGTCCACCCCACCCAAGAAGGATCCGCTCTTATGCGCCGTTCAACCTTCACCCTGATCGAGATGCTGGTCGTCATCTGCATCCTTCTCATCCTCATGGGCCTCGGCGCCGCCGGTGTCAACAAGGTGCTGCAGAACAACGCCAAGAAGTCCACCAAGCTAGCGGTGAGAGGCTTAGCAGCAGCCGTTGAAATGTATAGAGACAGGTACGGAACCTATCCTCAGTTGGCAACTGGAGCTTTTGCCTACGCCGATAGCATGAGAAATGATAATGGCCTTGCCGCAAGCAGTTCTTCTAAATATTTTATAGACTATACGGCCCTAGAATTAACACAGAAAAATACACTTTATGTCGAAGACTATTGGGGAAACTATTTGCGCTATGTTTACAATTCAACCGACAACACTTTCTACATTTACTCATTAGGACCTGAAGGTAAAAATAACACTTTGTCAACTGACACAGGAGCGCCATTAAACTCTTCTAGCGCTTCAACTGTCGGCCCAACATATGCCGCGCCCACGGCCGCCGTTCCAAGCGACGACATCTCGAGTGCCGGTCCCTAATGTCTCCCGACTCCTGGTCGCTCTCCCGCGACCTGCTGTTTCGCTTTTGCCCTCGCGCCTATTGGTTGCGCTACCGCGGCCCCCGAGATCCTTGGGGCCGCGTTTCTTTGCCCCTGAAAAAGCTCGATTCGCCGGAGATCCGGCGACTTCGCGAGGATGGCTTGCGGGCGGCGTTCTACGCTCATTTGGACGACGCGGAAGCTTGGCAAGTCCGGCAGGTCTGTCGCCAGGCGATCTTTCGTCAAGCGGCCGCGATAACCAGCGCGACGGCAGCGTCTGAATGGGCCGAAGTTTTGCTGGAAGAGAGCGGCGACGCCTTGGAGGCTCTGAGCGATTCGGCCGATCTGGCGCAGCTTCGGCTTTTGCCGCCGGGGCGTTTTTTGCGGCAGGAGCAAATCGCCATTCCGGTGGGCGAATTCAGCGCCTTCAGCCGCCTCGACGGCCGTTGGGCCGGGCAAGGCAAGTGGAAGCTCTTGCAGGTCGGTTGCGGCGGTCCGCATCGTTGGCGACTCGCTCTGGCCGAGCTGTGGGCGGCGACGAAGGGCCTGGCCCGCTTCGGCGAAGCCGAGCTCGCCTGGTTCGATCTGGAAACTGGCCGCCTCGAATGGTGCGGCAGCAGCTCCGAAGCGGCGCAGCAAATCCGCGAACGGGTTTTGGTCGGCGCGCCCTTGTTTCTCTCCAATGATGAAGCCGATTATCCGCTTTGCGCCGAGCTCGACAAGTGTCTCGGCTGCCCGTGGCGGCAGACCTGCGGACGTTGACTGCCGGCGGCCGTTTCACACGTGTATTCAAGACGCCTCATTCAACATGCAGTGAACCCCCGCGCAAGGTTTTACACTCGTCGTCCTGTAGCTCGACCCCTTGCGGGTCGTACATGGTAGCCCAGCGGTCGAGCCGCATCGGCGATGACCCTGGGTTTGCGATCCCCGCATTCCGCCGACCCGCATCGGGTCGCTTTGCGTTAGCTCGAACTCTGTGCGACCCGCGAGGGGTCGGGAGTACATTTCAAACACAAACCCAGGGTCGAAGCGACCCTGGGCTACCATGGGCGACCCGCAAGGGGTCGAACGAATGAACAAGAGCAAAATTGGCTATCTTGGATACGCGGCGGCCGTTTCGACAAAATCGCCGCCGCCGGAATCCCCGGCGGCGGCGCTATTTCTTAACTTAGCTCCCCAACTGTGTCCCAGTTTGAACTCAGAACTTGTATTCGAGCTGGGCCCAGACGATTTGTTTGTCGCTGGTGGTGTTGCCGGTGGCTTCGTCGGCGAAGTAGTAACCGTACTTGGCCAAGGCGTTGATCTTCTGGCCGAAGATGACGAAGTCGCGCGACCACATCAGGTCGATCTCGTCGCCGAGATGGCCGTCGAAGTCCTTCGCACCGCTGAAGTCATTGGCGGTGTAGAACCAGTGGTAGGCGGCGGTGAACTTGCCGACGTCGTCGACCTTTACGGAAGCGTCGATCCACAGATCCTGCAGACCGACCTTCCAGGCGCCGCCGTTGGTGCCGGTGAAGAGGTCGGCCCAGCCGTTGAACTTGTGCGCCGTGCCGGCGAGGGTGTCGAAGCCGTAGTTGGCTCCCGAATCTTCGGCGCCGGAGATGTACGAGTAGCCGCCGCCGAGGCTGTATTTCTTCTCGATCTCGTAGGCCAGGTAGGCCGACAGGAATTCGCCGCTATGGCCGCCGTTGCCGCCATTGAAGTCCTGCTGCAGGGCGCCGGTGACGTCGTAGTTGATGGCGTTTTTGGCGTCGACGTCGAAGCTGCCGTCGAGGCGCAGTCCTTCGGTGATGTTGTCGCGCTCGATGCGCTCGCCGTTGACCGCTTTGGTCGTGTTGTCGGCATCGCAGTCGAGCAGGTAGGCGAAGGCCGAGATGTTGTGCTTGCCGGCGTAGTTGTAGCGGGCATGGAGGATGCCGAGGCTGTTGAGCTCGTTGCTGCCGCGCTTGAGGTGCTCGGTGGGCTTGAGCAGAATCGTCTCGATCTCGGTCAGGTATGCGGCGGTCAAGGTAAGCTTGTCGATCGATTTGTTCTGCACCAGAATGCCGTCGAAGGACTGGGCGTTTTGACGCCAGTCGACGGAGCCGATGAAGCGCTGGTCGTCGAGGTTGATTTCTTGACGTCCGACCCGGACCAAGGTGTCGGGAATCCATTTCATGTCGGCGTAGGCTTGGTGGAGGCGGAAGCCATCGGGATCGGCGATGACGTCGCGGCGGTTGGTGCGTTCCTTGTTGTCAGCGTAGTCATTCCACGGCGTGACGTTGGCTTGGGCTTGGGCGTAGAAGCTCAGGCCGCCGATTTCGGCAGTGCGGAAGCCGAGGCGCAGGCGGGCCATTGCGGCCCAGGAGTGCGGCGTGGCGTTTTCCAGGTCGACATATTCGTAGCGCAGGCGGATCTGGCCATCGGCCTGGCCCTTGGTGAACATCTCCTGGAAGTTCTCGGCCTTCTGCGGCGCGGCCTTAGCCTCAGCCGATTTGGCCGGCACCGGGGCCTTGGCCGGATCGGCGGCGGGAGCGACCGCGGGCGCTTGCGCCGAAGCGGCAAGGGCCGGGGTCAGAAAGCTTAAAAACTTGATGGCTAATGATTTATGTTTCATGCAATGCTCCAGTTTGGTTGCCTTGTTTTTGTTACGATTTTGGTTGATGTCGCAACAACAGATACAAAATTGCAACGAATGCAATTTCCAAGCTGAAACTGTAAATATTCATGGTTTATGCCACAAATAGGATGAATTGTATGTTGACCTACGATTATAGACGGATTATGATTTCATCGTCACGAAAGATGACGATGATGAACTTGAGAAACAAAAAGGAGAAACATTGACATGAAACCACAAATGAGAGTTCTAGTCCTATCGACTCTAGCCTTCACGGTACTCTTCGCAGTCTGGCTAATGTTCGGCATTCTCGGCAAGCCGATCGGCAAGGACTTCCATCTGGACAAGAGTCAGATCTACTGGCTTGGCGGCACCGCCGTCCTGATGGGGGCTTTACTACGGCTTCCTTTCGGCATTCTGACCGACCGTATCGGCGGCCGCAACGTCATGGTCGGCCTTCTGCTCTGGACCGCTATTCCCTGCGCCATGGTGTCGTTTTGCACGACCTACACGGAGCTGCTGATCTGCGCCGCTCTTTTCGGCATCGCCGGCAACAGCTTCTCGGTCGGTATCGCCTGGAACTCGGCCTGGTTCAGCAAAGAAACCCAGGGCACTGCCCTCGGCACTTTCGGAGCTGGCAACGTCGGCGCCTCGGTGACTAAGGTTTTTGCCCCCGCGCTGATTCTTTCTTTGCCTGCCACCGGCCTGTTAAACGGCTTGATCCCCGGCGGCTGGCGCGGTATCCCGGTGATTTACGCCATTCTTTTGGTCATCACGGCTGCTTTGGTTTTCTTCTTCAGCCCCAAACCCGAGCGCTGCCCTGGCCAAGGCCGGACCACCGCCGCCATGCTGACTCCCCTGCGTGAAGTCCGCGTCTGGCGCTTCGGTCTCTACTACATCGTCGTCTTCGGCGCCTATGTCTCTTTCTCGCTCTGGTTGCCGATGTACTACACCGACGTTTACGGCATCACCCTCGCCAAAGCCGGCTTTCTGACCTGCCTCTTCATCTTCCCCGCCAGCCTTCTGCGTCCTCTCGGCGGCTACCTGTCGGATAAATTCGGCGCCCGCCCGGTAACCCTCGCGGTCATGATTGGTATGCTCCTCCTCTGCGTTCCCTTGAGCATGAACGGCCCCACCTTTAAGCTGTCGATCGAACTCTTCACTGCCCTCGTGGTCCTCGTCGGCGTCGGCATGGGCGTCGGCAAGGCCTCGGTCTACCGCTACATCCCCGACTACTTCCCGAAAGACGTCGGTGCGGTCGGCGGCTTGGTCGGCACGCTCGGTGCCCTCGGCGGCTTCGTCATGATGCCTCTCTTCGGCATGATCGAAAGCAGCAGCGGCATCCGTCAGTCGGCCTTCCTGGTTCTCGGTCTTCTGACCTTGATCAGCCTGACCTGGTTACTTGTCGTGGTCAAGCAGCTGCGCAGCAAAGAGACTGAAGCTCTCGCGGCGTCCTGAATCACTTCGGCAAGAAGTGGCCCGCGGTCCCCAGATGGGACCGCGGGCCTTATCGTTTTAAACTCAGACTTCCTGACCCGCAGCAGGAGATTATTGGGAAGCCGGTGGCACCTGCTCGATGCTCAACCCCAAGGGGGTTACGTCCTCCAGCCCAGGGTTGGCGCATCGCCTACCCTGGGAGGAGACGATTTTGATTCCAAACCCCAAGGGGGTTTCGTCTCGTTCCGTGCGGCCGGGGAGCACCAGCGGGCCGAAACACCGTTGGGGTTTGAGGACACTGGCAAGCCCCCGGGGTAGCTCCTCGTTCCTCGTCGCAACCCCGGGCTGGCAGATGCAACCCCTTCGGGGTAAAACCAAGGATGCCAGTGGCTTCCCAATTCTGTCGTGCGGCGGGTCAGGAAGTCTGAAACAAACTGGGACACAGTTGGGACACGACTGGGGAACGAAGGATTTCAGAAGGGTATCGGCATTCAAATTGTGACCAAGAACAAGACGAGAAAAACCCCCGGCCTTGCGGCGCGGGGGTTTTTTGCGATCGACGCGAACGCTGGCTTAGAGGCCGCCGTTCGAGTAGAAGCGGGCGAGATCGGCGAGGGTCTGCTGACGGATCTTCGAAGCCTGGCCGGCTTGGCCGAACTGGGTCATGCGGAGCTTGCAGATGTCTTTCATGGCGTCGCGCGAGGGCTTGAGGTATTCGCGGGGGTCGAACTTCTCGGGGCCTTCGGAGAGGACTTTACGGATGGCGGCGGTGATCGCCATGCGGTTGTCGGTGTCGACGTTGATCTTGCGGACGCCGATCTTGATCGCTTTCTGGATCTCTTCGACCGGGGTGCCCCAGGTGGGCTTCATCTTGCCGCCGTACTTGTTGATCAGGTCTTGCAGCTCCTGGGGAACCGAGGAGGCGCCGTGCATGACCAAGTGGGTGTTGGGGAGTTTTTTGTGGATCTGGGCGATGGTGTCGATCGAGAGAACGGCGCCGTCGGGTTTCTTGGAGAATTTGTAGGCGCCGTGCGAGGTGCCGATGGCGACGGCGAGCGAGTCGAGCTTGGTGCGGGCGACGAAGTCGGCGGCCTGATCGGGGTCGGTGAGGAGCTGGGCGTGGCAGAGTTTGCCGACCGCGCCGTGGCCGTCTTCCTGTTCGCCTTCGCCGTGTTCGAGCGAGCCGAGGCAGCCGAGTTCGCCTTCGACCGAGACGCCTTTGGCGTGGGCGGCGTCGACGACGGCACGGGTGACTTTGACGTTGTATTCGTAGTCGGCGGGGGTCTTGCCGTCTTCATGGAGCGAGCCGTCCATCATGACCGAGGTGAAGCCGTCGTTGATGGCGCTGACGCAGGTGTCGACGCCGTTGCCGTGGTCGAGGTGCATGGCGATGGGGATCTGGGGGTAGAGCTCGGCGGCGGCGAGCATGAGGTGGCGCAGGTAGTTGTTCTGGGCGTAGGCACGGGCACCGCGCGAAGCCTGGATGATGACCGGCGAGTCGGTCTCGGCGGCGGCCATCATGATCGACTGGATCTGTTCCATGTTGTTGACGTTGAGAGCGACGAGGCCGTAGCCGTGTTCGGCGGCGTGGTCGAGAAGGATGCGGGTCGGGACGAGGGCCATGGTGTCTTCCTTAGGTTCTGGGGTGACTCGGAGAGTGTGCCGATGACAATATCCGACCCCGGCCCGAGTGCCAATTCTTGTGACTGGCTTTTCGGGGAAGTTCCTTGACAGGGGGTTTTTGACTCTGCTGATGCACCGTTTACCCCAAAGGGGTTGAGGCACAAAGCGAAGGGTTGGCGCATCGCC
>CAMCSH010000185.1 GCA_945877655.1 Lentisphaera araneosa HTCC2155 | reverse complement strand
CCTCACTCCCTCACTCCCTCACTCCCTCACTCCCTCACTCCCTCACTCCCTCACTCCCTCACTCCCTCACTCCCTCCCTTAACGAGCTTTCTTGTCATCCCGCCCTTGACGTGTCGAGTTAACGGCGTTAACTAGGCTCCGTGTTAACGCCGTTAACTGGAGTCTTTGTGAGTTCCAAACCAACAGAAAATCTGCGCGAGGGAATCCTCGATGTCGCCCGCCGTCTCTTCATCTCGGAGGGCATGGAGCGGGTGACCATGCGCCGCATCGCCACCGAGCTCGGCTGCAGCGCCACCGCCTTGTATCGCCATTTCCGCGACAAGGAGGAGTTGATCAACCAGATCTGCCACCACGACTTCCAGGAGCTGCAGGCCGACTTCCTCGCCGCTCTGCAAGGCGGCGACGCGCTCAAGCGTCTGCGGGCTCTCTGCGCCGCTTATTTGCGCTTCGCGCAACGCCAGCCGCACCACTACCGGCTCCTCTTCATGACACCGATGAGCAACGATCAGGCGCAGTCCCTCAAGGCCAATCACAGCGACATCCACGGCGATCCGAGCAAGGACGGCTATGCCCTCCTCGCCGCCACCATCGCCTCGGCCCAGGAGGAAGGTCAGCTGCGCCGCGATTCGGACGCCCATCTCCTCGCCCAGGTCCTCTGGGCCGGACTCCACGGCGTCGTCGCCCTCGAGCTCGACAAACGCAACGACCCCTGGCTCCCTTGGCGCGACTTCGACCAGCGCAGCGCCTTGATGCTCGACACCCTGCTCACCGGCTTCGCCATCAAGCCTCACTCCCTCACTCCCTCACTCCCTCACTCCCCTGGCGGTTCTCGATGAATTCCTACGCTCTCAAGATGCTCTTCGCCGACCGCATCCGCTTCCTCGGACTAGTCCTCGGCATTGGCTTCGCCGCCCTGATCATCACCCAGCAGATGGCGATCTTCCTCGGCCTGCTGAGCTTCGCCCACGGAGCCGTCGACGACGCCCCGACGGCGAAGGTCTGGGTCATGGATCCGGCCCAAGAATCGATCGACATCAGTGGCGTCCGGGCGATGAACGACACCGCTCTCGACCGCGTCCGCGGCGTCCAAGGAGTCGCCTGGGCGGTGGAGCATTTGCGGACTCCTCTCGAATGCAACCTCGGCGGTGGCCTGCGTCGCGCCTGCCTGCTGATCGGCATCGACGACCAGAGCTGGACCGGGCTGCCCCCGGTGGTCGAAGGGCGAGTCGAAGACCTGCGCCAGGATGGCGCGGTCTTTCTCGATGTCACCGGCGCGGCGAAGTTCGCCCGGGCCGGACGCGATCTGAAGATCGGCGACAGCTTCGAGATCAACGATCACCGCGCCGTCGTCGCCGGCTTCGTCAAATCGAAGAAGGCGATCTTCTTCGGCTCCTACGTCTACACCACCGCAGCGCGGGCCAAAAGCTGGGCCCCTTCGGTGCGACGCAGTCTGTCCTACATCCTGGTCGAACCGAAGCCGGGGGCCGACATCCCGGAGCTTTGCGCCCGCATTGAAAAGAACACCGGGCTCAAGGCTGAGACCCGCGAGGATTTCGCCGTCGAATGCTCGAACTTCTTCATCTTCAACACCGGCATCGCCATCAACTTCGGAACCGCCGTGGTCCTCGGCTTCATCGTCGGCACCGCCATCGCCGGCATGCTCTTCCTGCAGTTCACCCAGGACAACCTGAAGTATTTCGGCGCCCTCAAGGCGATGGGCGCTTCCCGCCTCACCCTGGTGAAGATGGTGATGATCCAAGCAGCCACCGTCGGCTCCCTCGGCTACGGTCTCGGCATCGGAGCCGCCTCGATCTTTGGGCTCATCGGTGTCAAAGCCTCCCGCGGCGACCTCGGCTTTCTCATGCCTCCCTGGCTCCTCCTCGCCAGCGCCAGCGCCATCTTCCTCATCGTCACCATCGCCGCCGCCCTCTCCCTCCGCAGCGTCTTGAAGCTGGAAGCGGCGGTGGTCTTCCGCAATTAAGAATTACGAATTAAGAATTAAGAATTGAGCAACAAGCAACAACTGGAGCCCACAACATGAAAAAGTTCATTGGCCCTCTCATGATCCCCTCTTCGGTATTTTCTGGCTCTTAGCTCAGATGAAGTTTTTTGACATTGGCCAAATGCTTTGGACTATCAGTCTTCTGGGAGCGGGCAGCCTGATTTTTACCTATCTGGGCTTCTCCAAATCGACCTTCGTTTTGGGCTCCATGCTGATCATCGGCGCTGGCTTCTCGCTACTTCGATACAACTCCATCATCCAGGTCGAATTCGAAATCCCCGTCCTGATCATCATTCTCGGCCTAATCATGGCCATCAACAACACCAAGCTGATTCCCGAGCCCATCGACAAATCCTGATTCTTTCTAATTCTTAATTCTTAATTCTTAATTCTTAATTCTTAATTCTTAATTCTTAACTCACTCCCTCAGGTCCCCATGCAACACGCCCTCCAAATCAACGGTCTGACCAAGATCTTCCGCAGCGGCGGGGTGGAAACCCATGCCCTGCGCGGCATCGACCTCGACATCCCGCGCGGCTCGCTGACCATGCTGGTCGGCCCCTCGGGATGCGGCAAGACCACCCTCCTGTCGGTGATCGCCGGCATCCTCAATCACGACAGCGGATCCATCCGGGTTCTGGATGAAGATCTCGACAAGATGGACGAAGCCGGGCGCACCCTTTTCCGCCGTCGTCGCATCGGCTTCGTCTTCCAGTCCTTCAACCTCATTCCCGCCCTCAGCGCCGCCGAAAATGTCAGCGTCCCGGCGATCCTTAACGGCATGGAACACAAGCTTGCGATTCAACACGCCGAAGAGCTGCTCGAACGCGTCGGCCTCGCCGAACAACGCGGCAAATCCCCCCGCGACATGTCCGGCGGTCAACAGCAACGCGTCGCCATCGCCCGTGCCCTCATCCACCAGCCCGACCTCATCGTCTGCGACGAACCGACCAGCGCCCTCGACCACAAGACCGGCGAACAGGTGATGACCATCCTCCGCGAACAAGCCCTGCGCGACGGCCGCAGCCTGATCATCGTAACCCACGACGCCCGCATCCTCCACCACGCCGACATCACCGCGACGCTGTCGGACGGACGGGTGGAAAGCATTTCCACTGGGACACGACTGGGACACAGCCCTCAACTTTAAACTTTAAACTTTAAACCTTAAACTTTGGAGCTCCCATGTTTCTCCGCATCGCACTGCCGCTGCTCGCCCTCGCTGGCGTCAGCTTCGCCTTGATCAGCTCAAGCAAAAAAGAAGTTCTGCCGCCGCCGCCACCCAGTGCGCCGCCGCCGGCCGCTCCTTATGTCAATTTTGTCGCCGGCACCGGCATGGTCGAGCCGGCTTCCGAAGCCGTGGCCATTGCCTCACCGATCGCGGGCTTGATCAGCGAAATCCTGGTTAAAGCCGGTGACCGGGTCGAAGCCGGAGCCCCGCTGCTCCGCCTCGATTCCCGCCGCGAAGCCGCTGCAGTGAAAAAGGCGCAAGCCCAAGTCGCGGTGAGCCGTGCCGCTGTCAGCGAGGCCGAAACCGCGCTCGCCACCGCCGAGGCGGAATTGCGCCGCCAAAACGCCTTGCCGCGGAGCGAAGAGCTGCCCGCCGCTTCAGCTCAGGTGAAAGCCGCCGAAGCGGAAGCCGCCGACCAAGCCCAACGCCTGGCGCGGCTGGAAGCGGTGAAAGACGCCCGCGCCGTCGCCGCCGATGAATTGGCGCAGCGTCGCCACGCCGCCGCCGCGACCAGCGCCCGCGCAGAAGAAGCTGGAGCCCGTCTCAAGCTCCTTCAGGCCGGGGCCTGGAAGCCCGATCTCGAGATCAGCACGAGCCGCTTGAGCCAGGCCCGCGCCGCGCTCGAATCGAGCCGGGCCAAGGCCGCCGCCGCCGAAGCCGAGCTCGCCGCCGCCACCACCGACCTCGAACGCCTGGAGATCCGCGCCCCCTTCGCCGGTCAGGTCCTGCGCGTCTACGCCCACCCCGGCGAGCTCGCCCCGGTGATGCCCGTCAGCAAGCCGCTGATGTATTTCGGCGACACCCGTCTGCTGCACATCCGCGTCGACATCGACGAGTCCGAGGCCTGGCGCCTCGCCGAAGGGGCCCGCGCCACCGCCACCGCCCGCGGCAACCGCAGTATTTTCTGCCCGCTCGACTTCGTCCGCATCGAATCCCTCGTCGTGCCGAAAAGCAATAGCAGCGGCGACAGCGCCGAACGCATTGACACCCGCGTCCTGCAGCTCGTCTTCGCCGTCGATCCGGTGAAATTCCCGGTCCGCCCCGGCCAGCAGGTCGATGTCAGCATCGAGGTGGCGAAATGAGAACCGAGGTTGAAAGGTTGAAAGGTTCAAAGGTTGAAAGGTGGAGTGGCAATAACACCCCAATGCTTCACGACCCCGAAGCGGGTCGGAGACGCCAGCCCAGGGTTGAGCCGCATCGGCGACACCCTGGGTCAGAAGAAGTTGTAATTTCCGACCCTGAAGGGGTCACAGGAGTCCCTGCGGAAAGTCGGGAAGGGGTCTGGGGGAACCCGGCGCTACGGGTTCCCTCAGCAGGAGCGCAGCGACGCCCCAAATGGGGTTCGGGGACGCGTCCCCGAGCGGGGTCCGGGGCGGCAGCCCTGGGTTTCTGCTGCCTCGCGCTGCTTCTCAATTCCTGCACCGTCGGTCCCGACACCAAGAGCCCGCTGCAAGCCCCGTCGCTGCCCGAGAAATTTGCGGCCGGCGCAAGTGAAGGCGAGATGAATCGCGACTGGTGGCAAGACTTCCACGAGCCCGAGTTGAGCCGCCTGATCGAGCTCGGCCTGAAGGACAATCCCGGGCTGCGGGCGGCGGCGCAACGCGTCCTCGCGGCGCGTTACGACGCGGCCTCCCTCAATGCCCGCGGCGAACCCGAGATCAGCGCCCGCGCCGGCTTCCAGAGGCAAGGCAATTCCCAGGAAAAAGCCTTTCGCATGCCGACGCCGGTGAACAACTGGAGCGGCGCCTTTGACTTCAGTTGGGATCTCGATCTCTGGGGCGCCGCTTTGCGGGTTCAGCAAGGCGCCGAAGCCCTGGCCCAGGCCAGCGCCGCCGATGAAGCCGGCGCCCGCCTCGCCCTCGCCGCCGAGATCGGTCGCGTCTACTTCGAACAACGCAGCGCCGGCGTCGAGCTCGCGGAAGTCGAAATCAACCTCGGGCAACAAGCGGAAATCCTCGCCCTGGCGCAATCCCGCTTCG
This sequence comes from Lentisphaera araneosa HTCC2155, assembly GCA_945877655.1. Taxonomy (GTDB): domain Bacteria; phylum Verrucomicrobiota; class Lentisphaeria; order Lentisphaerales; family Lentisphaeraceae; genus CAMCSH01. The sequence goes on along the minus strand of CAMCSH010000185.1, from coordinate 3,143 downwards.
ACGCCGGACTCAGCGACGAAGCGCCGCTTCTCGACGCCAAGCGCCGCCTCGCGTCCTACCAGAGCGAGCTCGCCGCCCTGCGTTTGCGCCAAGCGCAAGCCCAGCATGCTTTGATGCAGCTCTGCGCGACGACTGAGCTCCCCTTGCTCAAGCTCGCCAACAGTAGCGGCGAGATTCCGGTTTTCCCCGTTGGCCAGCCCGCCAGCCTCCTGCGTCGCCGTCCCGACATCCTCGCCGCCGAAGCCCGCCTGCGCAGCGCTCTGGCGCAACAGGGTGTCGACGAAGCCGAACTCTACCCCCAGTTCAGCCTCACCGGCAGCTTGGGACGCGAGGCGACGAATCTCGGCGACCTGAAGAAATCCACTGCCAACGCCTGGTCCATCGGCCCCAGCGTCCGCTGGCAGCTCTTCAACCGCAGCTCCCTGCATCGCCGCGTCGACGCCGCCGGCGCCCGCGCCAAAGCCGCCGAAGCCGATTGGGAGGACACCTGGCGCCGCGCCCTGCGCGAGGTCGAAGACGCCCTCAGCGCGGTCGAGCAGCAGCGTGCCCGCCGTCTCGCCGCCGAGTCCGACGCCGTCGCCGCCCAAGAACGCGTCCGTCGCCAGACTGCCCGTCAAGATCGCGGCCTGAGCGAGCCCAGCCCCGCTTTGCGCCTGGCGCAAGAACACGGCGCCTCCCTGCGCCAACTCGAAGCGATCCGCCGCGACCAGGCCCAGTCCGCCATCGCCCTCGCCAAGGCCTTGGGTGGAGGCTGGAAGAAGGCGGAGTGATTCCTGATGTTCCCCTGGGAGCCCCGGCCTCCGTGCCGGGCCTTTCGTTCCTGCGCGAAGCGCCTTGGACTGCGGCAAGGATTGCCGCCTTCAAATGGCGGCGGAGCCGCGTCCCTGGGAGCTAGGACGTCTGAGGTTAGCCTTCGGGTATCGGATCAGACTTGCTAATCGCACCATCACTTGAAGCTGTTTGGGCACGACGGTGATCATTAAGTTCTCGCTGAGCATGGCTAAATAGTGCCGCCTGAACCTGCTGAAACTCGGACTGGATATCAGTATCTGGAGCCAAACTACTCCAGCGCACTTCTAGGGCTTTTGTTTCGTTAGAGTAAATGGGCGACTCGCGGATATGAAGTGTGTTATCCCACGCGCTAGGAACACGGATCAATTCGATCTCGTAGATCAGAATGGCCCCATCGGGGAGATTTGGATATAACCTCCTTTCAAGATAAGTAAGATGCGGCGGCACTTTGATTTGTCGCAAACCGCCTTCTCTCATGCCGATCAAACCTTGATCGAGTGCTACGAATGAATCACGAGTCCCAACGCGAATCTGCCAAGGAGCATCCCCTCTGGTAGTGAATGCGATGTCGCCCTTTGACAGGCGACACAGACAGTGAAAATGCACGATGTCTTTAGGGAGGATCTCTCGACCATCACCCAAGCGCAATTCTTTGATTTCAATGCCTTTTGCAAGCTGCATGGCCGACCCTTTTTTGGTGCGAATCTTAATTCAGTACGCTAGCTCCTCCATCCGCCCGGGCAAGATCATTTCGAACTCCCAAGGACGCGGCTCCGCCGCCATTGAAAGGCGGCAATCCTTGCCGCAGTCCAAGGCGCTGCGCGCAGGGACAATAGGCCCGGCACGGGGGCGGAGCTCCCAAGCAACGCAGGAACGAAAAACCCCGGCACGGAGGCCGGGGTTTCGAGAGAAAAAAGCGTCTTCAGCCGGCGTTGATGTTGATGCGGCGGCAGTCCTCTTGACGGCGGAGCTTGGGCAGGGAGATGCTGAGCAGGCCGTTGCGGAAGCTGGCGCGGATGGTCTCGGTGTCGATGCCTTCCGGCAGGGAGAGGACGCGTTCATAAAGGCCGGAAGCGGTTTCGACGCGGTGCCAGCGGAACTTGTCGCTCGGCGCTTGCAGCTTGCGCTCGGCTTTGACGCTGAGGACGCGGTTTTTCACCTGCAGTTCGATGGCGCTTTCTTCGATACCCGGCAGCTCGATCTCGACCAGGAAGGCGCCGGCTTCTTCGGCGATGTTGGCAGGCGGCTGGATGACGCCACTGCGGCGGCTCTGCTTGTCGAAAAGGGTGTCGAAGAGTTCTTGGACGGTGGTGGGCTTGGTGACAGCTTGGCTCATGGTCGATCTCCTGTTTTTTGTTGACGGCCTTTCGGCTTGGGGGCTGCCAGAGATCTTAGAAAGCGTCACAGAGAGGTCGCCGAGTCGTGAGTTTAACCATCTCCAGATCAATGAGTTGATCATCCTTGAAAGAATTTTTCAGAGAGCGCGACGAGTCAAAAAGGATCAGGCATCGAGCCACTTCGTCCTTCCCGCAGGACAATTCGTCGCGGCAGGCAGGACGCAGAAAAAACTTGCCAAGGGCAAAGCTCCGGGTGTAGCTTGAATCCATCTCAACCCCCGGAGAGCCCTATGCGTCTGCTGGCTTTGATCTTCCTCTTCCTTTGCGGCTGTACTCAGGACATTCTGGTTCTTGGCCCGAAAGAAAACCCGGGCGACGATTTCCGCGCCCTCTACCTGAAGGTCGACGCCGAGAAAGATGGCAAATACGCCTGTCACGCGCAATGGCGGGAGTGGCGGGTTCATCCCGGCCTTGGCGGAGAAACCAGCGACAAAATCTCGCTCCCGAGCACGAGCGTGCTGTCGGATCAAGCGGCCATCGTCCGCGTCGTCCAGGAGACGCCCGACGGCGATTCCTATCAGTTCCTGCAAGGCGACAAGCTGGTTCAAATCCCTTCGCATCGCGGCATTCACCTGCAGATCGAAGTCCATCCTCTTCCCCACGGGATGCTGCGCTGCCGCGGCTTTTTCACCAAGAGTGCGGACGGCTCCGAAGACGCACTCTGCATGCCCTATGACGTCATCATCCCCGCCGGGCTTTCCGTGCCCATCTGGCAGGTCCGCAGCCACCGCGGAGAGAAGGAGAAAGTCCGATGAAAAAACTCTTTCTTCTCCTCGCCCTGGGACTGGGGTCTTGTGTGGTTTATGAAGATCCCGTCCGAAAAGGTCGCGCACGTATAGATCAAAGCGCGATCGCGTGACGCGCATGTATGAGGGCGAGCTTGTTCTTGGGGTCGATGATGTGGCGCAAGACCTTGACATTGCTTGCCAGCACCTTGAGGCTGAGCTCGCCCTT
>CAMCSH010000184.1 GCA_945877655.1 Lentisphaera araneosa HTCC2155 | reverse complement strand
GTAAACCCCTTTGACGTTGACGGCGTAGAGGCGGTCGAGGTCATCGGGCGAGGTGTTGAGGACATTGCCGACATGGGCGATGCCGGCGCAGTTGACCAGGACATCAAGGCGGCTGAGTCCGGCGAAGGCGGCGCGACTGGCGGCGTTGCTGGTCAGGTCGAGCGGGCAGGCGTAGGCCTTGCCGCCGGCGTTGCGGATGCCTTGCGCGGCCAACTCGGCGCTTTCGGCATTGAGGTCGAGGATATGGACTTCGGCGCCTTCTTCAGCGAGGCGTTGGGCGATGGCGAGGCCGATGCCCGAGGCGCCTCCGGTGACGGCCGCGGTTTTTTTGGTGAAGCGCGACATGTGCGAGGCTCCTGTATTCTGTTTTTTTGATTCGGTTCTGAGCAAAACCTAGGCGGAGTGAGGGGTCTCGCTATTGCGGAATGAATCAAGTTGATTGTGAAATATCGTATTTTGTGTGCTTGCTTGGAAAATTTCCAACCCTACAATCATGAACTGATATCTCGCAAGTGATCTACGAAATTCTGCAATGATCCCGGCGGAATTGTGGGGTTAATTTCGAGGTCAGTGGAAGACCGCTCTTGCAGCGTTTCCTACCCTCAACAAAGACACCGGAGACCCGCCCATGATCACTGCCACTTCACGCTTCGCCCTCCTCGCCGCCGCCTGCCTTGCCACTGCCAATCTCTCGTTCAATCTACGTGCTGAAGACGGTCAACTCGTCTCTGGCACGGAGTCTGGCCGTCCGATTGTCTGGGAAGGCCGGACAGATCTTTGGAAGGTTGAGGGTGACACCATTTTCTGTGATGTACGAAAGAAACCGCTCGACAAGAATGAATTCGTGGTCAGCCAAAAAGAATTCGGTGACTTTCATCTTGAAGGAGAAGTGATGGTCGAGGAGCAGAGCGGCTTCGCCAACGGCGGCATACAATTTAGAAGCCAGCGCATTCCAAAAAGCAGTGAGATGAAAGGATACCAAGCCGATGCGGGACCTGGGTATTGGGGCAATCTCTATGATGAATCTAACCGCAATCGCAATCTCGCTGCACCCACCAAGGAAATGCGGCAGGCGAACTTGAAACCCGGGTGGAACAAAATTTCGATTGAATGTGTCGGCAAACGCAGCAGAATCTGGCTGAACGAAGTACTTATGTCAGATTTCACCGAGACTGATGACAAGGTTCCCAAATCGGGTCGTATCGGCCTTCAAATTCACGGCGGCGGCGAATTAAAAATCAGCTACCGCAACATCAAAATTACTGATCTCTCAAGCAGCGATCTTCCCCAAGAAGCCTATCAGCATGGCTTCGCCGTCAGCGTCCAGGCCTGGTGCTTCAACCGCTTCAGCGCCTATGAGTCGATCGAGAAAACCGCGCAGACCGGGTCGCGCTGCATCGAGCTGTTCAACGGCCAGCAGATCTCCCGCGATGACAAGGGTAAGATCGGCCCGGACATGAATGACGAACAGATCAAAAATCTCCTCGCCCACCTCGCCAAGAACAAGGTCAAAGCCGCCGGCATGTATTGCGACATCCCCAAGGACGAGGCCCAGGCACGCAAGCTCTTCAGCGTCGCCAAGAAGCTCGGCCTCTACGACCTCGTCACCGAGTCGGTCGACGCCATCGACACCATTGAGAAAATGGTCAAGGAGTTCGACATCCATGTCGCCTATCACGGTCACGCCCGCAACGGAAACGCCAACTACAAACTCTGGGACCCCAACTACGTCCTCAGCCTGGTCAAGGATCGCGATTCCCGCATCGGCGCCTGCGCCGATGTCGGCCACTGGGCCTCTTCCGGCGTCAAGCCGATCGACGGCATTCGCATCCTCAAGGGCCGCATCATCAGCCTGCACCTGAAAGACCGCGCCGTCATCGGCAAAGAAAGTGAAGACATCGCCGGTGGCACCGGCGTTCTCGACTTCGCTGGGGTCTTGCGCGAACTGAAGACTCAGGGTTTCAAAGGCCAGATCTCGGTCGAGTTTGAGAACAACTGGGGCAACAACGTGCCGGATATAGCCCAATATGTCGGCTTCGTTCGCGGCGTTGGCGCATGTCTGAATGCCGGAGACATTCATACTCAGGAGAAATGACCCCATGAAAAAGCTCCTCTTCAGCCTCAGTCTGTGGGCACTCAGCGCCGCCGCCGACTATGGAGAGTAGCCGCTGCGCGGCAATCTCACTGACAAGCCATTCGGCCAGACCGAGGGCGGCCGCGAAGACCACCGCTTCGCCTCCTCGCCGGTGAACCAATACCGCATCTACGACTACTACGCCCGCCAGGCCCGCTGGCACCTCGATCATCCCGAGGACAAGTCGGAGCTGCTTCTTCCCTTCACCGGTCTCGACGGCGGCCGTCGTGGTCACTGGGGGGTCACCAACGAACCCGGAATCACCGCCTTGAAGCGCGACAAGGAACCGATCTACGGCAGCCTCACCGAGCGCGGCTTCGGCCAGGTTCTGGCGTTGCGCAGCGGCAGTGTTGCTCACCCCGCGCTGATCCTCTTCGGCCTCGACGGCAAGCTGCAGCAAGTGCTCCTCGATGGCCGCATCCACGCCCCCGGCAACGCCATGATGCGCCACAAGGTCGACATCTACGGCTTCGACATCCGCCACGAAGGTCGATCCTACCTTCAAAACGCCGAGCCGGAATGGCGTCTCGCCGAACAAGCCAAGACGGCTTGCCGCCTCGACGGCCGTTACCTCCATGGGGATCAAGTGGTCTTCAGCCTGGCCCTCGGTGACACTCACCTGCTCGACCTGCCGCTCCTCAGCTACGATGGCGAAACCGCCGTCCTTCAACGTCATTTCGAAAGCCCCCAGGCCAGCCCCGCCTTGCTGCTGCAGCTCCCGCGTGGCACCAAGCCCGGCAAGGCCGCAGCCAGCGTCGCCGCCGGACCGCAAGACAGCCAGTTGATCTCGGTGCCGCAGGAAAAAGGATGGCTCTGCCACCTCGTCTGGAGCGACGAGAAAGCGGTCAAGATCGACTTCCAGGCCCCGGCCCAGAACCTGAAAATCACCGACCTCGCCGCCGGCTCCAAACTTCACCTATGCAGCTGGATCAGCGAAATGCCGCCCGCCGCTGAACAAGTGGCTCGCTTGCGCCAGCTGCCCGCATTGTCCCCAAGCTCACTGACCCGCGGCGGTCCCGCTCACCTGAAGGAAAGTCTCGTCGTCAAAGCCAAGCTCAACGCCGACCCCGCCGCCGCCCGCGGCAGCTATGAAATTGATGACATCCCGGTCCCCATCGACAATCCCTGGAACCTGCCGATGTGCCTCAGCGGCATCGCCTTCGACGCCAAGGGCACGGGCTTCGTCTGCTCCCTCACAGGCGACATCTGGCGTCTCGACGGCCTGAGCGGCGATCTCGGTGCGGTGACCTGGCGTCGCGTCGCCAGTGGTCTCAACCAACCGGTGGGCCTAGTGGTCGATGGCGATTCCCTCTGCGTCTGCACTCGTTTTTCCTTGCTGCGTCTGCGCGATCTCAACGGCGACGGCGAGTTCGACTTCGTGCAGAATCTCAACCAAGTACCCCTGCCGGGAGCGGGCGGCGGCGCCGCCCGCAACGGCCTCGGCCGCGACGCCCAAGGGAACTTCAGCTTCTCGATCAACAGCGGCATCTACCGCCTCGCAGCGGATGGTAAATCGGTGGCCCGCATCGGCCCCGGATCGCGCAATCCCTTCGGCTTCGCCATGCGTGACGACGGCCTCTGCCTCACCGACGGCTCCGAGGGTGATTCTGAGAACGGTTGCTGCACCATCTTCGAGTCCGAGCATGCGGAGAATTTGAAGAGCCCGGCGAAAAACAAACGCATCCTCTACCTGCCGCGCGGCATCGACAACTCTTGCGGCAGCCGCATCTTCGTCAACGAGCCCCGCTTCGGCCCCCTCGGCAACAGCATCGTCGCCACCAGCTACGGCGCTTGCGGCAGCTACGTCATCTTCCGCGACCCCAACGACGGCGCCCCCCAAGCGGCCCTGATGCCCTTGCCCGGCGACTTCGCCAGCGGCACCCAGCAGATCCGCTGCAACCCCGCCGATGGCCAGCTCTATACCGTCGGCATCGACGGCTGGGGCGACTACGCCATCGCCGAAGGCTGCCTGCACCGCCTGCGCTGGAACGGCAAGGCGACGCTGATGCCGAGCTCGTGGCAAGCTCACAAAAACGGCCTTCTCATCCGCTTCAACGAAGCCGTGAAAAAGCCCGATGCCTCGAAGTTTTTCGCCCAACAGTGGAACAACATCGACTCGCGGCACACCTACGGCTCCGCCGACTTCTCGGTCAAGCAGCCCGGCGTCATTGGCCACGACCGCCTCAAGATCGCCGGCGTCCAAGTCGTCGAGGATGGCAAGGCGATCTTCATCGAGATTCCCGAGCTCCTGCCGGCCATGGTCACCCAGATCTACGGCCCGGTCGAGTCGATCAGCGGTCATCACCTCAAGCTTGATCTCTATGCTAGCATCAATCGCTTCCGTCCCGACTTTGCGGGCGCCGCAAGCAGCCACGTCGGCAAAGCCGATACCTTGGTGGTGCCGACCCAGGACGGCAATGGCAACACCTATCAGGTCGTCACCGAGTTCTTCGACAAAGCCGCCGGACACAATCTCGTCGCTCGTCCCGTCGCCCCCGCGATTGCATGGAAGAAGGAAGAGCTCAACTACGACTGGATCCGGACCAACATCATCGACAAGCAATGCATCTTCTGCCACAACAAGGGCATGCAGCACGACTTCAGCACCTACGCCGGACTTGTCTCGAAGATCAACTTGGCCGAGGCTCGCAAGAGCCATCTTTACGGCATGGTGAGCACCAAGAGCATGCCTCCCTACCCGATGCCCACCGTCGCACCGGCAATGCAGCAGGCCTTGCTCGAGTGGATCGCCAAGGGCGCGCCGGAGAAGTGATTGAGCGCGAACACGAATGACCCCCGAAACTACCAAAGCCCTTGATTCGAGGTCTTTGGTGAATGTTGCGGATATCGATGCCGATACCAACAGTCGGGTCGAACGCGCCCTCGCCTTCCTCGAAACGGGCGACGCCGAGCGCATCACGGCCGCCATGCTCAGCTACGCCGTCGCGCTGCGTCGTTACCGCCTCGATCAGGAGGATTGAAGCGTCAAGGAGAGGCCTTCGCGCCGCGCACCAGCTGGACCCAGTGGCGCGCCTCGGTGCGGGTGAAGTCGTGCAATTGCTGGCGGCAGGAGGTGCCGGTGGCGACGATGGCGCGGCCTTCTTTCTGGGCGGCGCGGACCGCCGGGAAGAGGCGGTCTTCGCCGATCTTTTCCGACAGATCGTGGTGGGCATAGCCAAAGGAGCCGGCCATGCCGCAGCAGCCGGTCTCGGGTGCGCTCACCGCAAAGCCGGCGGCCTCGAGGATCTTTTTCGGCGCCGCGGCGGTGAAGACGGCGCGCTGGTGGCAGTGCGGATGCAGCATCAGCGGCCCGGCTTGATCGAGCGGACGCAACTTGAGGCCCTTGCCGAGTTCAGCGCCGAGGAAATCGTCGATCAAAAAGACGTTGGCAGCGACTTCCTTGAGCGGACGTTCGCCGGGAACTTCGTCAAGCAGATCGGGCAGGTCGTCGACCAGGGCAGAGCATTCGGAGGGTTCGACGCAAAGCACCGGCAGGCCCTGCTTTTGCAGCTGCCGCAACTCGGCGAAGACGGCGGTGCCGTGCTTCTTGGCCTCGCGCACCAGGCCGGCGGAGAGGCGGGGACGCTGGGCGTCGTGCGAGCGGGTGAGAGTGACGGCGAAGCCGCAGGACTCGAGGAGTTCGACGGTGGCGAGGCCGATCTCGGGCTCGAAGTAGCGCATCCAGGTGTCGGCGAAGAGTGCCACTTTGCGCGTGCCCTTGCCGGAGGGCAGGCCCTTGTCGCGGAGGATCTGGTCGAGATTGCGCGGCGCCATTTCGGGCAGTTCGCGGCGGCGGTCGATGCCGTAGCGCGAGGCCATCAGACTGCGGACCAGGCCGGTCTTGCTGATCGCGGTGCCGATCTTGCCGAGGATCGTGCCGCCGAACTGGCCGGCGCGGGTGGGGAGATCACCGATGAGCCGGGCCTTGGGCGAGACGCCCTCGGCATCCCACTTCGCCTGCAGCGCTTCGCTTTTGAGCTTGGCCATGTCGACGGCGTTGGGGCATTCGGATTTGCAGGCTTTACAGGAAAGGCAGAGCTCGAGAGTCTCGTGCAGGCCGGGATCGGCGAGCCCCTTGGCGCCGATCTGGCCGTTGAGCTGGCCGGAGATCGCCATGCGCAGGGCGTTGGCGCGGCCGCGGGTGGCGTGAGCCTCTTCGTTGGTGGCGCGGAAGCTCGGGCACATGTTGCCGCTGCCGAGCTTGCGGCAGGCGCCGACGCCGTTGCATTGCTCGACCGCGCCGACCAGGCCGTCCTGTTCGCCGTAGCGGAACAGGCCTTGAATGCCGGTCAGGCGCTGCGGATAATCCTTGGGTGCGCCGGCGGGGCTGCCGGAGCTGTCGCCGTAGCGCAGCGGACCGTCGAGGGGCAGGGCGTCGAGTTTGCGGCCGGGGTTCATCAAGTTGTCGGGATCGAAGAGCGATTTCACCTCGCGGAAAGCCATGAAGAGGCGGGAGCCGAACTGGCGTTCGATGAACTCGCCGCGGACGATGCCGTCGCCGTGTTCGCCGGAGAAGACACCGCCGAGGCGCAGGCATTCGGCGAAGCATTCCTCACCGAGAGCGCGGAGCTTGGCGCGATCTTCCGGCTCATGCAGGTCGAGGCGGGCCTCGAAGTGGAGGACACCGACCGAGGCGTGGGCGTAGGTGGCGGTGTGGAGGCCGTGGCGGTGGCAGCAGTCGAAGACGAAGCGGCTGTACTCGGCGAGGTGCTCGATCGGCACGCAGGCGTCTTCGATGGTCGACACCCCCTTGCGTTTGCCCGGGACGTTGGAGATCAGGCCGAGGCTGAGTCGGCGTACCTCCCAGGCGCGGTGCTGCTCGGCGGCGTCGAGACAGAGATGGTAGAGCGAGCCGATCTTCTGAGCTTGCATCGAGGCAACGAAGGCGCGGGCTTTGTCGGCGACTTCCTGCGGCGTGTCGCCGAGGAATTCCACGAGATGGACCGAGTGCGGCGCCTTGCCGCTGGCGGTGAGGAAAGAGGCGATGTCACGGGTCGAGGCGTTACGGATCGCCTCGGTGATGACGGTGTCGTCCATCAGCTCGATGGCGGCTGGTTTATGCTCCATCATGATCGGCAGGGGGCGCAAGGCGTCGTCGAGCGAATCGAAGCCGATGACCACCACCGAGGTCTCCTTGGGCATCACGGTGAGGCGCAGGGTGGCTTCGAGGGCGAGGCCGAGGGTGCCTTCGCTGCCGCAGAAGAGGTCGGAGAGACTGCGTTCTTCTCCCTGGAAGGAGCTGAGGGCGTAGCCGGCGACGAGGCGGGAGAGCTTGGGGAAACGCGCTTCGATCTCGTCCTTCTGCTGGTCGAGGATGGCGGTGAAGCGGCGGTAGAGCTCGCCTTCGCGGCCTGGGCGCTGGCAGGCGGCGGCCCATTCCTGCGGCTTGAGGCGGCGGGTCTCCAATTCCGTGCCGTCGGCGAGGAGGAATTTCAGGCTCTCGGTGGAATCCGAGGTGCGGCCGAGGATGAGCGAGCGGCGGCCGCAGGAGTTGTTGCCGATCATGCCGCCGATGCTGCAGCGGCTCATGGTGGCGGGGTCGGGGACGAAGTAGCGTCCGGTGTGGGCGACCTTCTTGTTGAGCTCGTCGAGGATGACGCCCGGCTCGACCCGGACCAGGCCGCGCGCGGTGTCGATCTCGAGGATGCGGTTCATGTGGCGCGAGAAGTCGATGACCATGCCGGGGCCGATGGCCTGGCCGGAGAGGCTGGTGCCGCCGCCGCGGCCGGTGATTGGGATGCGATGTTGGTAGCAGAAGGCGACGATCTTGCGGCAGTCGTCGGCCGACTTGGGGAAGGCGACGGCGAGCGGCCTCACCTGGTAGACGCTGGCATCGGTGGCGTAGATGGCGAGGGTCGCGGCATCGTCGCGGATTTCGCCGTCGAGGCGGGCACGGAGTTCGGCGAAGGAATGGGGCATGGCAGGGCGCTCCAGGATTTTTTGGCCGATTCTCATCGTGAATGCTTGGTTCGGCACTTGGAACCTATGCGGATGGAGAATTGCTGCAATTGCAAAATATTATGAACTGATTTACGTAATATCGTCATGCCTCTGGAGTCATGAGAATCCATAATGCGTTTAGGATTTGAACTAAAAACCGCCGACCTGTGCAAATCAGGCGCTGAGTCGTTCGTCGCGAAGCGACGGTGTGAGTGTAGCCGGGGGTTTCAACCTAAAAACCGCAGTTGAAAGGTTGAAAGGTTCAAAGGTTGAAAGGATTAGCTGCAACAGCAA
>CAMCSH010000183.1 GCA_945877655.1 Lentisphaera araneosa HTCC2155 | reverse complement strand
GAGAATGTTGTCGAGGGCGGTGGCGTGGATGAAGACGTAACTGGCGTTGGGTTCGAGCGGGGTCGGGCCGGTATCGCCGTTGCCGGTGTGGGTGAGGCCGACGATGCAGACATGGCCGGTGATGGCTTGCCGGATGGTTTGCAGATTCTCTCTCGCCGATGTGTCGAGTTCGGATTCATTATGCTTGTTCAACCAGGCGCCGTAGTAAGAGACTTTGTGGAAAGGAAGAACGGAAAAGCAGTTGGATCGGCCAGGGAAATTGAGCACCATATCGCCACGGAGGTCGATGCAGATTCGGGTGATGCGTCCACCTGGCTCGCGGATCTCGAGTTGGCCGGCGGCGAGGTCGACAAAGACCGCGTTGGAAGTCAAGCCGAGATGACTCAGGGCGCAGCTCAAGGAGAAGGAAGGGACAAAAATTTCTTTCCACTTCTTTTCCGCCGGATGGAAATACTTGGTGCCGAATATCAGCGGGACGCGACGGACGACGCCATCAGCATCGCGGGGGACATTGATCGGCGATTGTTGACAGACGCTGAGGTTGCGGGAGATCAAGCTGGCGTCCGGGCGCCAAGGGAAGACGGCAGTGATGCCGCTGACCTGGGTATTCGGGATGGCGTATTTGGTCAAATGCGGGATGCGGTTGCCGAGTTCTTCGCGTTGATCAGCGGGATCATCGCCGAGGACATCGGCGGGGGTCCAGCGGAAGAATTCATCGCCTTGTTGTTGATTGATAGTCAAATCTTCCGCTGTGACGAAGCTGCAGGCGGCGATGACGGGGATTTTTTTCAGACTGGGATTGGCCGGGCTATCGAGCTCACCCATGGCGGAGGCGAGTTTGAGCTCTCCTTGTTCGCCGATATAGGTGCCGAGATTGAGAAGGTTGACATCGCTGATCTCGTTGCTTTCCGCTGATGCTTCGAGGGCCTTGCTTATGACGACGATTTTCTCTGGATCGGCGGCGATGCCGTTGGGATTGAGGCGGCGCTCGCGATCGCCTCGTACGTCCTTGAAGATGATGTCGTAGGCGAGGACGCTCGGCGGAAAATGTTTTTGTAGCAGCAGAAGTTGGTCGGAGTAGGGCTGCCGGAGGATCCATTGCATGCCGTTGGTGCTGCCTTCTGCTTCCAGGGTGCTGTCATCAATCGCCAACACCGTGATCTCACGGCTGCCGGTGGCGAGCCCCAGGTTGGCGCGGATGTCGGCGGTGATGGATAGGCTGCTGTCGCGCAGCTTCATGTCGAGATTGTTGAGGGACTGAGAAAAGGTCAGGTTGGAAGACTTCTGCTTGCCGGCTTCGGAAGACTTATGATTGTTGGGTTCGAAAACTTGCAGGCTCGCTTGCCTCATCTGCCATTGCAGACCCGCGGTGACGGTCGTGATCACTAGGATCAAAGCGAAAAACGGCAAGTGGCGGCGAAATGCAAACATGGATCTTCTCCGTGGGAATGGCGACAATCTAGCGGCTCAGAGCGGGAAGTCTCAACTTAGCGGATGCTGCTGCAATCCAAAATCATCACCACTGTTTCAAACGGAGATATTCTGCCCTTCATTCTCGCCGTTGATCTCGGCACCCTGAGCGTCCGTGTGGCGGCGATTGCGCGCCTACTCGGCCTTCACTTCGGCATGTTCGAGTTCAACGACGTCGATCCGCTCGAGCTGGCGGAGCGCCAAGATGCCGCGGTGGCAACCGGTTTCCCTTGGGTCGACTAAGTGTGTTTTTGCCGTCAGGACCATGGATCAATCGGCATGCACCCTTAGCTTACGAAGCAGGAGACCAACCCATGCCCAGCCAGCGCCATGTTCCCAATCTCGAGCGGGGGATGAAGATCCTCGAACACCTCAACCTGCACCCGGCGGGGCTGACCCAGAAGGAGCTCGCGGTGCAGCTCGGTTATCCCGGCAACAGCGTCTTCAGGATCACCATGACCCTTCTCGAGCTGGGTTATCTCGACCGGGATCCCGCCACCAAGGCCTTCCGGCTGACGCGCAAGCTGATGAGCGTCGGCAGCGCCTCGATCGGCGAGTATTCGATGATCGAAAAATCTCTGGAGGAGATGCGCGGCCTGCGCGACCTGACCCACGAGACGGTGCTGCTCGGCGCCCTGCTGCCGACTACGGCCAAGGGAGTGGTGCTGGAGCAAGTCCCAGGACTCCACCCCTTCAAATTCCTCTTCGACGTCGGCTCGCCGGTGCTGCTCCATGTCGGCGCGCCCGGCAAATGTCTGCTCGCCTTCCAGCCCGAAAAGGAGTGCCGCGATCTGCTCGGACGCATCGACTACCAGGTCTTCACCTCCCGCACCCATGCCAACGCTGCGTCGCTGCGCAAAGAGCTGGCCTCGGTCCGCAAGCTCGGCTACGCCCTCGATCGCGGCGAATGGATGGAGGAGATGCACTGCATCGGCGCGCCGATCTTCGACCACAACCGCCTGGTGGTCGCGACGATCTGGCTCACCGGCCCCACCAGCCGCCTGCCCGAGAATGACTTCCCTCGTCTCGGTGAGCTCGTCCGCCAGGCCTGTCTGCGGGTGTCGCATTCGATCGGCTACCGCGAGGGCTGAGATCTTATATAGCGCTGGTCATGACTGCCACCAAACCAGCAATTCAATCAGGGTGAACCGAGCTTTGATCATGGGCCTCGCCTCATAGTTATGGCAGACCCACGCAGGCTTCCGAGCAAGCACCCGCGAGATTCAGCTGTAGCGTCTGCAAAAATCCGGAGCCCTCATGCCGCCCTTGCCCTTTCATCTCGAGCCGACGCAATTCCTGCTCCTCGTCGTCGCCGCCTTTTTTATCGGCGGGGCTAAGACCGGCCTATCGGGCATCGGCATTCTCGCCGTGCCCATCTTCGCCTCGGTCTTTGATCCCTTCACTTCTGCCGGCTTGCTCTTGCCGACCTTGATCGTCGCCGACGTCACCGCCGTCATCGCTTGGCGCCGCCACGGAGATCAGAAGAAGCTCTGGCCGATGGTTCCCTGGGTTCTTGCGGGCACCGCAATCTGCAGCTATGTCCTTTGGCTCGGACATCAGGAAAATTCACGCCTCGCTTTTTTTGATCATTACCTGAAGCAGCTGCTAGGGCTGCTCATCCTCGCCATGCTCGGTCTCAGCATCTGGAAAAATGGCATCGAAGAATGGCTTCGCGATCATCCCCACGCAGCACCGGCCACCGGCTTCGTCGCTGGCATCGCCACCACGATGAACGCCGCCGGACCGGTGATGAACCTCTACCTCCTCGCTCAGAAACTGCCGAAGGAAGCCTTTGTCGGCACCGGCGCCTGGTTCTTCCTCGTCCTCAACTGCGCTAAAGTGCCGATCCTCGGCGTCGCCACGCACACCCTCACCCTCGAGACGCTGTGGCTCACCCTCGCGCTCGCCCCCGCCGTCCTCCTCGGTTGCTGGCTAGGTTTTATTCTGGTTAAAAAAATTCCCGAAAATGGCTTCCAGATCTCCGTACGCATCCTGGTCTTGATCGCTGGACTCAAACTTGTCTGCTGGTGACATCTTCTAACCTCTGTGTCACGATGACGCCTTCAGTTTGACAATTCCAAGCACCTCCGTATAGTCCCCCGCCTTCTGCCTGAAAAAACTTGCAGAAAACCTGTAACTCCAATCCATCTGAGGTCTCCATGGAAAGCTGCTGTTCTACCAAGCCGAAGTCGCCGGTCATCCCGCTGTCGATCATGATGTTCGTGCAGTTCTTCATCTGGGGGTCTTGGTTCACCACCCTAGGCCCTTGTCTGGGCAGTAACGGTCTTGGCGATATTATCGGCGACGGATACGGTTCCGCACCTCTCGCCGCGATCATCGCTCCGCTCTTCCTCGGTATCATTGCCGACCGCTTCTTCCCCACTCAGATCATCATGGCGGTTCTCTTTTTGATCGGCGGCGGCGCGATGCTGGCCGTTCCCTCTTTGGCTGCCGATGCCGCCAACAACAAGGGCTTGATCGCCAATCTCTTCCTCCTCCACATGCTGTGCTACATGCCGACTCTCGGCCTCGGCAACACCATCGCCTTCTCCAACATCAAGAATCAGCAGGACTTCCCCAAGCTCCGCGTCTGGGGCACCATCGGCTGGATCGCCGCCGGTCTCACCGTCGGCTTCATGGGCTGGACTTCGAGCCTGAACATGTTCTATCTCGCCGGCGTCAGTTCCATCGTCCTTGGCTTTTTCTGCTTCACTCTGCCCCATACCCCGCCTCCCGCCAAAGGTCAGCCGATCAATGCTCGCGCCATCTTCATGCTTGACGCCTTTGCCTTGTTCAAGAAACCGGCCTTCGCCGTTTTCGCTATCTGCTCGACCCTTATCTGCATCCCCCTGGCCTACTACTACGGACAAACCGGCACCTACCTGACCGACAGCGGCTTCAAGCAGGCTGCCTCCAGCATGACCATCGGCCAGATGTCTGAGATTTTCTTCATGCTTCTCATCCCCTTCTTCTTCCGCAAGCTCGGCGTCAAGTGGATGATCCTCATCGGCATGTTGGCTTGGGTTCTCCGTTATGTTCTCTTCTCCTTTGGCGCTCCCGAACAGACCACTTGGATGCTCTTCCTCGCCATCGCCCTGCACGGCATCTGCTACGACTTCTTCTTCGTCACCGGCTTCATCTACACCGATAAGACCGCTGATAAAGCAATCCGCGGCCAAGCTCAGTCGCTTCTGGTCTTCTTGACCCAGGGTCTCGGGATGTTCATCGGCTTCAAGGTGGCCTTCGGCGCTCTTGGCGCAGAATACACCAAGCCCGTCACTGAACATGGAAACCTCTCGACCATGATCACTGAAGCAAGCCCGAAAGGTGTTCAACTGAGCACTGTCGATAGTTTTAAGCAGATGTTCTCAGTTGAACTGCCGAAGTTTGACGTCTCAAACAAGGACATCGCCGTCAACTTCGCTCAGACCAACAAAGACATCGCCGAGAAAACATTGGCCCTTGCCAAGGTCAGTGTCGGCAGCCTCGAAGCCGTAAAACTCAAAGGTGAGATCGAATCCCTCACCAAAACCCGTGATCTGATGGCACCTCTCGCTGCGGGTCAATTCGATTCGTGGAAGAGCACCCATGAGAAGACCTCGGCCCAGTGGAAAGCGTTCTGGATCATTCCCGCCATCATGGCCGCCATGATCGCTGCCATCTTCTTCCTTGGCTTCTGGTACAAGGATGAACCGGAAAGTGCCGAACAGGCCAAAGCTGACGCCAACAAAGATCCCGAAGTCCTCCACTAAGACTTCTCGATCCGTTTCTCCCTCCGGCCCGCAGTCTCAAGCTGCGGGCCGGAGTTTTCCCCCGCCTGGCACAAGCTCAAAAAATTTGGCTCGGGATAGGTGATTCCGCCTAAGATGCGGTATTCTCTTTCGGTCTTTTTCCCACTCAATTGATCTCCAAACCAAGCAGGAATCCCACATGGCCAAAAAAATCCGCGTTCTGGTTGTCGGCTGCGGCAACATGGGCAAATCGCACGCCCTCGCTTTCCACAACATCAAGGAATTTGACATCTGCGGCCTCGTCGCCCGCGGCGAATCAAAAGCCGCCCTCAACAAAGAGCTCGGCGGCAAATACCAGCTCTTCGATGATTATGATGCCGCTCTCGCCACCGCCAAGCCCGATGCCGTCTGCATCAGCACCTATCCCGACACCCACGAAGAATACGCCCTCAAGGCCCTCAAGGCCGGCGCCCACGTCTTCCTCGAGAAACCCGTCGCCCCTACCGTCGCCGGCTGCGAACGCGTCGTCGCCGCCGCCCAAAAAGCCAACAAGAAACTCGTCGTCGGCTACATCCTCCGCCACCACCCCTCGTGGACCCGCTTCGTCAGCGAAGCTCAGAAACTCGGCAAGCCCCTGGTCATGCGGATGAACCTCAACCAGCAGTCGAAAGGCGCGATGTGGACCACCCACAAGAACCTGATGAACTCGATGTCGCCCATCGTCGACTGCGGTGTTCACTACGTCGACATGATGTGCCTGATGACCCAGTCGCGCCCGATCAGCGTCAGCGCCATCGGCGCCCGCCTCTCCGACGAGATCGGCAAGGACATGTACAACTACGGCCAGCTCCAAGTCCGCTTCGAAGACGGCTCGGTCGGCTGGTACGAAGCCGGTTGGGGCCCGATGGCCTCCACCAAGGCCTTCTTCGTCAAGGACGTCTGGGGCCCTAAAGGCAGCGTCACCATCACCGCCCAGAACGCCTCCGACGAGTCGCAGTCCGACAACGTCGACGCCCATACCAAGACCGAACAGATCCGCGTCCACCACGCCGCCCAGGACAAGAACAACGAGTTCATCAAGAAAGATGACTGGATCTCCACCGGCGACGAGCCCGACCACAACGGCCTGTGCGAACGCGAACAGCGCTACTTCCTCGACGCCATCGTCAAGGACGTCGATCTCTCCAAACACATGGAAGACGCCATCAACTCGCTGAAGATCGTCCTCGCCGCCGACGAGTCCTTCCGCAAGGGTAAGACCATCGACTTTGCCAAGTCGAGCAAAAAAGCCGCCAAAAAGGCCGAGAAAGCCGTCAAGGCCGAGAAGAAGGCTGCGAAGGCCGCAAAAGCTGAGAAGCCCGCCAAAAAGGCTGAAAAAGTCGTCAAGAAGGCCGCCAAGTCCGTGACCAAAAAAGCCAAGGTCGAATCCAAGCCCGCCGCCAAGCCCGTGACCAAAAAAGCCAAGGTCGAATCCAAGGTCGTGGCCGAGAAGAAAGCGGTCAAGACCGCGGTCAAGGCCGGCAAAAAAGCCGACAAAGCTGCCAAGCCGAAGAAAAAGGCCTGAGTCTTTCAGACTTCGTCATCCCAGCCGCGACCCTCGGGTCGCGGCTGTTTTTAGTGCGCCGGAATATCTTTTGTTACAATTGAACGAGTGAGCGACTATAGGACTTGCTCTTCGCTGCTACCTTTCAAGCTGTCAACCTAAAAACCGCAGCAGAGGAATGGAACCGGGTTGAAAGGTTGAAAGGTTGAAAGGTTGAAAGGTTGA
The DNA here is from genome assembly GCA_945877655.1 of Lentisphaera araneosa HTCC2155. Lineage (GTDB taxonomy): Bacteria > Verrucomicrobiota > Lentisphaeria > Lentisphaerales > Lentisphaeraceae > CAMCSH01. The sequence continues at coordinate 1,418 of CAMCSH010000183.1, read as the reverse complement.
AAGGTTGAAACGCAAGCGCAGGAACAACAGCAACAAGAGCCGATTCTAAGAGCAATGTTCAAGGGCGGCGAAGATGACTGCCGAAGCTTTTCTTCATAGTCGTTAGTTGTTGCTGTTGCAGCTAATCCTTTCAACCTTTCAACCTTTGAACCTTTCAACTGCGGTTTTTAGGTTCAACCTTTAACTCATTTCCGAGGCCCGTCCATGAACGATCTCTACCCCGCGATTGAACCCTACGCCAGCGGTCGCTTGCAGGTCGACGATCTGCATTCGGTCTATTACGAAGAGTGCGGCAACCCCAAAGGCAAGCCGGCGATCTTCCTGCACGGCGGCCCCGGCGGCGGCTGCAGCCCCGATCACCGCCGCTATTGGGATCCCGCCGTCTACCGCATCATCCTCTTCGACCAGCGTGGCTGCGGCCGCTCCACCCCGCACGCGGAATTGCGCGGCAACAGCACTTGGGACCTCACCGCCGATATCGAGCTCATCCGCACCAAGCTCGGCATCGACAAATGGCAGGTCTTCGGCGGCTCCTGGGGCTCCACCCTCGCCCTCGCCTACGCCCAGCAACATCCCGAGCGCGTCACCGAGCTCATCCTGCGCGGCATCTTCCTCATCCGCGACAAGGAAATCCAGTGGTTCTACCAGGAAGGCACGTCGATGCTCTTCCCCGATGCCTTCGAACCCTACCGCAATCACATCCCCGCCGATGAACGCCACGACCTCCTCAACGCCTATCATCGCCGCCTCACCAGCACCGATGCCGAAGTGCGCAGCGCCGCCGCCCGCCGCTGGAGCGTCTGGGAAGGTTCCACCTCGCGTCTCCTGGTCGACCCCGATCTCATCGCCAAAAGCGACGAGCCCTGGTTCGCCGAAGCCTTCGCCCGCATCGAGTGCCATTACTTCGTCAACAAGGGCTTCCTCCGCCACGATCATCAACTGCTCGAAGACGCCTTCAAGATCGCCCACATCCCGACCATCATCGTCCACGGCCGCTACGACGTCGTCTGCCCGATGGATTCCGCTTGGGAACTGAAGAAGCTCCTGCCCTTGGCCGAGCTCCAAATCGTCCCCGATTCGGGTCATTCCGCCGCCGAAACCGGCATCCGCCAGCGACTCGTCGCCGCGACCCAGGCCTTCGCTCCCAAAGGCAAAGGAAACTGACAGGCTCAAGCGGTGAACGTGGCGGAAGTCGCCCGCCTTTCAAACTCGCCACCGAGCGCCACGCCGACGGCCGGCGCCCCGCCGCCTGTGTTCAATGTGGCACGATCGTCCCGATCGAGGGCGTTGAAGCTCGATATCTATCGATGTCTGTCGATATCACGGTAGGTGAACTCCACCGGCACGCCGAGGGCGTCGCCGATGAGATGGGCGAGGAGGAGGTGGGAATAGGGGGTCATGATGTTCTCATGGGGCCG
>CAMCSH010000182.1 GCA_945877655.1 Lentisphaera araneosa HTCC2155 | reverse complement strand
TTTTGTCGTATTTGAATGTCATTTCAACATAACAGGGGGGCAGGTCCCTATTAAGATGAAATGATGTGTTCAATCAAAATCACTCCTTCAAGCGGCACCTTGGCGCCATTTTCATCCCCTAGCAACAAAAAGCAGCGCCCGGATCGGCTGTCCGGGCGCTGCTTTTTTGTGGTTTTTGTCATATCTGACTGTCATTTCAAGGTAGCAGACGCGAGAGGCCGCTTCGGTCTAACGACCAAAGGGCGAAGAATCTCTTGGGGAAGATCAGCTACTTCGTCGCTGGCGACGGAAGAGCCCATAAAGACCGGGGGCGAGTTCGATCGGCTCGGTGTCGGGGCGATGGAGTCGCACCGCTTGGCGGCGACAATATTCGAGGCTGCCAACGACCAAGGCGTCAAACCAACTGCGTTGACGCGATTGCGTGAGCTCTGCAGCGCGTTGCTCTTCTTTGGCCAAGGTGGCGGCGACGCGTTCCTCGGCAAGACGTTTCTCCTCGGCGTCGAAATGCTCACGCCATGCGGCGTAGGTCTTGATTGCCAGTTCGAGTTCTTCGCCAGGCGTCAACGGTTTGTCGGGATGGGGGTGCAGCGCCTTGATCAAGAGCCGAAAGCCGATGTGTTTGCGAAAGTCGCATTCCTTGCCGCTGCAGCTCTGCTCGAAGTTGTGCCAGGAGTTGCGACCTGCGGCGCCGACTTTGGTCTCGATTCTCGCGCGCAGCGGATTGAGCTCGATGTAGCGGGCGCACGAGGCGACGGCCTCGGGGCTGAGCAGGGTGATTTTGAAGCGGCCGTCCCAAAAACTGCCGCGGAGATCGTGGCGGACATTGTAGCCCTCGGCGAATTGTCCCTTCAGGTCGTGCAGGAATTCAGAGGGGCTGCCGATGCGCTTGCGAACCTTGGCGAGCTCGGCGGGCTGGCTCCAATCGGGTTCCTGAATCCGTCCCTCAGCAAGGGCCGACGCGTAGTGAGCCTTCCAGCGCGCTTGGATTTCGGCGTCTGAAATCGAGGCCGGATCCAGCATCTCGAAGAGCAGGTGGAAGTGATTGCCCATGAGCTCCGTCGCCAGCTCGGCGAAGTCGCCCTGGCCGACATGGGTGACCATTTGGCATCCGTAGCGGACGATCTCGTTTTCCACCGTGCACGGGGTCGGGGCAGACTAATCCTCATGACAGAGCTCTCCTTAACAGGGGATTTTGCTTGCCCGTCCGCTTCATCCGCCATTGCCTGAAAACCGCATAGGCTCATATTGGGGAGATCATCAACCCAGGAGAAAACATGCCCAACAACGCCAAGGTCGAAAAGGCCGTCACCGATATCCTTCACCATATCGGCGAGGACCCGAGCCGCGAAGGGCTGCAGCGCACGCCGCACCGCGTCGCCAAGATGTTCAAGGAGCTGACCACCGGCTACTCGATGAATGTCAACGACATCATCAACGACGCGCTGTTCACCGTCGACTACTCCGAAATGGTGCTGGTCACCAACATCGAATTCTACTCGCTTTGCGAACACCACATGCTGCCCTTTTTCGGACAGGCTCACATCGCCTACATCCCGCGCAAGAAGGTCGTCGGCTTGTCGAAGATCCCCCGCATCGTCGACATGTTCGCCCGCCGCCTCCAGGTGCAGGAGGCGATGACCCAGCAGATCGCCCAGACCCTGATGGACGTGCTCGATCCGCACGGCGTCGGCGTCGTCATCGACGGTCACCACATGTGCATGAGCATGCGCGGCGTCCAGAAGCACTCGGCCCAAATGACCACCTCGACCGTGCTCGGCGTCTTCAAGGACAAAGACAAGACCCGCAACGAATTCATGGACCTGGTCAAAGGCAGCCGGATGAAGATCCGATGAGTGAATACATCCCCTTGCTGATCGCCAGCCTGGTGATTGCCGGGGTGATTGTTGTTGCCATTCGCTTTTCCCGCAAGCTTCCCTGCAACCCTGCCTGCGGTGTTTCCTGCGGTCCAGCCAAAGGCAAGAAGCCGGATTGCAGCGAACCGATGCTGCCCGGCCCGGCCCTCGAAAGCCTTTTTCGCCTCGCCGGCGCCGAAGCCCCTCCCCTGCCCCACACCTTGCCCCTGTCCACTTGGCCTCTGGTCGCCAGCCAGATCCCCGGTCGCATTTGCCCCGCCGATCCTGAAGCGGTGAAAGCCGAGCTCAGCCGCCAAGGTTTGGACCCAGCCGCTCTGGTGCTCACCGGCTTCCTCCCCGACGACCTGAAGGCGATCAACGCCCTCTGCGACGGACGCCTCGAGATCCGGGTCGAATTCCCGGTTCCCGGCCAGCCGCTCGCTCTCCTGCTTCTGCCTGCCGCCGCCTGGCCGGGCATTGACTCCGAGCACACGCTCTGCCGCCTCTACCCCAAATTCTGATTCGGGAATACGATAATGAAATTCGAACTCGAAGCGGGCGTCGGCGCCCATCCGGTGAAACTCGGCATGAAGAGCGACGAGCTCCGCGCTGTTCTTAAAGCCGTTCCTAAAATCCTCAAGGAAGGACCCGATCAAGGTCAGCCCGGCGAAGATTACGACCGCCTCGGCGTCACCCTTTTCTATCGCCCCGATGGCTCCCTCGAAGCGGCGGTTTTTAATCGCAAATCCCTCGTCATCTGGCAAGGCCGCGACTGTTTCAAACTCGGTTTTTCGGAGCTCGCAAAGGCGCTTGAAGAGCTCGATCCCGAGCTCGAATACGACAGCGCCGGCTGCACCTCCTTCAAGCTCGGCATCGGCTTCTTCGCCCCCGATTGCGAGGAGAATCCCGACGGCCCGATCGATTCGGTGATCTCCTTCGCCGAAGGTTATTATCTCCAAGATGAAGAGATCGATTGAGATCTGATCTTGCGCCCAACGCAAAACACGAAGCACGGACCGGTGGTCCGTGCTTCGTGGCTTAGTATTTGATGGGCGTCATATCAGACCTTGGCGATCGCCACTAGGGAATCGAGGAATTCTGCTTGAGCGCCGAGGTGCGGAGCGAGCTCGAGTACGAGCTCGGGGAAGCGCTGGCGGCAGAGGGCGACTTGGGCCGGGATGTCTTCCAAGGCGTGGCGTCCGGCGAGGATGAAAAGCGGCAGGATGCGAATCCGGCTTTCACCCGCGGCGGCGAGCTCGGCGATGCGCTCCTCGAGGCTGGGATGCTGCAGCTCCATGTAGGCAGTGGCGACGCTTACGCCGCTGCTGTTGGAGAGGCGCGAGGCAAGTTCGTTGAGTTCGGCGGTGGTGGCACTGACGCGGCTGCCGTGAACCATCAGGATGAGAGTCATGGATCGGGGGACCTTGGGGTTTTTCAAGAAGAGCAGGAAAGTTCAGAGCAGGCCTGGCTCGGCGCTGGTGGCCGGGAATAGACTGCCGCGCCGGGGATTTCGGCGTAGGGATTCTGGCTGCGATGGAGAAGATCTCGGACCGGGCGGAAGTCGCCGGAGGAAGCGGCGTCAATCGCTTCCTGGAGGATCCAGGAGCGTGGCAGGTAGAGCGGGTTGACCGCATCGAGCCGGGAATTCAGGGTCTCGTCGTCATCGCCGCTTGCCGACAAGGCTTGGCGCCAGTCCTGCCACCAGGATTCCAAGGCGACGGAATCGGCGATCTGATCTTGCAGCTCGGGATCCGGTGCAGAGGACGACAAGGACAGTCTACGGAAGCAGAAGTGGAAGTCGGCACGGTTTTGCGTCAGCAAAGACAACCAGGCTTGGGCCAGGGAAGTGCTGAGCTCCGAGGGACGGCGGAAGCCGAGGCGGGCCGCGAAGCGAGTCTCCCACGCGACCTGGTAGAGCGTGGCGTAGTCCTCCAGCGCGGCGATGGCGTCGTCCTTGGCCAAAGTCGGGAGCAGCGCGGCGGCGAGACATTTGAGATTCCAGAAGCCAACGGCGGGCTGATTGGAAAAGCGATAGCGTCCTTGCGGGTCGGAATGGTTCGGGCAGGCCTCGGGGTCGTAAGCGTCGAGAAAGGCGTAGGGACCGAAGTCGAAGCTCTCGCCGAGGATCGACATGTTGTCGGTGTTCATGACGCCGTGGACAAAGCCCACGGACTGCCATCCGGCGATCATTTGTGCTGTGCTGGCGACGGCATGGCGGAAGAAGTGCGCTGCACCCTCGGCCAGGCTCAATCCGACCGTTTCGGGAAAATGCCGTTCGAGAACATGGCTGAGGAGGCGGTCGCGCTGTTCCGGCATCTGGTTGTGAGTGAAATACTCGAAGCTGCCGAAGCGGATATGGGTCCGGGCGAGGCGAAGCAGCATGGCGCCGGGCTCGACGCTTTCGCGCTGCACCGGCTGCGAGGAGACGGCGAAGGCGAGGCTGCGGGTGGACGGGATGCCGAGCGCGGCAAGGGCTTCGCCGCCGATGAATTCGCGCAGGGTCGAACGCAGGACGGCACGGCCATCGCCCATCCGGGACCAGGGAGTCAATCCGGCGCCCTTGAGGTGGAGATCATAGCCTCTGCCATCGCTTCCCGTCAGCTCTCCGAGAAGGAGGCCACGTCCATCGCCAAGGCGCCAGGACCAGCCGCCGAATTGGTGTCCGGCGTAGACTTGGGCGAAGGGTTGGGAAGAGGTCGGCAGCCAGGCGCCGCCGCAGAACAGCGCCATTTCCGACCGTTCCGCCTGGTTCGGGTCGAGGCCGATGAGGCGGGCGACGTCGGGGTTGAAGGCGACGAGGCGGGCGTCTTCATAGCCGTCAGGATCGAGTCGGGCGCCGAAATCGGCGCCGAGCGAAGCGTAGTGGCTGGTGAAAGGAAGGGATTCGAGTCGGTGCATAGGGATTCCGGAAAGCCCCAAATCTACGCCAATCGGGCTAGAGGCAAGGTGTGACTGGTATGAGAACATGAGAAAAGGCGGAGGATCGGATCCGCCGCCTTTTCTACTGACTGAATTCAGCTTCAGCCGAGGATGCCGCCGTCGGTGTTCAGGAAGATGCCGCGCAGGTTCATGCCCAGCTGTTCCTTATTGTTGGCGGTTTCGAGGGCGGCCTGTTCTGTGATGGTGCCGTCGTTGACCATTTGCAGCAGGCGCTGGTCGAAGGTGAACATCCCCGCTTCCTTGCCGGCGGCGATGGCGTTGCTGAGCTTGTCGATCTTGTCGTCAAGAATGAGCTTGCGGATGGTGCCGGTCTGGATCAGCACTTCGTTGCAGGGAGCGACGCCTTTACCCGAGGCCCGTGGCACGAGGCGCTGACAGACGATCGCCTTGATGTTTTCGGCCAGGGATTTGCGGACCGCGTCGCGCTCTTCATGAGGATACATGTCCAGAAGGCGGCTGACCGATTGGCCGGCATTGGAGGTGTGCAGGGTGCCGATGACCAAGTGACCGGTATCCGCCGCCTGGACCGCGGATTCGAGCGAGGTGCGGTCGCGGATCTCACCGACGACGATGACGTCGGGGTCTTGCCGCAGGGCGTGTTTCAGGGCGGAGGCGAAGGTGACGACATCGATGCCGACTTCGCGTTGTTCGATGACGCAGTTCTTGTCGACGAAGTTGTATTCGATCGGGTCTTCGATAGTGATGATGTGGCGGTTCATGGTCTGATTCATGAATTCCAGCATACAGGCCATGGTGGTCGACTTACCCGAACCGGTGGCGCCGGTGACCAAGATGAGACCGCGCTCATAGGCGGCGATATTGAGGATGATTTCGGGAAGACCCAGTGCCTGAAGGGGCGGTACGGTGGATTTGACGTGGCGGAAGCACAAGCACATGAGACCGCGCTGACGGTGCAGGTTGGCACGGAAACGTCCGACGCCGGTTTCTTCGAAAGCGAAGTCGGCATCGCCGATCTCTTCGTACTTGGCGAGGATTTTTTCACTGGCGATCTGGAGGACGCAGTGAGTCAAGAAGGCCTTGTCCGGGATGAAGGAGGCGTCCATTTCGTAGAGTTCGCCGTGGATCCGCAGGGCCACCGGCGAACCTTCGCGGATGTGCCAGTCGGAGGCGTTTTCCTGGACGCCGGAGAGGAGGATGGGATTGAGGTTGGAAGTGACGGCAGGCATGTTCTGACTCCTCTTGTGCTTAAGGGACTGGGCAAGGCGCTGTGACATTATAGCTTGAAGTCGACAAGAAAAGGAAGGGCTGATGTTGCGATTCCTGCAAATCCTGGTGTTGATCATGGTGGCCTCCTGCGCCGCGCCCCCTCCCCTGCCCCGCCCCGCCGCCGCGCCGCTGCCGGCAGCGGAGTCCTGTCGACTCATCCTCTGCCGCAATGTCGATTATCCCTGGCCTTGGGATTCCCTCCAGCCCTGGGCTCTGAGCCAGGAGCTTCTCGTCGACAGCGCTTGTCAATCCTGGGGTGTTCCACGCTCCCAAGTCCAACGTCTCGACGGCGACCCCCTCGCCTCTCTGCCTTTGATCTCGGGCTTCGACGGCCCGCTGTTGATTGCGATCACCGGCCATGTCCTGGAGCAGGGGCAGTTGCTGTTGCCGGACCGCCGCAGGATTTCTCTGCCCGAGCTGATTTCTATTATAGAGCAGCGCCAGGGTCCCACCTGGCTGATTCTCGACACCTGCCACGCCGGATTCCATCAGCCTGTTGCTGGCTCCCAGCTGCGCATCCTCAGCGTCTGCGCCGCCTCCGAGTTAAGCCGCGAAATCCGCCTGTCCGCTGCGCGCCTGCCGGAATTACGCCGCGAGTTCTCCGCCGGACGCCAGTGGATCGCGCAGCAATACGGCAGCACTTCGATCTCGCCGCTCGGACTGGCCCTGGCGCAGATCGAAAGCCGCGGATGGCCAAGTGGCGATCTCGATGCCAAGCTCAAGGCCATCGTCGAGGAAGGCCGACGCCTCAATTCCCTGCCTGGCTTCGGCAATCAGAGCTTTGATCTCCGCGGATTCCCCAATCCGCCCACTGGACGCTGAAGTTTCGCGGCGTATTCTTCCCTCCGCACGGCCACACCAGGCCAAGCACACTGCGCAGGTGGTGAAATGGCAGACACTGCGGTCTTAGAAGCCGCTGCTGAAAGGCGTAGGGGTTCAAGTCCCCTCTTGCGCACCAACGTTTTACAGATATCGACATCAAATGTTAGGCAACTCGGAGGTTATGCAAACAGTTATGCAGCTGATCTTAGACTGAGCTCGGAAAATGTTAGGCGTGAGCACGGAACAAGATTGACATCAAATCGAGTCATGGCATGTTCCCCTACCTTTCGCCGCCAGACTTCGGCCAGCTGAAGCGCTGAGAATCGTGCATAACATTGCATAACAAAACCCGTAGAATCCGAGATGGATCTACGGGTTAACTATTGACATAAATCATTGACACTACGGATAGTGTATCCGAAAATGGAGACGGCAACAGGTGGGCGGCCGACCCTCCCCGGCTCTTCCCCATTTGGCCCCCCGGGGGGCCGGGAAACTTGCGCCCGTTTTCCGGATATTTTTTTAAAATGGGTGGGGGGAGGTGAAAATCCGGCCCTCCCGCGGGCGCGCCATTGCCGCCGCACGAAAATCCCCGGGGAAACCCCGGGGACTTTGTCAAGCTCAATCACGCACGAAAATCAGAATCCGCCGCCGCTCCGCCTCCTCGGCGAGGCCGCCGCCACCTTCACCACCGGCGCCACCTTCGCCACCGGCCGGATGTGCCGCAGCTGCAAAGCCCTGGCCCGCTCCCTCGCCGCATCCATGCACAGCGCCGCCGCCATGAAGCGGTCGCCGTGGCCCTCTTCCTTCCGGCTCGGAATCCAGTAATCACGATTGCCCTGCATGTCGACCCAGCTTTCCACGCTGCAGAAGTCCTTGCCGATCTCATTCAACGCCGGAACCAGGATCTGCTTGCGCTTCACCTGCTCGATCGCATAGCTCAGCGTCGCCTTGCGGCTCTTGCTGGTGAACAAGAACGGCTCGACCAGTGGGTACTTCTTCTTCAGGCGCTCGACGAAGTCCGGACAGTTCGTCGCGTCGACCAAGGCCCGACGCGGCCGCCAGGTCTTGAGAAGCGGCGTAATGATCGCCTCTTTCTTCTCGAAGCTCTGCCCCGGCGGCAGCGTCACAATCAGCTTCGTCACCAGCTGCCCCGTGCTCAACAGCTCGCAGAACCAGAACACCGTCAAGTCCCGCTTGTTGCCGATGTCCCCGCCGGCGTAAATCTCGCCCCGCGGCGGCAGCGGCATCTTGCCTTCACCGTTCCAGCTCACGCAGCCGATCGACGGCGGCGGCATCATGATCCCCTTCATGTCATCCCCAGTGATCACGCTGGCGCTGTTGCCGTTGCTCGGCGTGCACATGTACTCCTGCAGGAACAGCTCCTCGCTCGAAGACTTCTCCTTGCACTGCTTGATGAACTCCTCATCCGTCAGCGGCTCCTCGCCCTTCTGCGCCCTCGCCCGGTTGATGATCCTCACTAGGCCTTGGCTGATCGACTTCAAAAGATCGATCTCGAGCAGGTGCGCCGAGTTCTTCCCGTCCTTGATCTCCTGCACCATCC
>CAMCSH010000181.1 GCA_945877655.1 Lentisphaera araneosa HTCC2155 | reverse complement strand
TTGAGCTCAACTGCAGCTTGACCCCAAAGGGGTTTCAGATTTTAGCCCAGGGTTGAGCCGCATCGGCGACACCCTGGGTTGGAATGAGTTATGATTTTTGACCCTGAAAGGGTCGTGGAAAGTCCTGGGCTGCTGCGGTTTTTAGGTTCATCCACATACTTTCGCTGGCACCTCGTGGCCAGTTCGTTGCATTTCATCCGCCGACATTACTTGAACCAAATCTGAAGCGGAGGAATGAAACCGGGTTGAAAGGTTGAAACGCAAGCACTGAACAACAGCAATAAGAGACGAATCTAAGAGTATTTTCAAGGTTGGCGAAGATGACTGCCGAACCTTTTCTGAATAGTCGTTAGTTTTTGCTGTTTCAGCCAATCATTGCAAGCTTTCAACTGCGGTTTTTAAGGAATGCAGTCCCAGCCTGCGGGTGGTCACTTACGGCTTGGTTCCTGTCGCCGCAATCCCCGGATGAGACATCCCGCGGCGGCGGCAGCGGCGAGGTGTTTCAAGGTGTGGCCGCTGACCAGGTGACGGGTGAGATCGAAGACCTGGTGGTCGGCGGCCTCCAGCAGCTTTGCCGCGGCGTAGCAGCCGAAGACCTCGATCCACTGCCGTTTGCTGCCGTCAGGGCCCTTTGCCCTCGTGATCAGCCAGATCAAGGCGGGCAGGGTGCCGAATTGACACCAGGCGTAAAGGCGGAGATCGCCGGCGCCGTGGCTCTCGGTCCAATTCCACCACAGCACCGAGGCGATGCCGATGGGTGCCAGCACGGCTTGGACGAGTAAGGCAGTCTCACGTCCGAGGCGTTCTCCAGCGATCGCGGCGGCGCAACCGGCGAAGGCGAGGGTCATCGGCAGGCGGTCCCAGACCAGGCTGGCATTGGTCGGGGCGAGGTGGTACCAGGACGAGCCGAAGCCGGTGAGCAGGATGCCGAGGAAAAACAGCGGCAGACCAGAACTGAGAGGACGCTTTTGCCGATACACCAGAGCCAGTCCCCAGAAGCCGAAAACGATGAAGGGCAGGTTGCTCAAGGTGTCGCCAAAGTTGTTGACGCCACAGAGGCAGCGCGAGTCGGCGAAGGCGTGATAGGCGGGGTCCTGCGGCAGCGGCGCGCAAAGCGCGATCGCAAGGGCGGGCAGAAGCAGGCAGAGGATCAGCGGCCAGTGGAAGCGGGGAGCGTGCATGAAGGACTCCGGGTTGGCAAGAGTCTAAGCAGAAAAAGCCGACAAGTGAAATGCCGCGGAGTGATCCGCGGCATTGAGGAAATCGATGGGCTCACTTCGGCGCAACGGCCTCAGCCTTGGCTTTCATCGGCACCATCTTGTCGGGGAAGACCACTTGTTGCCAGATGAATAGGATCACACCGGTGACCGAGACGTAGAGCCAAACCGGCAGGGTGACGCGGGCGAGTTTCTTGTGCGACACACTCATGCCGCGGAAGGCGTAATAGAAGGTCATCAGGATCATCGGGACCATCGCCATTGCCAAGAGCGTATGGGGGATGAGGAGGAGGAGGTAGGCGGTCCGGAGGAAGGAATCGTCCTGGAAGGTGAATGCACCATGGACGAAGCGTTGCGCCAGGTAGTTGGTGAGGAATATCGATGAGCAGGCGAAGGCCGAGATCATCAATTTCTTGTGGGTGGCGAGGGAGCCGCGTTTGACGGCGCGGTAGCCGAGGACCAGCAAGGTGGCGGCGCTGGCGTTGAGGACGGCGCTGAGGGTGGGCTGCCAGGGGAGGTCGATCATGGGATTTTCTCCAGGTCGGTGACGATCAGAATCATGGTGAGGGTGAGCCAGACGATCGAGGCGCGGAAGACCGTGCGCATGTGTTTTTCTCGATCGAAGGTGAGAGAGATGTTGACCGCGATCAAGGCGGCGTTGAGGAAAGAGACGCCGAAGAGGTAGCCGAAGCCGCAGAGATGGGCGGCGAAGGGGGCGTAGGAGATGACGCAGAGCGCGAGGGTCGAGATCCAGATCAACACCACCGCCTGTTTGCCGCTCGGGTCGTACAGCGAGGCCATGCGGTAGCCCGCGCGGCGGTAGTCGTCCTTGTAGATCGAGGCGATGGCGAAGAAGTGCGGCAATTGCCAGAAAAAGACGATGGCGAAGAGGCTGAGGCCGGCCATCGGCGACTCCGGACGCTGCCAGTTGGCAAGCCAACCGGTGAGGATCGGCAAAGCGCCGGGCACCGCGCCGACCAGGGTGTTCAGCGACGAGCGGGTCTTCAGAGGCGTGTAGGCGATGATGTAGGTCAGATAGGTGAGGAAGGTGCAGGCTGCGACGGGCGTAGGGAAGAAATACAGCAGCCAGCCCATGCCGATGAGAAGGCAGACATGGCCGAGGATGTAGGTGCTCATGACGCTGATCCGTCCCGACGGCACCGGGCGGTCCTTGGTCCGCTCCATCAAGGCGTCGAGGCGGTGTTCCATTGCCTGGTTGACGATGTTCGAGGCGGCGCCGACAAAGGCGAGGCCGATGATCAGGTTCAACAGGTCGATCCAAGGGAGATTGGCGAGCGGGACTTGCGGTGTCCGCGCCGCCAGCCAGCCGCAGGCGCCGGAGATCAGCACCAGCAGGGTGAGGCGCGGCTTGGTCAGCTCCAGAGCGACGGCGAGGAAGGCCAAGGGGCCGCTGCGCGAGTCGCTCAGTTCTTCGACTTCCGGTTTCATCAGGAGGCCTCCGGCGAGAAGAAGTTGCGACGCGGCGACTGACGGCGCAGGACGGCCGAGATCAGGACGGCGAGGACGAAGAGGAGGGCGCCGTTGACCAGGTGGGCCGAGGTGAGAATCGTTTCGACGGTGTCGTAGCGCTTTTCTTCGCGATGCATGACAGTGATGACTGCGACAACCCCGAGGGCGACTTGCAGGCAGGAGCCGATCAACATGGCCAGGGAGAGGTGTCGCAACAGCGGCAGTTCATGGCGGCGCAGCGACATGCCGAGCATCATGATGAAGGTCAGGGCGAAGACGGCAAAGCCGATGTGAGCGAAGAGGAGCGGGGTATTGCCCTCCAGCCATTCGCGGTAGAGGACGTGGCCTTCCGGGGTGCGCATCAATTGCCCCGAGGCATCCTTGACGGCCACTTTGGTGTTGTGCCGGAAAGCGGCGCCCAGGCCGCTCTGGATGATCAGAACCCAGCAGGTCCATTTCGACAGCCAGCGGAAGTAGCCGCTTTCTTCATCGACGGATCGAACCGCCATCCAGCTTTCGGTGGCACAGAGGATCATCCAAGCGATCCCCGCCATCACCAATTGCGCGAAAAGACCGTGCAAGGTCGAGGTCCACCAGGGCGTCACGGCCTTCACCGTCAGGCCGCCGAGAAGCCCTTGGACGCAGATCAAGGCGAAAATCGCGGCGACCACACGGAAGTTGCGGGGCTCGTCGCGGCGCGACTGCCAGGCCCAGACCAGGGCGAGAATGGCAAGGAAGCCGGCGAGCTGGCCGAGGAGGCGGTGGCCGTGTTCGAAGAAGAATTCGCGATTGTGCCACCAGTAGTCGAGCGAGGGCCAGAGCAGGCCGTTGGCGTGCGGCCAGGTGGTGAAGGCCATGCCCGAGCGGGTGCTGGCGGTCATCGCGCCCATGAAGACGAGGATGATGACGTCGATCATCAGCAGGCCGTGCAGCGACGCGGTGAGGCGGCGGCGGCTGGCGGCATCGGCGTTTTTCCAGACCCGGAAGCCGGCGACGTAGGCGCCGAGCGAGGCGAGGGCGACGAGGCCGCTCATCAGGTGCTGACGCGCCGGATCGTGCTGGTAGAGACTGCCGGAGATGCCCAAGCCGACGATCGCGGCAAAGGCCGCAACCAGGAGAAATTCACGCATTTTGTGGGTTCTTGAAGTGATTTTTTTGCTTGCAAAAACCGAAGCTATCCCGGAGACGCCCGGAGTCAATCACTGAGACTGGAATTCTCAGGCACGATGGCCGTGTTGCGGTTTGGTCTCATTTGATTCGGGGTTGATGGACGGCTTCTCCCGACCGGCGCAGGGCACTCCTGTTTTCGGTCGTTCATTCTCGGGATCGTCGGCGTCCCGCCGGCTGTGTTGAGCTCTCCAGGATGGGCCGTCAAAAGCTCCCGTAAAGAGATCATGTGCCGCGCGAAAATGATCGTGCTCGCTGGAGGACTTTATCGTGAACATGAAGTATGATGCCTCGCCGTCACCAAACCCAAACCCTGCCGTTTTGCGGCAGACGAATCAGCCGAGGTCCGCCTTGAAAAAGCTTTCATTCCTCTTCGTCCTGGCCATCCTGGCCGCCAGCCCCTTCGCACTGGCACAGGCCGCGTATCCGCAGTTCGAGGCGCGGGACGATTCCAGGTTGCCTGCAGTCAGCGGACGAGGTAAACTCCTGCTCAATGCTGCAGTGACGGCTTCGGGCAGCGGGAGTGAGCGACAGACGGCCGTCGAGGATTCGATCGATTACCTCGATAACGGTGTCATCCGCATCGGCGTGAATCTGAATCTTGGCGGGAGCATCACCTATCTGGCGGATGCGAAGATGAAGGAGAACATCGTCAACTCATGGGATTGGGGCCGGCAAATTCAGCAGTCCTATTATTCGGGGCCGGTGCCCTATCAGAATCCGGCGCCGGACTGGAAGGGCCTGGGCTGGAATCCGATTCAGTCGGGCGATTTTTATCGCAATCGCTCAAAAATTCTCGCGCACACCAACAACGGAAAGATTCTCTATGTGAAAACCGTGCCGATGCACTGGCCGCTCAACAATGTGCCCGGCGAATGTACGATGGAAACTTGGATTGAGCTCGATGCGTCCGCCGCAAAAATCTCCTGTCGCCTGAACAATGCTCGGCCAGACAAAACATTTTACGGCGCGCGCAGCCAGGAATTGCCAGCGATTTATACGATAGGCACGCTATGGAAACTCATGACGTATACCGGCGCCGATCCATTCAGCAACGGCGAGATCGAACGCATTAAAAAAGTTCGGGACGGCGCGCCATTTCCTTGGGAGGGTTTTCGCGCTACGGAGAATTGGGCAGCACTGGTGAATGACAAGGATTGGGGACTCGGTGTTTTTACCCCCGGAACTGCTGCATACATCGGAGGCTTCAATGGCAAAGAAAATAACGGCGGTGTCAAAGACGATCCGTGTGGTTACATCGCGCCGCTGCACAATGAGATTCTTGATCACAACATCGTGTACGATTACAGCTACACACTGGTGCTGGGAAGTCTGAGCGACATTCGCGCCTATGCGCTTCAACACAAGCCCGATGGGCGTCCGGATTTCAGATTTGCGAAAGACCGCCAGCATTGGACGCTGGTACACACAACAGATGCGGGCTTTCCAATCAAAGAAAAGTGGCACGTGCTGCTTGAGAAAAACGATCCGCAACTTATCGGCCCGCCGGGTGTGTGGAAAGCCGCGGATGCGCCGAAGCTTTTTGTCCGCGCCAGCGGCAGGTCGAAAAAAACCACGGCACAGATTTACTGGAAACGTTTCGGCGACAAATATTTCAGTGTAAAACAATGCATGGATTTTGAATTGATCGCAGACGGCGCGCCGCACACCTACGAAATCCATCTCGCCGCCTCGCCCGAATACAATGGGACGATCATGCAACTGCGCTTCGATCCCGTGACAGATGGTGTGGCCGGCGAATTCATCGATGTCGAATACATCGGCTGGAAAAAACCGGAGTGATTATGGGCGCGGGCAGTCGATGCCAAAGGAGTTGTAGATGAAGAGCGGCATCTTCGCTTCGGCGCAAGCGGCGGCGAGATCCAGCAGATCCCATCAGCGATACGTGAAACACGCCGTCGCCTTGGTTTCCTTGTCGGAAACGACGCGGACCCAGTGGGCGGCGAAGTCGGCGGGGAAGTCGTAGCTCAGTTCCTGGCCGGCTTTGAGCTGGAAGGTCTGGAACTTGTGGAAGCCGCTGAGGAGGTCGAAGTCGGCCTCGAGGGTGATGCTGCAGTCCTGGTCGGCGACGAGCTTGAGGTTCTTCTTGTCGTAGCCGTTCATCAGGTAGGGATCGGAAGGTGCACCGGCCTTGACGGCGGAGTCCTTCCAGGGGCCGCCCTGGCCGACGGGTTTGCCGAGCTGCCAGAGGTCGTCTATGGCGCCGAGCCAGAGAGCGGTTTTGCCGTCGGCCGACTTGACCACGTGGTTCGAGGCGGGGGCGGCTGGATTGACGCCTGAGAGGACGAGCAGGCCGCGCCAGGTGGCGTAGTCGATGATCTTCTTGTTGTGGGTGCAGACGGGTTTCATCTTGGTGTAGAGGGCGGGCTGGCCGACGATCCAGAAAGGGACCTCGTAGAAAGTGCCGTGGATGTTGGCGAGCAGGCGCTCGGAGAGGACCTCGCGGTGCGAACGGGCTGCGCCTTCCGCAAAGTCTTTGTCGTAGGCGGCGTCGCCCTTGGGCAGGCGCAAGGTCTTGCCCTCGGACTTGAGGATCACCGAGGCGGCATCGACGCTGAAGCTGGCTTCCGGCTTGAGGAAGTCGCGCAGCGGCATTTTGGGGTCGGCGAAGCCTTTTTTGTTGCACCAGGACGACGAGCCGAGGACGGCGTCGGCCACCGTCTGCTCTTTTGCGGCGGGCGTGAATTCGAGGTTGAGCTCATTCAGCTCAAGAGCGGACTGGCCTTGGCTGAGGACGCTGAGATTGCGATTGATGCGGTTGGGGAAGAGGAGGGGGGCGCTGACCGGATCGGCGCTGGAGGCGTCGGGAATGGCGGCGAAGAGCTCGCGGCCGGAGCTGCCTTCGTGCTTGGCGTCATTGCTGAGCAAAAAGCCGACCGAGGCCTTGCAGGCGGCGGAGGATTTCACCCGGATCCATTGAGCTTGCGGCAGGCTCAAGGTGGCGCTGCCGCCAGCCTCGACTTCGACTTTTCCGGCCGAGGTCCATTGGCCGTCGCCCTTGAGGTCGATCTCGAGGTCGAAGCGGGTCTTGGAGTCGGTGCTGAAGTGGCCGAGGCGGCGGGAGAAGCCGTTGATCAGGAAGGGGGCGGAGAACTCGTCGGCCTTGACCGCGTCATCGGCCCAGATCGAGCCGTTAGCGGAGGTTTCGCCCCAGTTTTTGAGCTGCTGGTAGCTGCCGAACCAGAAGTTGGACTGCGGCTGGCCGCAGAGCGGGTTGCCCTGGATCGAGGCTTCGTCGCAGCCGAGGACGAGCTGCTCATTCCATTTGCAGAAGTCGGGGATGTAGCGCAGGTGGCGGCCGATGGGCGTGAGGCCGCCGGTCTTGCCGGGGGCGAAGTCCTTGGGGAAGTCGAAGAAGAGGCCGTGCATGTCCATCAGCAGCTTGTCCTGGCCGATGTCGCGGATGCGGGGCCACTCGGTGAACCAGCCGTGTTTGGCGTCGTTGTTGAGGCAGCCCTTGGGCAGGAGGAAGAGGTGGAACTGGCCGTCTTGGAGGACTTGCAGGCGGAGGGAGCGTTTGTCCCAGCCGATGGTCCACAGCGGCAGCTTGTCGCCGGCGGCGGTGGGGCTGATGCCTTCGGGTCCGGTGACCTCGGTGTACTGGCGGCGTTCGATCACCTGCCAAGTCTTGCCGTCGTAGGTGGCGAGGCAGCCGCGGTCTTCGGGTCCGGCATTGGTGAAGTCCTGGCTGACCTGCCAGTCTTTGGCGGAGTCGAGGTGGCCTTTGAAGCTGCCGGATTCACCGTTGTTGGCGACCACCAGTTTGCCTTGGGCGAGGTAGGCGCCTTTGGCGTGGTAACCCGGGATCGGGTCCTTGAAGAGCAGGGTGGGTTTGAGGCTGTGGACATCGACTTCATAGACCATGTCTTCCATGTCGACCATGTAGACCTTGTTGGCCGGGTCGCTGAGGTGGCGGGCCCAGGCGGTGACGCGGCCGGGCATGTCCTTGATCGAGATGACCCGCAGCTCGCCTTTGTCGCTGATGGCGTAGTGGCCGAGGAAGAGCTGCTTGGATTCGGCGTGGACCATGCGTCCGGCGGGGGTGCCGCCGATGGATTCGGCGCGCAGGATCATCTTCTTCTGAGCGTCGATCTCGTAGAGCTTGTGCTGCGAGCCTTTCGGCATGTGCGGGGCGTAGGTGACCATCCACAACTTGCGGGCCCAGGGGACGAGTCCGCCGATGCCGCATTCTTCGTGGCCGGGGGCGGAGAAGAGGCCGTCGGCGCGGCTTTGCGAGTAGGCGGTGAGGTGGGGGAAGACGCCGGAGATTTCGCGGCTGCCGGAGATCGAAGTGATCTCTTCCTGGCCCTTGACCGTGCCGGTGGTGACGCTGGCCGATTCGGCGGCGGCGAGCTGGGTGCAGAGGTAGACGGAGGCGAGGATGGGGAAACGCATGGGACTCTCCTGGGTTGATGTTCAGGATGAGCTAGTCGGGGAATTGGGAAGATCTTACACCTGATGGTGATGGTGCGATGAACGCAAATTTTCTTGCGGACCGGTGTCGTTCTTGTGCGCAGCGCCTTGGACTGCGGAAAGTATTGCCGCCTTCAATGGCGGCGGAGCCGCGT
>CAMCSH010000180.1 GCA_945877655.1 Lentisphaera araneosa HTCC2155 | reverse complement strand
TGGGGAGTCAGGGAGTCAGGGAGCAGGGAGTCAGGGAGTCAGGGAGCAGGGAGTTGGGGAGTCAGGGAGTCAGGGAGCAGGGTCAGAACACTCTCTCACCTGTTCCCTGTTCTGCGTTCTGCTGCTCACTCCCTGCTCCCTCACTCCCTGCTCTGCTCCCGACAAAATCAAACGCCGCCCGGCAGCCGGGCGGCGTTTGACAAGACGAGTCTTGGGGATCAGGCGGTGACGGCGTCGGCCAGCACGGAGACCGTGTTCTTCTGGATTTCGACGAAGCCGCCGGTGATGGTGACTTTGTGGTCTTGACCCTTGACGCGGTAGGTGAGGACACCGTCGGTCTTGAGACCGGCGAGTGTCGCCGCGTGCTGCGACAGCACGCCGAATTCACCTTCGACACCGGGGACGCTGAGGTACTCAGCCTCCCCTTCGAAGACCAGGCGTTCAGGGGTGATGATGCGCAGTTTGAAGGCCATTATTTGGATTCCATCTTCTTGGCTTTTTCGATCGCTTCTTCGATGGAGCCGACCAGGTAGAAGGCGCCTTCGGGGAGGTTGTCGTGCTTACCAGCCAGGATTTCCACGAAGGAACGGATGGTGTCGGCGAGGGAGACGTATTTGCCTTTCAGGCCAGTGAACTGTTCAGCAACGTTGAAGGGCTGCGACAGGAACTTCTGGATCTTACGAGCGCGCTCGACGGTGAGACGGTCTTCTTCCGACAGTTCGTCCATACCGAGGATGGCGATGATGTCTTGCAGTTCTTTGTATTTCTGCAGGATCTGCTTGACCGCGGTGGCGGTCTTGTAGTGTTCATCACCGACGATCTCGGGGGCGAGAATGGTCGAGGTCGAGGTCAGGGGGTCGACGGCGGGGTAGATACCGAGCTGAGCGAGGGCGCGGGACAGTTCAGTCGTGGCGTCCAAGTGAGCGAAGGTAGTGGCGGGAGCCGGGTCGGTGTAGTCATCGGCAGGGACGTAAACGGCCTGGACGGAGGTGATCGAACCGTTCTTGGTCGAGGTGATGCGTTCCTGCAGTTCACCCATTTCGACCGCGAGGGTCGGCTGGTAACCTACGGCGGAAGGGATCCGGCCGAGGAGGGCGGACACTTCGGCACCGGCCTGAGTGAAGCGGAAGATGTTGTCGACGAAGAGGAGCACGTCCATCTTGTCTTCATCACGGAAGTACTCGGCCATGGTGAGGGCGGAGAGAGCGACGCGGGCGCGGGCGCCGGGCGGTTCGTTCATCTGACCGAAGACCAGGGCGGTCTTGGAGAGAACGGTCTCTTCGCGGCCATCGGGAGTCTTGTAGGTGGCTTCGTTCATTTCGTGGTAGAGGTCGGTACCTTCACGGGTACGCTCACCGACACCGGCGAAGACGGAGACGCCGCCGAATTCAACCGCGATGTTGCGGATGAGTTCTTGGATCAGAACGGTTTTGCCGACGCCGGCACCACCGAAGAGACCGATCTTACCGCCCTTGCGGTAGGGGGCGAGGAGGTCAATGACCTTGATACCGGTGCAGAGCACTTCGGTACCGGTGTTCTGGTCCTTGAACTCGGGAGCCGAGCGGTGGATTTCCCAGTTCTGGGCCGACTTGACGGCGGGTTTTTTGTCGATCGGTTCGCCGAGGAGGTTCATGGCGCGGCCGAGGACGGCGGAGCCGACCGGGACGGAAAGGCCGACACCGGTGTTGGTGACGGCTTGACCGCGGGAGAGGCCTTCGGTCGAGTCGAGAGCGATGGTGCGGACGACGCCTTCACCGAGGTGCTGGTTGACCTCGAGAGCGAGGTTCCAGGCGGTGTCGTTGATGGCGCTGTTGGTGGCGCGCAGGCAGCTGAAGATCTTGGGGACCTGGTCAGCGGGGAACTGAACGTCGACGACGGCGCCGAGGATCTGCTTGATTTTACCTTGAGTGGACATGTTCACTATCCCTGTTATTTGAGGCTTTCGGCACCGGCGACGATCTCGGACAATTCCGTCGTGATCTTGGCCTGGCGGGCGCGGTTGCGCAGCTTGGTGTAGTGCTTGATGAGGTTATTCGCGTTGGTGGTCGCGTTATCCATGGCGGTCATACGAGCGGCGTGTTCACCGGCGGCGTTTTCGAGCATGGCGCTGAAGACGTTGAAGGCGAGAACGCGGGGCAGGAGCTGACCGATCAGGGTGCCGGCTTCCGGTTCATATTCATAGTCCGCGGTGGCACCGGCAGCGGCAGAGCCGGTGGCGGGGGCGACGGGGATGAAGGGAACCAGAGTGGGGACTTGCGACAGGGCCGACTTGAAGAGGTTGTTGGCGAGATAGACTTCGTCGTAGGCTCCGCTGAGGAAGTCTTTGGCGAGGGTCTCGGCGACCTTCTGGGCGTTGGCGTAGCCGGCGGTGGAAAGCTCTTCAAAGCTGTGGGCGAGGTTGCCGAGACGGCGGCAGCCGGAGACAGCGCGTTTGCCGATGGCGGCATAGCTGACTTGAACTCCGGAAGCGGTCTTCTGGCGGGACCAGTTGCGCACAAATTTGAGAAGGTTGTTGTTGAAGCCGCCGCAGAGGCCCTTGTCCGCCGCGACGACGAGAACAAGGACTTTCTTGACGGTGCGAGGCTTGAGCAGCGGGTGGTTGGCACCCGTGCCGGCAGCGGCGGCGACGCGCGAGACGAGCGCGTCCAAGGACTGCGCATAGAGCTTCGAGCTCTTCTGCGCGTCCTGAGCACGGCGAAACTTCGAGGTGGCGACCATTTTCATGGTCTTGGTCACCTTCGCAGTATTCTTCATGCTGCCGATTTTATTGTTGTATTCCTTGAGGCTGGGCATGATGCCCTCCCAGAATTACTTGGCGACGGTGAGGAGGAAAGACTTGGTGAAGTCGGCGACGGTGGCTTTGACACCTTCGGCGAACGCCTTGTCTTCCGGATTGAACTTGGCGGCGAAGTCTTTGAACTTGCCGCTGCGCAGCTCAGTGCTCAGCTCGTCGCAGTAGCGAACCACGTCCTTGACCGGGACTTCTTTCAGGAAGTCGTTGGTGCCGGCGTAGATCTGGCAGACCTGTTCGACCACGGACAGGGGCTTGTTGACGCCCTGTTTGCAGATCTCGGTGAGGCGGCGGCCTTTTTCGAGCTGGGCGCGGGTGGCGGGGTCCAGGTCGGAAGCGAACTGCGAGAAGGCAGCCAGTTCACGGTACTGGGCCAGGTCGAGACGCATGGTGCCGGCAGTCGACTTCATGGCGCGGGTTTGAGCGGCGCCGCCGACGCGGGAGACCGACAGACCGGCGTTGATGGCGGGACGGAGACCCGAGTTGAAGAGGTCCGATTCCAAGAAGATCTGGCCGTCGGTGATCGAGATCACGTTGGTCGGGATGTAGGCGGAAACGTCGTTGGCCTGGGTTTCGATCACCGGCAGAGCGGTGAGGGAGCCGGCGCCGTTGTCGTCCGACAACTTGACCGAGCGCTCGAGGAGGCGCGAGTGGGTGTAGAAGACGTCGCCGGGGAAGGCTTCGCGGCCGGGGGGGCGGCGGAGCAGGAGGGCGAGCTGACGGTAGGCTTGCGACTGCTTGGTCAGGTCATCATAGATGATCAGGGCGTGTTCGCCTTTGGGCTCGTTGCCACCACCGAGGGCAGGAGCGCCCTTGTAGGTGAAGTACTCGGCCATGGCGGTGCCGGCGTAGCAGGCGAGGAATTGCATCGGAGCCGGGTCGGAAGCGGTGGCGGCGATGATGGTGGTGTATTCCATCGCGCCGTATTTCTTCAGGGTCTCATAGACTTGCACCACGGTCGAACGCTTCTGGCCGACGGCGACGTAGAAACACTTGACGCCGTTGCCTTTCTGGTTGATGATGGTGTCGATGGCGAGAGTGGTTTTACCAGTCTTGCGGTCGCCGATGATGAGTTCGCGCTGGCCGCGGCCGACGGGGGTGAGGCCGTCGATGACCTTGATGCCGGTCTGCATCGGTTCGTGAACCGACTTGCGGTCCATGATGCCGGGAGCTTTGAATTCGACGGGGCGGGAGTGGGGAGTGACGATCGGGCCACGGCCGTCGATGGGCTGGCCGAGAGCGTCAACGATGCGGCCGAGGAGAGCTTCGCCGACGGGGACGGAAGCGATCTTCTCGGTGCGTTTGACGGTCATGCCTTGGCAGACTTCTTTGTCTTCGCCGAAGATGGCGATACCGACGTTGTCTTCTTCAAGGTTCATCGCGAGGCCCATCAGGCCGCATTCGAATTGAACCAGTTCGGAAGCGCGGACACCGGCGAGGCCGTGGACGCGGGCGATGCCGTCACCGACCGACAGGACGGTGCCGACTTCGTAGGTGGCGGGGGTGGTCTGGAATTCCGCAAACTGCTTGCGCAGGATCTCGGAGACTTCCTCAGGTTTGATGGCGTTGGACATGTGGGGGTCCTGGAGAGGGGTTCAGGCGTGAGTGAGGCGCTGGCGCAGCTGCTCGAGCTGGGTGCGGGTGGAGTAGTCGAAGACCTGGTCACCGGCGCGGGCGCGGAAGCCAGCGATCAGCGAGCTGTCTACGGCGGTGCTGAGTTCGACCTTTTTCCCGAGGCGGACAGCAAGGCGTTCTTGGAGAGTGGCGAGCTCGGTCTGGCTGAGGGCGTCGGCACTGGTGACAGTGACCTTGGCGACTCCGGCGCGTTCGCACCAGAGGACTTCGTATTCTTCGCAGAGGGCGGCGAGCGAGTCGGCGCGGCCTTTGCTGGCGAGGAAGAGGACGAGTTCGAGGCTCAGCTTATCGAGTCCGGAGAAGGCGGCGCGAAGCATGGCTTGGCGGCGATCGGAAGAGATCACCGGCGAGCGCAGGACTTCACGAAGCTCGGCAGAACCGGCGC
Source organism: Lentisphaera araneosa HTCC2155 (assembly GCA_945877655.1). Classification (GTDB taxonomy): domain Bacteria; phylum Verrucomicrobiota; class Lentisphaeria; order Lentisphaerales; family Lentisphaeraceae; genus CAMCSH01. The sequence continues at coordinate 3,669 of CAMCSH010000180.1, read as the reverse complement.
AGGCGGCAGCGACGGACTGGAGTCCGCCGCGCACGGTGTCCTGCTGGCCCTGTTCCAGAGCGATCTGGAAGAAGGTGCCGGCGTAACGTTTGGCCGCTTTTTGGTTTTGCATGGATCAGACTTTCTGCAGTTGTTCCGAGGTGAAGGCGCGAGCCTTGCTCTCGTCGATGCGGATGATCTTGCCAGCGAGTTGGATGGCCAGTTCGGCCGACTCGGCGCGGAGGCTGCGGACAGCTTCGGCACGGGCGTTGGCGATGGCGCTTTCGGCGGCGGCGAGCTGCTGAGCGGCTTCGGCCTTGGAGCGGGCGAGGATGGCGTCGCCGTCGCGCTGGGCAGCGCTACGGGCGGCGGCTTCGATCTCGCGAGCCTTGGCGATGGCTTCGACGATGGTCGCCTGAGCTTTGGCAGCAGCGTCTTCGAGAGCCTTGGCGGCGGCTTCGGCGTCATCCAGCGACTTGCGGATCTTCTCTTCGCGGGCGTCGAGGCCGGCGAGGATGGGTCCCCAAGCGAATTTTTTCAGGATGAGGAGGAGTGTGACAAAGCAGATGACGGTGGTGATCACCATCGACTGGTTATATGCCATCACGCTCGAACCATGCTGATCGTGGGCGGATTGCTGACCTTCGTGCGCTTTTTGAGCGTCGCCGACGCTCGTCTCGACTGACTTTTTAAGGTCTTCAAGAGGCTTGGTGGCTTCCGCCTGGCAGATGATGCTAGGCATGTGATTATTCCCTGAATGCTATGCAAAAACAGACAGTTAATAAAACGGTCTGTTTTCGGCGGTGAGGATTACTTGGCGATGAAGGTGAAGACGAGGGCGATCAGGGCGAAACCTTCGACCAGAGCGGCACCGATGAACATCAGGGGCTTGATTTTGTTTTCAGCTTCGGGCTGGCGGGCGATGCCTTGGAGGGCGCCAGCGACGAGGAGGCCGATACCGATGCCGGCACCGACGGCGGCGAGGCCGTAGCCCAGGGGCTGGTTGACCGAGTAGGTGGCTTTGACGACTTCAGTAACTTGGGCGAGGATCATGTGAGGACTCCGTTGTTTTTTCTGGGCTTGTGTTGTTGGGTTCGAGGATCAATCAGTGTTCAGGATGGAAGATCTGGCCGATGAAGAGCGCGGACAAGAAAGTGAAGATGTAGGCCTGAAGGATGGCGACACCAGCTTCAAGTGCGTAAATAGCCAAGGCAACGGGTCCTGCCGTGGGACCCGCAAGGGCCGGACCGTAGATGTAAATGAAACTCATCAGGGTGAAGAGAGCCAAGTGTCCAGCCATCATGTTTGCAAACAGACGGACTGCCAGCGCGAAGGACTTAACCGCAACACCTAGAATCTCAAGAGGCACAAGTCCGATCAGAATGGGGAATGGGACGCCAGAGGGAACAAAGGCGTGGAACCATTTGCTGAATCCGTTCTTAGCGATGGCGACCACGGTCATGATCAAAAACGAAAAGATTGCCAAAGGAGCAGTGACGTTGATGTTGCCTGTAGCGGAAACACCGAGGGGAATCAATCCGAGCAAGTTCATGCCGAGTATAAAGAAAAAGAGAGTGAGGAAGTAGGGAGTCCAGCTCTTGCCGTCTTCCTTACCCATGTTGGAAACACAGACCTCATCGCGGATGAAAACGACGATGACTTCCAACAAGTTGGTTATGCCATGGGGCACGCGTGACGATTTGCGGTAGATCATGCCAAAGACCAAGATAAGCAAAAGACTTACCAATATCATCGCCGCTTGGTGGGCGTCCACATGGAAGTATTTCATGGTGTCTATGCCAAAGAGGCTATTGCCAACCTGCATGCAGTGCTCGGTGTTGTGCTCAGATGCAATGCCGGATTTGATCGAGATGTCGTCGCTCATGTGTTCACGGGGGTTGTGGAGTTTTTGTTGTTAATCAGGAATATTTCAGCAACACTGGCGATCAGGATGCCAGCTGCAAAAGGCAGCGCCACAGCGCGAAATTCAATCAGTAAGGCGAAGCTCAAGGAATATCCTGCAAACAGCACGATGAGAGCCCTCAGCACTTTTAAAGTCACGATGATGCGAAGATCAAAGCCTGGAAGTAATCCGATACGACTCAAGGATAGGCCAGTGGCCCCGTAGAAGGCGGCGCAAGACGCTGCGACAAGTGCGGCAGCAGGACCGGACGCCACTAGCCAAGCGCAGAGGAGGGCGCCGGTAAAGGCGCTCATTCCTGCTGTCACGATGGCGAGTACGAAAGTCATTTCTGTGCGTGCCTGTAAAGTCTGATTGTGCCCATGAGCAAACCGAGGAGAAGTCCTATCAAGACCAGGTATTCAGTGCCAGCCGCTTGATCACAAAGCCACCCCGTCAACGCACCTGTCAAGATGGCTCCGGATGACTCTGCAAGCAGGGCCAATCCAGAAGCGTTGGGCTGTTTGGGATCGGGTTGCATGAGACGGCGCAGACTCTACGCAGTGGACCACCTTAATCAAGAGCCCTTATGAACTTTTTTTCATGATTCATAATGACTGCAACAGGAATGACTTGTGATTTTCAAGATGGGATTCACGGACCTTAGTGTCATATATGCGCGGCAATAAATCGGAATTTATCCTGCTTTTCGGCAAAAAAAAGACGGGATCAGCGAGTCTAAGCGCCTTCCACTGGCTCTTGATGAGCTCGTGTCCAGTGCCGGGCAAAGACCGGCAATGGCGATGTTTTCAAGTAGCTTGGGAGCCGACGCTCTCCGAACCGTCTTGACTCCTGGGAGCTCCGGCTGCCAGGGAACTACTTCTTGCTGGCTTTCATGATTTTTGAGAACTTGCTCGACTCGCCATAAACCCCTTCGAAATCTTCAACCGAACACTTCGCACTCGGGCGCGAGGTCAAGCCACTCAAGATGCTTTGCTATCTTTGCGCTCAAGTCTCGATCCGACTCGACCACGGCCACTCTTCGCGGTGGGCGCAAAGTCCGGCGCTGACGGGGTTATCCAAGATGTAAGCGATGGCGGCATGATAGTGTTTCTCATCGCGGATGAAGCGGTCCCAGTATTCGCGCTGCCAGACGCTGTTGGCTTCGGAAAGACGAATGCCTTGAGAGCGCGCGTAATACGAAACACGATTCTTCCATGACCAGACCAAGTTCCCCAGCTTCCATCCCAAGAAGACACGAATCAGGAGATGAACGTGGTTCGGCATGATGACGAAGGCGATGATCTCATAGCGTTGCCCATCATAATAACGCCAGGCTTCGATCACCTTGGCAGCAAAGTCCGGCCTGCTCAGCACGCAGGAGCCTAATCCTTTGTCCATCACCGATTCGACATACTGCCGCAGCGCCCGATATCTTTTCTCATCATTTGCGACCGCCGCAATCCTTGCGGTGCTGCCGCTCAAATCTGGGGCCGCCGCAATCCTTGCGGTGTCTTCTTCATTCGTCTTCAGAAGATCATCGAAGTCTTCGCCATAGCGTTCGACCAAGCGAGTGACCACATCCTTCGGCAGAGCATCTGATCATCTGGTAGATGCCTCCCACATCATAGTGAGGCAAGCGCCGCCGACGCCACTTGTCGTGATGGAGAAAAGGCACATTGCCGCTGAAACCTTGCTGGGGATCAAGTGGTCGTTGCATATTCGCTCCTTGTTCATTGCTTACATCTGGGGCCGCCGCAATCCTTGCGGTGTTGCTGCTTCGTTCATCC
>CAMCSH010000179.1 GCA_945877655.1 Lentisphaera araneosa HTCC2155 | reverse complement strand
TCCCTCGTTCCCTCACTCCCTAGCCTGGCGTTGAGAATCCCGAGTGATACAGGTCGGAAAAAAAGCGCGGAAGGCATGGCCTTCCGCGCTCGATGATTTCGCCTTGCCCTGGGGTCAGTTGAGGGGCAGGTTCTCCGACAGGAGGGTGTGCAATTCAGAACCTTTGAGACGGAGGCGAAGCTTCTTCAGGGCGTGGTGCTGGATCTGGCGGACGCGTTCACGGGTCCGGCCGAAGCGTTCGCTGACTTCGTCAAGGGTATGGGCCTGGCCGTCCTCGAAGCCGAAACGCATCTTCAGGATGGCGATTTCGCGTTCGTTGAGCTCTTCATTCATGATCTGGCGAAGGAGCTGCATGGCGTCGGCCCGTTCGAGCATTTCCTCCGGATCTGCCGCCGAGGTATCGGGGACGAGATCGCCGATGCGGCCACCTTCGCCGTTGACGATTTCGGCGTCAAGGGACGAGGTCGAGGTGTTGACGTTGACGATGGTGGTTCGCACGGTACGAGGGGTGACCTTCATCTCCGCGGCGATTTCATGATTGTTGGCGACGCGGCCGGTTTTGCTTTCGATCGAGGCGGCGACTTCGCGGATCTGGCGGTAGCGCGACAGGGATTGGATGGGCACCCGGACGATGCGGCCCTGGTTGGCGACGCAGCGGCGGATCGCCTGTTTGATCCACCAGGCTGCGTAGGAGCTGAACTTGGCGCCGTGGCCGCCGCGGAATTTGAGCACGGCCCGCATCAGGCCGACGTTGCCTTCGGCGATCAGGTCGGACATCGGCACGCCGAGGTGGCGATATTCGTTGGCGATTTTGACCACAAGTCGGAGGTTGCCGTGGGTGAGCATCTCTCTCGCCGCGTCCGAGCCTTCGGCGATGAGATTGGCGAGTTCCACTTCTTGGAGCGGTGTCACCAAACCGTAATTGCCGATCTCCGACATATACGCTTTGACTGCTTTCTGGTGCTGGTCCATGGTCGGCCTCCTTGGCCTGGTCTTGTTGTTTACGGCGATACGCTCAACCCATATACGACTTTTTCAACCCGTACTTACAGAGCTCATTACTTTTGTCCTGCGGCAGTGCTTTCAAAAATGTGATTGGCGGAGGCTTCGATGAAGCCGGTGAAGAGGCGGCCATCGGGCAAGGGATGGCGCAGGGCGAATTCGGTATAACAAGAGGGGATGCTGGTGGTGTCGTCGGCAAAGGCGACTTCGACTTGCTGCGCCAGAGTGGAGGACTGTTCGAGGTAAAGAGCCGGCGAGCCCTTGATTTCACCGCCGGAGGAATTCAACAGGAAGCCGTGCGAGCGGAGGAAGTCATTGACCTCGGCCAGCCCGGAGAAGCTGGGGAGGGAGTTGACCAGGAAGGCGAAATGATTGGCGCGGAAGCCGAAGGCGGCGAGCCAGGCGGCGTATTCCGATTCTTGCATCAGGCGCTGGTAGTCGGCCTGGCTGACCTTCGGCCAAGGGACACCGGCGCAACACAGATGGCCGCTGCCGAGCACGGAAGTCGGCACGGCCTCGGCCAGGGCGTGGACACGTTCTTGCAGCCAAGGGCTGAAGCGCTCGACCCGGAGCTGCGAAATGAAGACCAAGGGCAGGCTGGCATGAGGGGGTTCAAAGTGCGCGCCATCAAGCTGCTTCTGATCGAAGCTGTAGGTGGCGGCTTTGCGATATCCGGCCTCAAGGAAGGGATGGGCCAAGGCATCGACCCCGAGTCCGGTCAGACCAAAACCGCGCAAGGCCAAGTGATCAAGCAGGGGGCGATCGCCGCGCTGCTCGAACAGGGTCTTGATCCTGCCCGGCTGTCCAACTAGGAGATTGTAGTCATCCCAGAGACGCTGAAAGAGTGTTTCAATGGTGCTCATGAAATCCTCCTGATCGGCCAATGAGGGAAAGCTCCCCCAAGTCAAGTTACATCTTTATGACGCATGGATGCAAGGTTTGTTGTCGCGATTCTCAGATTTTTTTTTACCTGTCTTACTCGATATCCCTAGGTCGGGAAAAATCGCAGAGTAGACTTCGGTTCTTGCAATACATTTAAAGCGCGTAGCTCTTGTTCCTATTGAACCGCATATCAGGAGCCCCATGATAAGCCTACCCGTCAGCGCCGTACGCGAAGGACTGAAGGTCGCCCTCCTAATCGTGCGTTAAAATTTCAACCCAGGACTTCTCCATGTCATCATTGCGCTTCCTCGTGGCCATAACCGCTTGCATCGGCCTGTTCGGCTGCCTCAAGACATCAGCGGTTCCGACACCTCAGCCCACTGACGTCGTCGGCGGCGACTTCCGCCCAGGTATCGAACAGGCATTCAAGCGCGGCGACAAGCGTATTGTCATTCCTCCAGGGAACTACCGCATCGACCCCGTCAAAGGCAGCGGCGTCCTGTGGACCCTAGACGGCCTCAAGGACGTCGAGATCGTCGCTGACGGCGTGACCATGACCGGCACCAAGCTGATGCGGGCGATCACCTTCAAAGAATGCTCCGGCGTCAGCCTACGCGGCCTGACCATCGACTACGACCCCCTGCCCTTTACTCAAGGGGAAGTCATAGCACTCGCAGCCGACGGCGCATCAATCGACGTCAGGCTCCACGCCGGCTACCCGAAAAAGGCGTACTCGCGGGTGGAGATCCTTGATCCGAAGACCCGTTTCCGCAAGAAAGGCATGCCCTTCCTCTGGGGCTCCAAGGCCCTCATGATCGAAGACGGCGTCGTCCAGGTGCAGTTAAAGGACCTCGGTAAGTTTGCGCAAGTCGGCGACCTAGTCTCCTTCAGCACTGGCCAGGAGGCCGGAGCCCCCCACGCCGTCACCGTCGAGAGCTGCTCTCACATGCTCTTCGAAAACGTCACCGTACACAGCGCTCCCGGCATGGGCATAGTCGAAGTCGATGGCGAGGGCGGCTCGGTCTTCCGTGGCTGCCGCATCGTTCCCGGCCCCAAGCCCGCCGGAGCGACGGAGGAACGTCTGCTCAGCGCCAGCTGGGATGCCTTCCAGAGCAAGACGATACGCCAGGGACCGACAATCGAGTTGTGCGAGATCCGCGACGCTGGCGACGACTCCTGGAGCGTACAGTCGTCCGACTACCTCGTCCTCGGCGGTTCAGGATCGACACTGATTTTGTCTAGCCGCGATGCAAACACCGCTGGCGTCCAGATCGGTGACCGCCTGCGCACCGGTCTGGATGGCCCGGAATGGCGCATCGTCTCCCGTCAGGTGCTGCAACGCAGCAAGGCGGGCCTCGCCCCCGAGATACTCGCCAAGCTTGCCGCGGCCAAAAGCTGGGATACATGGGAGGTCAGCCCAGTCTGCATCGTCGTTACGCTGGACCACCCCTGCGACCTCAAGCCCGGGACCAGCGTCTACAGCCCCGACCGAATGGGTAACGGCTTTGTCTTCCGCAACAACAAGATCCACAGTTCCGGGCGGATCCTGATCAAGGCTGGCGGGCTGGTGGATGGCAACCTCCTCGACACTCCGCACGCGTTGATTGTCTGCCCAGAAGTGCCGAACTCATCAGCTGCCGGGATCGAGGGGCTCACCATCCGCGGCAACGTCATACGCAACGCCGGCTGGTTCTGTCCCGCGCCCTGGTCCTCCCAAGCCGGCCAACTATCTTTCACCTGCAGCAGCGACAGCTACCAGCTGCGCAGCAAGCCTGTGTTCAAGAATGTCGTCATCGAAGAGAACACCATCGAGGGAGGTGCAGGACCACAACTAGTGGCGTCCTCCGTCGCTGGGCTGACGGTACGCAACAACCGTTTCCTCAGACCTCTGCAGGAGAAATCTCCAGAAACTGGCAGCAGTTATCACATCCCCAAAGATATGGTGGCCTGGATCACTCTCTGCTCAGAAGTCGTCTTCGAGAGCAACTCCGTCGTCGAGCCCGGCGCTTTCGCCGGCAAAGCCAAAATTTTGGTGAACCAGGGCACTCCAGATCAGCGAATCAAGCACGAATAATTTCGACCTGTCTCACGCCAAATCACCCGACCTTGGGCTCAATCGAGCTCAAATCCAGCCGCTGACGAAGATGGCGCGGATGACGGCCAAGGCGCAGAAGCTGTCCGCCACCCAGGCCATGCCTTGTCGCAATCCCCCCTTGCCAGTCTTGCAGGAGACGGTATTTTCGGGGCGCGCAAGGAATCCTCTTCCACGGCTGCGGTGTCATCATCCGCGGTCTTGAAACGGGCTTCCGGTGTCTCCCGGAACGATCTGTCAACACGATCGCAGCCCGGCTGCTAAACCCGCAATCCAAGGCAAGGTCCATGACTCGACCCAGCTACATTGATAATGCCAATCCGGCTTTCGTTGAAGAACTCTACGCCCAATACCGCGCCAATCCCGACTCCGTGAACGAGGGCTGGCGCCGTTTCTTTGAAGGCTTCGAATACGGCTGCGAACGCGCCGACTCCGGCTCCTCCTACTCCGACGACAAACAGGTGAAGATCATGAAACTGATCAACGCCTACCGCGCTCGCGGCCACCTCGTCGCCAAGACCAACCCGGTCCGCCCCCGCCGACTCCACCAGGCCGACCTCAATCTCGAATATTTCGGCCTCAGCGACGCTGACCTCGATACCGAATTTGACATCGGCGCCGAAGTCCGCCTCGGCCGCACCACTCTGCGCAAGATCATCGCCCACCTCGAGAAGGTCTACTGCTCTTCGATCGCCGTCGAATACCGCTACACCCCCTCTTCCCAGATCCGCCAGTGGCTGCACGAAGCCCTCGAAGGCAGCGGCAACCGCACCCAGTTCAGCACCGGCGAGAAGAAACAGATCTTCACCAAGCTGGCCCAGGCCACCGGCCTCGAGCGCTTCCTCCACATCAAATACGTCGGCGAAAAACGCTTCTCGCTCGAAGGTCTTGATGCCGTCATCCCCGGCCTCGATGCCCTCTTCAATGAAGGTGCCAAACTCGGCGTCTGCGAATTCGTCATGGGCATGGCCCACCGCGGCCGCCTCAATGTCCTGATCAACCTCTTCGGCAAGAAATTCGAATCCCTGGTCAAGGAATTCGAGAAACGCGCCCTGCCGGAAGACGTCGGTGGCGACGGCGACGTCAAGTACCACATGGGCCACAGCGCCGACATCTTCACTCCCGAGGGCAACAAGCTGCACATTTCGCTGGCTGCCAACCCCTCGCACCTGGAAGCAGTGAACCCGGTGGTTCTTGGCTCGGTCCGCGCCAAATACGAAACTCTCTATGAGCGCAATCACAACAAGATCGTCCCGGTCTTGCTGCACGGCGATGCCGCCATCGCCGGCCAGGGCATCATCTATGAGTGCGTCAACTTCGCCAAGCTCGACGGCTACGCTCCTGGTGGCATCATCCACGTCATCACCAACAACCAAGTCGGCTTCACCGCAAACTACCGCGAGTCGCGTTCGTCTCTGTATTGCACCGACATCGCGAAAGTCCTCAACTCGCCGGTCTTCCACGTCAACGCCGACGATCCGGAAGCCGTGGTCCACTGCTTCCTCCTCGCCATCCGCCTGCGCCAGAAGTTCGGCATCGACGTCTACCTCGACGTCATCGGCTATCGCCGCCACGGCCACAACGAAGGTGACGAGCCGCGCTTCACCCAGCCGATGTTGTACCGCAACATCGACGCCCATAAAGCGGTGCTCGAATCCTACTCCGAGCGCCTCGCCGCCGAAGGCAGCGTCCGCGCCGACGAGACCGCCGCGATCATCGCCGGCTACGAAGCCAGCCTGCAGGAAAGCCTGAGCGCCGCTCGCGCTGACACCAAGCAGAAGCTCGATGTCAACTTCCTCGGACGCCAATGGCACGGCTTGCGCAAATCGAAGCAGGAAGACTTCGAGCGCTCGCCCGACACCGGCATCAATAAAACCTTGCTCAAGCACATCGCCAGCACCATCGGCACCGTGCCGCAAGGCTTCAACATCCTGCCGAAGCTGCGCAAAGTGGTCGAAGCGCGGACTCAGACCTTCGATAACGGCAAGGTCGACTGGGCTCTCGCCGAGCAGCTCGCCTTCGGTTCGCTTCTGACTGAAGGTCACAGCGTCCGCATCTCCGGCCAGGACTCGCGCCGCGGCACCTTCTCGCACCGTCACAGCTACCTGATCGACGAGAAGGACGAGACCGAATACGTCGCGCTCAACCACCTGCAAGCCGGCCAGGCCCAGTACCAGGCGTACAACTCGCACCTGTCGGAATACGGCGTCCTCGGCTTCGAGCACGGCTACACCATCGCCATGCCGCAATCTCTAGTCGTCTGGGAAGGCCAGTTCGGCGACTTCGCCAACGGCGCCCAGATCATCATTGACCAGTTCATCTCCTCGTCGGAGTCGAAGTGGCAGCGGATGAGCGGCCTGTGCATGTTCCTGCCGCACGGCTACGAAGGTCAAGGCCCCGAGCACAGCTCGGCCCGCCTCGAGCGCTTCCTCCAGCTCTGCGCCGAAAACAATATGTGCGTCGCCAACGTCACCACCCCGGCCAACCTCTTCCACCTGCTGCGCCGCCAGCTCAAGGTGAAATACCGCATCCCCCTCGTTCTGATGACGCCCAAGTCGCTGCTCCGCCATCCGGAATGCGTCTCCACCGTCGACGAGCTGGTCAACGGCCGCTTCCAGGAGATCATCGACGACGCCGAAATGACCGACGCCAAAAAGGCCGAGCGCGTCATCCTCTGCTCCGGTAAGATCTACTACGAGCTCCTCGAGAAGAAGCGCAAAGAAGGCTTCGGCAACGTCGCCATCGTCCGCATCGAGCAGTTCTACCCCACCCCGAAGGAACAGGACAAGGCCCTCTTCGAGCGCTACGGGGCCTGCAAAGACCTCGTCTGGGTCCAGGAAGAACCTCGCAACATGGGTCCTTGGTATTACATGCGAGCCCGTTTCGACCCTCTCGTCCAGGGACTCAAGGTCGTCGCCCGCAAGAAGTCCGCTTCCACCGCGCACGGCTCATCGAAGCATGAAGTCCTTCTCCAGAAAGGCCTCATCGACGAAGCCTTCGCCGGCATCAGCCCCAAAAAAGCCTGAACCCATTTCAATACGGAAGACCACCTATGAGCACCATCATCGACATCACAGTCCCCAAGGCCGGCGAATCGGTCAACGAAGCCGACATCGCCCGCTGGCTCAAAGCCGACGGCGACATCGTCAAACTCGACGAAGCCCTCTGCGAGCTTGAAACTTCGAAAGCCTCGCTGCCGATCAACGCCCCGTCCGCCGGGCGCCTCAAAATCATCGTCGCCGCCGGCACCACCTGCCCCGTCGGCATGGTCGTGGCCCAGATCGACACCTCTGCCGCCGGATCTGCGGCCGCTGCTCCCGCAGCCAAGGCGAAGGAACCGGTCCGTTCAACCGAATCCACCGTCATGGATCCCGGTATGCCCTCGCCCTCGGCCCGCCGCCTCCTCGCCGAAAACGAAGTCAGCGCCCAGGACGTCAAAGGCTCCGGTCCCGACGGCCGCATCATCAAGGCCGACGTCATCAACCACCTCACCGTGCGCGAAAAAGAACTGAAGATGAGTTCCACCATCTCCGGCCAACTCGCCGCCCAGAAGACCGTCACTCCCGCTGCCTGCAGCGCCCCGAGCAGCAGCTCGGCCCTGTGCCAGTCCGGCCGTGGCGAACGCCGCGAGAAGATGAGCCGCCTGCGCCGCACCATCGCCGAGCGCCTCGTCGAAGCCCAGAACACCGCCGTCATCTGCACCACCTTCAACGAAGTCGACATGTCGGCGGTGATGGAACTGCGTAAGAAGTTCAAAGAGAAATTCCTCGAGAAGCACCAGGTCGGCATCGGCTTCATGAGCTTCTTCGCCAAGGCCGCCGCCATCGCCTTGAAGGAATTCCCCGTCCTCAACGCCTCGGTCGATGGCAATGACATCGTCTACCACGACTTCGTCGACATCGGCATCGCCGTCGCCACTCCCAAGGGTCTGGTTGTGCCGATCATCCGCGACATCGACGGCATGAACTTCGCCCAGATCGAGAAGTCGATCGCCGCTTACGGCGCCAAGGGCAAGGCCGGCACCATCAGCATCGAAGACATGACCGGCGGCACTTTCACCATCACCAACGGCGGCACTTTCGGCTCGATGCTCTCCACCCCGATCATCAACCGTCCCCAGTCCGCCATCCTCGGCATGCACAACATCGTCGAGCGCCCCGTCGCAGTCGCCGGCCAGGTCGTGATCCGCCCGATCATGTACCTCGCCGTCTCCTACGACCACCGCATCATCGACGGTGCCGACGCGGTGAAATTCCTGGTCAAGATCAAGACCCTCCTGGAAGACCCCTCGCGCATCCTCCTCGATCTCTGATCGAGCTGCGATGACCGCAAAAAAACCGCCGCTCTCCGGAAGGAGTGCGGCGGTTTTTTGTGCTTGGCTTGGCTGCCTTGAATCAGCCTAAAAACCGCAGCAGAGGAATGGAACCAGGTTGAAAGGTTGAAAGGTTGAAAGGTTGAAAGGTTGAAAGGTTGAAAGGTTGAAAGGTTGAAAGGTTGAAAGGTTGAAAGGTTGAAAGGTTGAAAGGGTGAAAGGTTGA
>CAMCSH010000178.1 GCA_945877655.1 Lentisphaera araneosa HTCC2155 | reverse complement strand
CCCTCACTCCCTCACTCCCTCACTCCCTCACTCCCTCACTCCCTCACTCCCTCACTCCCTCACTCCCTCACTCCCTAGCTCCCTCACTCCCCTGGTTCGACACTTTTCTACTCACACCGCCTTCGAGAAACTCCGGACACCTGACTGGTAGTGGGCGTCGAAACAGGCGGAAATGTTGCGGACGAAGAGCTGTCCGGCAGGAGTCACGGCGACTTCGCTGGTGGTGTCGACGGCCAAGTCGTTGAGCAGGAACCAGGATAAAGCCTCGCGATCGGCGGCGAAATAGCTATCGAAGTCGAGAGCGAAGCGCTGGTTGAACGCGGCTTTTGATACCCGTCCCTGGCACATCAGATCGTGAATGACGGAATGACGGATGCGGTCTTCCTCGGTGGAGACGCAGCCGTGGAACTCGGCTTTTTCGGGAGCGGCGCTGAAGCTCTGGTAGTCGTCGATTTCGCGGGGGTTCTGCCAGAAGACGCCGTCCGCTTCCGAAATGGAAGAGACGCCGAGCCCGAGGCAGGCGCGGGTGCTTTGGGCGGTGTAGCCCATGAAGGTGCGGTTGAGGCGGCCTTCGCGACGGGCGCGGGCCAGCTCGTCGCTCGGCAGGGCGAAGTGATCCATGCCGACCGCTTCATATCCGGCGGCGAGGAAGGCCTCGCGGGCGGCGAGGAAGATCTCCAGCTTCTCCTCGGTGCTGGGCATGTCGGCGTCGCTGATCAGCTTCATGTGAGCCCGCTGCGCCGGCAGGTGGGCGTAGGAGAAGAGCGCGATGCGCTCGGGACGCAGGGTCAAGGCCTTGGCCACGGTGTCGGCGAAGGTCTCTTTGGTCTGCTTCGGCAGGCCGTAGATAAGGTCGAAATTGAGCGAATCGAAATCAAGCTGGCGGATGCGGCTGCAGAGCGCCTCGACCAGTTCGAAGGGCTGGATGCGGTGGATGGCCTCTTGGACCTGCGGGTCGAAATCCTGGATGCCGAGGCTGAGGCGGTGACAGCCGAGCTCGCGCAGAGTTTCCAGCTGGCCTTCTCTGACGGTGCGGGGATCCAGTTCGACGGCGAAGGGAATGTTGTGGGGAGCACGGAAGAAGCGGCGGCAGAAGCCATCGAGGCGGCGCATCTGTTCCGGCGTCAAGAAATTCGGGGTGCCGCCACCCCAGTGGATCTCGGCGAGGCGAAGCCCCGGAGCTGCGCGGCTCCAGGCATCGGCTTCGGCTTCAAGCTGATCGAGATAAGCGTCGGCGGCGGATGTCTGCTTGCGGATGACGGTGTTGCAGCCGCAGTACCAGCACAGGGACTGGCAGAAAGGGATGTGGACATAGAGAGCGGCTTGGTCGCCTTGGGCGGCGATGGCGGCGAGAGGACGGGCGGCTTCGGCGAAACTGACGCGGTTCTTCCAGGCCGGCACGGTCGGGTAGGAGGTGTAGCGCGGGACAGGAATATTCAGTCTCTTCAGCAGGTGATTCATGGCGGCCTCGTCGGGTTGATAAAAAAATCGAGGGCGGAGTTTTGCCTCCGCCCCCGATACGGATCAGAACTTGTAGATGAAGTCGATGGTGTGGCGATCGGCGAAGATGCCTTCATCTTTTTGGCTGAGTGGGGTCTGCCAGATGTAGCCCATGCTCAAATTCTCGGTGAATTTGTAGCGGAAACCGAAGCCGATGTCGAAGTAGTTCTGGCCCTGGGTGTCGGAAGTGCCGAGAGAGGCGAGGTCGACGCCTTCGATGTTGGAGGAGACGGCGTCGATGGGGACGGTTTTGACACCAATAGCTGCGGCAGTGGCCTTGTCGAGGGTCAGGCTGCTGTTGGAGCCGTTGCCCGAGCGCAGGACGTGGTGCCAGTTCATCTCGACGAGTGGGAAGAAGCTGTCGGTGACGGCGTAGTCGAAGTGCAGGCTGGCGTCGTTCCAAGTGGCTTCGTCGGAGGGAGAGAAGGGGATGCGCAGGCCTTCATAGGCGAGGACATGGAAGCGACCGAAAGTTTTGCCGTAGCTGAGGAAGGGATTGATGTTGCCGTCGCCGCTTTCCTGCAGCAGGGCGTTGCCGCCGGTGGGAACTTCAACGCGAAGGCCGGCGCTGAGGATCTGGCCCGATTCCTCATCACGGTAGATCGTGCCTTTGACGCCGAGGGCGAGGTTGGCGAAGCCTTCTTCGTGATCAAGGGTGTGATCAGGATTCATGAAGCCGTAGCCGTCTTTGGTGGCGATGAAGGAGAAATCTTCATTGAAGGCGTAACGCAGCTGAACCGCGAAGTGATCGAAGTGTCCGCCAAGCTTGAGCTTGCCGAGTTTGGTGTCGATGGTTTCATGCAAGCGCTGATGAATGAAGATCGGGCGGATCTCGGTCGAGTTCAGCGGCGATTCGAACAGGGTCGGCGACGACACCGGGTCGATGAAACCAGACCAGATGTCGGACTTGTGTGCAGGAGCCTGGGAGGGAACGGGAGCGGCCTTTTCTTGGGCGGCGGCGCTGACGGCGAGAAGAAGAGCGGCGGAGGTGCAGAACAGTTTCATCGTGATCTTTCCTTCTGTTGAGTGATTGGGGCTGATGAGCAGTCCCGCAAGGCACTCAGCAAATCGCTCGGAAAAAGACTTTCCAAAATAACCCAACTCCATTGCAATCAATAAAATAAAAAATTGACATCACTCCAGACATCCGGATGCGTAGGGCATACAATCCGGACGCTCGGGTTCCTCGGAAAAGCCGCAGCTAAAATCCCTGCAGCCCTTGTCAAGGGGCGAGAAAAACGCAATGTGGGGACCATGAATAATCACACCCCCATCACTCTGGCCGGAGAGAGTTCCGGCCCCCTCGCTCTCGGCCGCTGGACGAGCGATCTCTCCACCTTGGCCAGCCTTGGCGCCCAGCTGCCCGGCGGCTCCCTGCTGGCCTTTGGTCGCCAACTTTGGTCGCAGCTCAGCAACGGCCAGATGCCCCCCGGCCTCTACGATCTGCGCGAAAGCGCCGGACTCAAGCTCCTAGGCGAGGATCTGCTGATGCCCTCGACCAGCGGCTTCGACGCCACTACCGTCAGCTTCTCCACCGCTGCCTCCGGCAACAGCAGCGGCATCTCCGACGACGAGCCCGATTTCGAAGACGGCAGCTACCTCTTGGTCCTCAAGGGGCGCGACATCCCCGCCCTCATCGCTCCCCGCGGCGTCGAAAGCCGCTCAGGCAGCTGCGGGCCGGACGGCCTCGCCCTCTTCCTCAGTTCCGACTTCATCGCTCTCGAGGATCTCGCCGATGCGGCCGCCCGGGTCGGCAACGGTCTCGAAGCGGCGCTCTTCTTCGCCCCCTCCCCGCGCCTGAGCCAACAACTCAGCGACAAATTGCGCGACAAGGAACGCATCCGCGATCCCTTCGCCGACATCCGCAGCTGCTGAGGAGATCCGACCATGGTCTGGCAGGAAATTTTCATGATCCGCCGCGGCGCCCACCCGGTGCCCAAATACGTCGTCCCCGAACCCTTCACCCTGCGCAATTATTGCGTCGGCGACGAAGAGAACTGGTTCCGCATCTACAAGGCGTCGGACAACTACAATCGCATATACTCCAGCATGTTCCGGGAGTACTTCGGAGCCGATCAAGAGCTCCTGGCGCGCCGCCAGTTCTACCTCTGCGACGCCGAGGGCACCGCCATCGGCACCGCCTCGGCCTGGCTCAACCCGAACTTCCACGGTGAGGCCCTCGGACGAGTCCACTGGGTCGCCATCTTGCCCGAATACCAAGGCCGCGGCCTGTCCAAGCCCCTGATCTCCGCCGTCTGCCAACGCCTGCTTGAATGTGGCCATCAGGACTCCTACCTGCGCACCATCTCGGTCCGGATCACCGCCATCCGCCTCTATCTCGGTTTCGGCTTCCTCCCCGATGTGCGGAGCCCGCACGATGCCGAAATCTGGCAAGGCATCTGCAAGCACATTCCCGACCTCGCCCTGCTCGACCCCTGGCGCTGATTTTTGCTAATTGTTCGGAATTAACACAAAGACTCTTGCGATACGGCAAGGTTTAGGTTTATCATTGTCATCAGGAAATCATCCTGACGGAGTTGCACCATGAGATTGCTGCCCTTTATGCTTCCCGCCCTTCTCGTGCTGAGCGCCCAAGCTGGCGACAAGCACGATCGTAGTGACATATCGCTGGAAGAACTTGAACACCTGACTCTCGCCTCGTCGTCGACCTTGACCGGCACTGAGCAACGCAAATTGCCGGCTTTGACCACCCTGATCGACCGCGACATGATCCGCCGTTCCGGTGCCCGCGATCTCCTCGAAGTCCTCAATGTCTATGTACCTGGCTTCCAGATGTACCGCCATCCCAATCGAAATATGTCCTGGGGCACCCGCGGCGTCGACAGCGCCGTGAAATATGTCATCCTGGTCAACGGGCGCAAGATGAACGACAACTGGGTTCACGGCGCCATCTCCGAAACCCTTTTCCCGACCCTCGGTGACATCGCCTCGATTGAATACGTCAACGGCCCCGGATCGGCTCTTTACGGTTCCGGCGCCATCGGCGGCGTCATCAACATCCGGACCATTGACGCCAGCGACTTCCTCAATGGCCAGGAGCAAGCCGGCTTCATGCGCATCTCGCAAGGCTTCATCAACCAGACTCGCTGGACGGAAGCCTACTACGCTCGCAAACTCAACGAAAAGATGACTCTCGGCCTCTACGCCGGCCTGAATGATTTCGATGGTCTCAGCAATGACGATTCAGACTATCATGGCGCCTATCCCTACAAAAACGCCGCCGCCGGGGAGCGCTGGGATTACAGCCCAGACAACAACAAGTTCAACGACACCGTGCGCCAGAAATTCGAGCTCCACCTCGATGCCGAAGAGTTCCAGTCCTGGGTCCGCTATACCCGCGCCATCGTCGGCTTCATGGACTTCTCCGTCGAAGCCAAAAACAACCCGGTATTCTTTGCCAAAAAACCGCCCTATTTCGGCATCCACGAAGAACAGTTCACCTGGCACAATGAGTTCACCAAGGAGCTCGACAACGACTACACACTTAAGCTTGAAGGCGGCTACCAATGGTACCGCACAACCCAGGAAAATATGACGGGTTTCCGCCCCCTCTGTACTGACGCCCAACAATTCTTCGGTCGAGTCACTTTGCTAAAAGACTTCAACGAATCCAACCACCTGGCCGTCGGCACCGAAATCCTCCGCGAGAACTTCACCCCCTTCAAAACCGCCACCCGCAAACCCGTCACCAATCTCTCTGAGGCCCTCTTCGCTGAATATCAGTGGAACATCCACGAAGACCTCACCTTCTTCGCCGGTGGACGCTACGACCACGACCGCTACACTGAGGATGATGGCTACGGCGTCGTTGGCAAATACAACGATCTGACCGGCGACAATCACCGCCCCGGTTTCGACATTGTCCCGCGCCTTGGATTGATATGGACCCCGACCGACGAAGACACCATCAAACTGCTCTACAACCAAGCGATGCGCGACATCCAATCCGAACAATTCGGCCGCAATGGCACCCCCAATAACCTGCCGATCCAAGGGCTGGGTGAAGACGAGTTCACCGAGAACTACGAACTGATTTACAGCCGTAAACTCGACGAGAGTTGGACCGGCACTGTCAACCTCTACTACAACGAAGCTGAAAACCTCGGCAGCATTGGCAACAACGACCCCCGTCAGTACGGCGTCATCGGTAAAAGCTCCGCCTGGGGCACCGGCGCCTCGCTCGAGTACCGCTCCGAGGGCCACTTCTTCGGCCTGTCGCACAACTACGACACCGTCACCGATTTCAACAACTACATCGGCGCAAAAAACAACATCTTCGTCTTCGACCCCTATCCGAAAGGCGCTGAACTCAAATACTGGAACTGGAGCCCCCACAGCAGCAAGATCTATGGCGGCTTCACCCTCAGCGACCACCTCAGCATCGACGGCAACATGCAGGTGCGCTGGCATTACGACGGCCTCGAAGAAGCCTTCGACCGCGACATCAAAAACAAGGCCGGCGCCGGCTACGCCAAGAACTTCAACAACAACTTCGGCCCCAGCTACAACCTGAACCTCGGTGCCACCTGGACCTTCAACCCCAATCACTCCCTCCGCTTCGATGCCTACAACCTCATGGCCCTTGTCGATCGCGACCTCAATACCATGCACACCTACAGTTACTTCGACTACTACACCATGCCCTTCTCCGTCGCCCTCACCTACGAATTCAAATTCTGATCCGAAGCCACCACAAAAGAGGGAGCCAGACGGCTCCCTCTTTTCGCTTTTTCCGAATTGGACTCAGGCCTTGTAGGCCTCGAAAAGCCAGGTCGAAAGATAGCGCTCGCCGGTATCGGGTAGGATCACCACGATCTTCTTGCCGGCCATCTCAGGACGAGCCGCGACCTTCAGAGCCGCTGCCATCGCCGCGCCGCAGGAGATGCCACAGAAGAGCCCTTCTTCAAGAGCCAGACGCCGGGCGATGTCGCCCGATTCGTCGTCAGTCACGGTGATCACTTCGTCGATGACTGCGCGATTCAAAACCTCAGGCACGAAGTTGGCTCCGATGCCTTGGATCTTGTGGCGCCCGGCAATGCCTTGCGACAGCAAGGGCGAGGACGCCGGTTCGACCGCGATGATCTGAATTCCGGGCTTGCGCGCCTTCAGCACTTCGCCGCAACCGGTGATGGTGCCGCCAGTACCGATGCCGGCAACCAGGACGTCGATGGCGCCATCGGTGTCGGCCCAGATTTCTTCCGCCGTGGTCTCGCGGTGGATCTTCGGGTTCGAGGGATTTTTGAACTGCTGGGGCATCCACGAATTGGCCACTTCGGTGAGCATCACTTCAGCACGGCTGACCGCGCCGGACATGCCGAGTGCGCCGGGCGTGAGCTCGAGCTTGGCACCGAAAACCTTGAGGATCTGCCGACGCTCGGTCGACATGGTGTCGGGCATCACCAGGATGCACTGAATGCCGCGGACGGCGCAAGCCATCGCCAAGCCAATGCCGGTGTTGCCGGAAGTCGGCTCGATCACCACCATTCCGGGCTTCAGAGTGCCGTCGGCGATGGCGTCGTCGATCATCGCTTTGGCGATGCGGTCCTTGACGCAGAAGCCGGGGTTGGCCGATTCCAACTTGGCGATCACTTCGGCACCTAGGCCGGCGGCGAGGCGGTTGATGCGGACAAGCGGAGTTTTGCCGACCAGTTCAAGAACGTCATTTGCGATGCGAGCCATAGTGCCTCCAGGGTTGTTGTACGAACTCGCCCAAGATACTGTTGAAAAGCGGGGACACAACTGGGAGGCAACTAGGGAACAACTAGGGAACAACTAGGGAACAACTAGGGAACAACTAGGGAACAACTAGGGAACAACTGGGAGACAATTGGGACACGACTGGGACAACATGCCGCCCCTCCCCTTTTCCGTGTCCTCCGTGCCTTCCGTGGTAGAACTCGTTACTCCTCCTGCTCTTCCCAAATTCGTGTGCTTCGTGTCTTTCGTGGTGAATACTCAGTAGCTCTTCAGCACCTTCTGCAGCGACACCAGGAAACTGGCGACTTCATCGGCCGTGCTGTAGCGGCTGAAGCTCACCCTCAGGGCGGCGAAGGCGAGGTCGCGCGGCACTCCCATCGCGGTCAAGGTTTTGTTCGGGCTTTTGGTCTCGGCGCTGCAGGCGCTGCCGGTGCCGATGGCGATATCCTCCGAGCCCAGCGCCCGGGCGAGGATCGCGCCTTCGCTGCCGGGAAGACTGAACATGACGATGAAGGGACTCGCCGCCTCGCCGCCATGATAAACCGGGACGATCGGGCGCCCTTTGCCATCGACCAAACGGGCCAGGCCGTCCTGCAATTGCCGGCGCAGTCCGCGGACTCGTTCCAAGGCCGCCAGACGCTCCTTTTCGGCGACAGCGGCCGCTCGGGCCAGATTCATCGCCGTCGCCGCGTCAAGCGTCCCCGAACGCAATCCTTCCTGCTGCGCTCCACCGAGGAGCTGCGGCGTCCATTTCAAATCGCGGCGACAGATCAGCGCGCCGCTCGAATGCGGCCCGTGGAACTTGTGGCCGCCGATGGCGAGCGAGTCGGGACGGCAGAGATCCCATGAACACGGCACCTTGCCCAGACCTTGAACGAAGTCGACATGCCAGCGGGCTTTCGGGGCGCGTTCGCTGATCATCCGGCGCCAGGCCGGCAGATCGGCCACAGCGCCACTTTCGTTGTGCACCGCCGTGGTGAAGACCAATGCCGTCGCCGGGCTCAACACCGCGGCTAGCGAATCCAAGGGGATCGCGCCCTGGCTGTCGGGCAGGATCGCTCGCAACTGCACCCCACGCGTCGCGAGAAGGCGCAAGGGCTCTTGCACCGAGGGGTGATCAATGGTCGAATAGACCACCTCGTCGCCTGCCTTGAGATCGGCGCCGAAAATGGCGAAGTTATTGCCCTCGGTGCCGCCGGAATTCCAGATCACTCGTTGCCCTCCCGACTTGGCTCCCAAGGCCGCCAGTAGCTCGCCCGCGGCGCCGTCGAGGGCGCGCCGGCAGGCCAGTGCTGCATGGTGCC
>CAMCSH010000177.1 GCA_945877655.1 Lentisphaera araneosa HTCC2155 | reverse complement strand
CCTCACCCTCCACCCTGGCCAGCCGCAAAGCGCCTTGCTGGTCTTTAAAGGCAAACAAGGACCACGGGCGATCGAATTTCTGCTCTCCGATGTGGTCGCCGGCGACTCCCGCCTCATCCTCCTCGGCGGCCGCGACGAAACCTCGCGACTGCGCCTGCTGGCGGAACGCGAACAGCTCTACGAACAACTCGGCCACTCGCAGCGGCTCGAAGCGGTCGGACGCCTCGCCGGCGGCATTGCTCACGACTTCAACAATCTCCTGCACATGATGCAAGGGGCCGCAGACAACCTTGAGCGAAGCCAACCGGAGAAGCGGGCCGAATCCGTGCAGCTCCTGCAAAGCGCTCTCGGCCGGGCCTCCCGCCTTGTCAGTCAGCTCCTCGGCTTCGCCCGCAAGGGACGCTTCAATGTCAGCCGCAGCAATCTCGCCGATCTCCTGCGCAATTGCGCCGTCCTCTTCGAGCCTGCGACCCGCAAAGACGTCCAGCTGCGCAGCATCCTTCACCCCGAGCCGCTCGACATCAACGCCGACTCGGCCCAGATCGAACAGGTAGTGCTGAACTTCCTGATCAACGCCCGCGACGCACTCGAAGGCCGCCCCGAACCCCGCATCGTCCTGCGTTGCGAACCCGCGACCCAGCACCACCCGGGCTGGAGCTCGGCACCGCCCGATAGCCACGCCGATCACTTCGCCGTCATCCGCATCCGCGACAACGGCTGCGGCATCCCGCCGGAACATCTGAGCCGCATCTTCGAACCCTTCTTCACCACCAAGGAAGTCGGCAAAGGCACCGGCATGGGCCTGGCCATGGCTTGGGGCGTGATCAACGCCCACCACGGCTGGATGCACGTCGAATCGCTCCCCGGCACCGGCACTGAATTCTTCCTTTACCTGCCCCTTGCCGGCACCCCCGAAGGCGAGAAGCCGATCAGCGCTAGCCCCATCCTCGGGGAGTCGCAGGGGTGATTAAAGGAGTTCGGTTATGAACGAGAATGAATTGAATCGGACGAATATGGACGTCGAGGGTGGCCATTCCGAGCCGCAGAGAAGCTTGTTTGGTAAATTCATACAGTATTCGTTTTGGGGGTTCAACGTTAGCATTCCTGTGCTTATCGCATTTGTGTATTTCTTCCTCAGTCCAGACCAGAAGCACCCAACTGAATTTGATGGATGGGGAATAGTGCTGCGACCATTCTTATGCACGATCTTGATCTTTATCTGGGTGATCGGAGCTGTCATTCTGGCAGCTTTATTTGATCTGACAAAACCAAAGGATCAGCAGTAATTACCTGGAAGATCTGATCCTAAAATCTGGGGGAACTTCTTGTCGCCATCTCGGACGATAGAAGTCGCGCCTTTGAGCTCTAAAGCGTTAGCATTTTCGTGCTTCTGTCGCTAGATTGTTCTCGATCAACAGCCACGAGTTTCCGCCATGAGTTTCGCCGACCCCACCTCCGACATCGCCTTTAAGAAGATCTTTGGCAACCAAGAGCGCCGCCACATCCTGATCTCCTTCCTCAATGCCGCCCTCGGCTTCACCGGCAAGGCGGCGATCGCCGATCTTGAAATCCTTGCACCCAACCAGGCGCCGCACCTCAAGGACTTCTACGACAGCACCCTAGATGTCCGCGCCAAGGACAAAGCCGGACGCGAATTCATCGTCGAGATGCAGGTCGAGGATCACAAGGACTTCGGCAAGCGCGCCTGCTACTACTCCGCCAAGGCCTACTCGCAGCAGCTACGGAAGAAGGGTAGCTATGCGAACTTGCGTCCGGTGATCTTCCTCGGCATCCTCAACTTCAGTTTCTTCGACGGCGACGACTTCCTCACCCGTCATCTCGTGCTCAACCAGAAGACTCTGAAGCAGGAGCTGCCCGACTTCGAATTCGCCTTCATCGAGTTGAAGAAGTTCCTCAAGGACGAAGCCGAATTGGTCGACATCATCGACAAGTGGACCTATTTCATCAAGCACGCCGGCAGCTTAAAGAAGGCCCCTAAGGTGCTGACCAAGGTCCCCGAGATCAACGAGGCTTTCGAGATCGCCGACCAGCACCTGTGGACCCCCGAGGAGCTGCATGTCTACGACTACTGGCTTGATCGCGAGCGTGTCCGCCTCAGCGCCCTCCAGACCGCCAAGGAAAAGACTCAGGCCGCTATCAAGGAAACCCGAGCCGCCCTGAAAGAGGCCCGAGCCGCCAAGGAAAAGACCAGAGCAGCCGAGAAAGAAGCCCGCGCCGCCGAGAAAAAGACCAAAGCCGCCGAGAAAGAAGCTCGCGCCGCCGAGAAAGAAGCTCGCGCCGCCGAGAAGAAGCTCCTTGCCGAGTCCCAAGCTCGTCAAAAAGCCGAAGAGCGCGAGAACAAAGCCAAAGCTGACAAGCAGAGGGCCGAGGCCAAAAACTTGCGCGATAAATTCGTCGCAGCTGAAGCTATGCGTGCCGACGGTATTTCTGATGTCTTGGTGCATCGTTACACTGGCATCGACGCAGCTCAGCTTGATGTCTGGATCCGCTCGGGTCGGACTTGATCCGGGAAGGATCTTGTTCGGCCTAACAATCTAACCCCGAGCCAGGGTCAGTACACGCACCTCGCCGGCGCCGCCTTCGAGCAGGAGGCGGGCGCAGGTGTCGAGGGTCGCTCCGGTGGTCAAGACGTCGTCGACGAGAAGGATCGTGCCGCTCGGAATCTGGGCGCGCGGCGCCAGTTCGTAGAGGCCTAGGACGGCTTTGCGGCGGTGGTCGCGGTCGAGTTCATGCTGCGGCTTGCCGAAGCGGCGGCGGCGCAGCAGATGCAGCTGCGGCACGGCGAGAAGTCGGGCGGCGTCCCGGGCGAGTTGCGACGCGGCGCAATGCCCCCGCCAATGTCGTTTGAGCCAGTGCATCGGCACCGCGCAGACGGCGGCGGGACGGGGGATGGCGACTCCCGCCAAAGCCAAGGGCAGATGTTCGAGAACCACGCGGCGGGCTTTCTCGTCGCCTTGGTATTTATAGCGGTGCACCACTTCGCGGGCGGCGCCGTGGAAAGGCCAGAGGCAGGAGGCTTGTGTCCAGGCCGGGGCCTGGCTGAGGCAGTCGAGGCAGATTTCGGTGGCGGTGTCGTTCCTGGCGAGGCAATGCTGGCAGAGGCCGCGCGAGGGCAGGCGGAAGGCCGGTCGGCACTCGGAGCAAAGGCGGTCCTCGCCTTCTCCGGCGCCTTCGCCGCAGGCAAGGCAAAGCCCCGGGAACAGCAGTCCGCCGGGGCGATTCCAAGCCGGATCGGGCATCAGTTCCGTTCCGACAAAAGACGTTTGATCTCGGCCAGCTCCTGCTCGAGTTTCTCGATCTTGCTGATCTGGAATTCGCGACGGACGAAGTCCTTGCGCGGCATTGCTGGGGAGCCGAGGACCACTGATTTCGGCGGCAGGTCGGCGCTGATGCCCGACTGCGCCATGACGGTGCTGCCATCGCCGATTTCAAGGTGACCCGCGACCCCGACCTGGCCGGCCAGGGTGACGAAATCGCCGATCCGCGACGAGCCGGCGATGCCGACCTGCGAGACGATGAAGCAATGGCGGCCGATGCGGACGTTGTGGGCGATCTGGACCAGGTTGTCGATCTTGGTGCCCTGGCCGATCACGGTGCGGCCGAAGCGGGCCCGGTCGAGGGCGCAGTTGGCGCCGATTTCGACGTCGTCTTCGATCGCGACGATACCGACCTGGGGGATCTTGGTGTGGCCCTTGGCGGAGGGGATGAAGCCGAATCCGTCCGAGCCGACGACGGTGCAGGAGTGGATGATGACGCGATCGCCGACGGTGCAGCGCTCGCGGATGACGACGTTCGGGTGGATCAGGCAGGACGAGCCGACGCGGGCGAAGTCGCCGATGACGACGCCTGCGCCGATGACGCTGCCGGCACCGACGACGACGCCGCGGCCGATGACGGCATTGGCGCCGATGTGCGCGTCGGTCGCGACTTTTGCGTCGGCCGCAAGCACGGCGCTAGGCGCGATGCCGGGGGTGAATTCAGGTGCGGCGGGAGCAAAGAGATCGACCGCTTTCGAGAAGGCGGCGGAGGGGTCCTTGACCAACACCAGCGTCTTGTCTTCGAGGCCGCTGAGGTCGTGGCTTTCGTGGATCAGGATGAGGCCGGCGCGCGACGGGGCGACGCGTCCGGCGTAGCGCTTGTTGGCGAGGAAGGAGATCTGGGCCGGGCCGGCTTCCTCGAGCGATTCGACGCCGCTGAGGGAGAGATCAGGAGCGCCGATGAGACGGCCTTCGACCAGTTGGGCGAAGGTACTGCTGCTGATTTCGGCCATGTCTTATTTGCCTTTGGGGCGGGCGGTGTCGTTGAGAAGGTCGTTGATGTCGGGCTTGGGCTCGACTTTTTCTTCGGCTTTCTCGGTTTTCTTGGCTTCGCCTTTCTTCTCGACAGCTTTGACCGTGCCGTCACTTCCGGCTTCAACGACATCGGCGGCGGCGCGTTCTTTGCGGGCGGCTTCGACTTCGGCTTCATGGCCGCGGTTGAGGATGGCGAGGACGTCGTTGGTGATGTCGAGCTTGGGGTCGTTGTAGACCACGGTCGGGATGCGGTTCATGGTGACGCCGGTGGAGTCGAGGACCAGGTCGAACTGGCGCTCCTGGGCGACCTTGCTGACGGTGGCGCGGATTTCCTTGACCAGATCCTGGCGGACTTCTTCCTGCTTCTTGCCGAGCTCGCGCTGGACGGTCTGGGTGGTCTCGGTGTAGTCGCGCTGCATGCGCTTCAGGTCGTCTTCAATCGCCGCGGCTTCTTTCTTCTTGCGTTCGATGACGGCGGGGTCGTTCAGGAAGTTGTTGGCTTCCTTGCGCAGGGCGGCATATTCTTCGTTGGCTTTGCGGAATTTCGTTTCCATCTCCTTGGCGTTGTCCTTGGCGATCTGGACGCTGCGCTTGAGGTTCTTCTCGGCGTTGACGGTTTTGTAGTAGTCGGTGAAGGTCTTTTCCATGTCGACGACGGCGGTGCCGGCGGCGGCGGCTTGCAGGGAGAAGGCGCAGAGGGCGATGGAGGCGAAGGTCAGGAATTTCATGGTTTGGGGTCTCACTCGGGGTTTTCTTTAAGGAATTTGATCAGGTCCTGGAATTCGGCGCGGTTGCCTTCATGGGCGTCGACCAAGGTCTGGTGCGCCTCCAGGATGTTGCGGTGCTGCTGCTCGCGGCTGAGAGTGGGGTTTTCGAGTCCGCTCAAGGCGGCATCGAGGACGACGTTGTCGGTGAAGCGGAAGAGGGCTTTCAGGCCGAGGGTGATCAGGCCTTTCTTGACATCGGGGGTGCAATTGGCGAGTTCGATGACTGCTTTCTTGGCGAGGGCGCCGCGGCTGGCCATCGCCAGGATTCCCATGAAGGTGGAATCCATGCCGGTGCAGCCGGAAAGTTCGAAGGTGATCATGGGGCAGCCGCTTTCGAGTCGGGCGGAGACGAAGCGGCGCACCGCTTCGGTGATTTCAAAAGTGCCGCGGCCGGTCACCTTGAGCAGAGCTCGGGCAGGCTGGATCGCTACTTGAATGCTGGCTTGACTCATGTCGCTGGGCCTCACAATTTGGTCAATGTTGTCGGCCAAGATAGACCCGGATCGCCAAGATGAAAACGGCTTTTGCAAGAGCCCCTGAAAGTCGCGGCCGCCCGGCATTGGAGGGCTCCGTGGCCGTGGACGCGACGGGGATATCGTTTTTTTCATTCTCCCGAGCACGGCACGGGCTCTTGCAAGCGGCGGCCCCTCCGCTAGTTTCACCCATTCCAAACCCACCCCCTAGGACTCCCCATGCCCTGCTTCCTCCTTGCCGATGTCTTCAACAACCCGGAATCGCTGTTCTACTATTTCTTCAAGGCGGACCTGCTCGGCAAAATCATCGTCCTGATGCTGCTCGTCTGCTCGGTCATGGCCTGGTATGTGATGATCGACAAATGGCTCGAAGTCAACAAAGCCCTGAAGAGCACCGAGCGCCTCTTGCGCGACATGGAAGCGACCAGCTCGCACCTGGTCTTCACCGGCCGCCTCGGCGAAGATCCTTCCCCAGTTGCCCGCATCCATGAAGCCGGATCCGCTTCACTCCTGAAGATCCTCGGCACCGATGCCAACACCCTGGTCATACATGCTGACGACCATCTCCTGCCCCGCGCCCTCAGCAGTATAGAGTTCGACGCCGTCCGCAAGGCCGTCGACCACAAAGTCGATGAGCTTGAACTCGAATATGGCAGCGGCATGCCAATTCTCGCGACTCTGGTTTATGTATCTCCCTATTTCGGTCTCCTCGGCACAGTTTACGGCGTCATGCTGGCCTTCGGGGGCATGGCGGTCGGAGGCAGTGCGGATATCTCGCACATGGCTCCCGGCGTCGCGGGCGCTTTGCTCTGTACCACTGCCGGACTGCTCGTCGCCATCCCCTCGATCATCGGCCTGAACATGCTGAAATCGAAGTTGAAACGCGTCCACATGCACATGTACAACTACTCCGACAGCTTCATGTCCAACCTCTCTCTGCACCGCGTGAGGAAACAACATGGCGCGTGATAGGCGGCGGCAGAGGCTGGACGAGGACAGCTTCGACCGCATCGACGTCGTCCCGCTCCTCGACCTCGCCTTCAACCTGCTGATCGTCTTCATGATCTGCATGCCGGCCCTGGAAAGCCGGTTGAAGCTGCCCACAACCAGCGATGTGGACAGTAATAAAAAGCCGACGGAGATCATCATCGGCTACAATCGCGACGGCCAGATCACCATGGACAGGGTGGAATTCACCGAAGAGAGCTTGGTGGAGAAGCTCAAAACCATGGCGGGCGACACCAACACCGTCTTCGTCCTGAAAGGCGACGAAACCCGCCAATATGGCGATGTCATCCGCATTCTCGGCCTGATCAAGGGCGCCGGCATCAAAAAAGTCACGCTCGCCACCAAGGTGCAGAAAAAGACTTGATCATTCTCCTGCCGCGCAGCTAAGAAATCGCTTGCTTCGACATCTCATCGGCAAGACGAATCCAATCAGGATACCTTTGACATGAGCCAGAAACGCAAGAACAATCCCGCCCTCATGGGCTTCACCATCGGCATGCACGTCGCACTGCTGCTGTTGCTCTTCATGCTGCCCTGGCTGCTGCAGTCGGACAGCCAGGCCTCCGGTGGCGGCGGCGGTGAAGAAGGCGTTGAAATCAATCTGGCTGAGATCAAGGACGTTGAGCCTCTTCCTGACCCTGTGATTCCGCCGCCCGAACCTGAAGTCGTACCACCACCTCCGCCTCCTCCCCCTGAAGAGGTCCCCGATCCCAAGCCTGATCCCGTGCCGAAAGAAGACAAGCCCGAGGATAAGTTGACTGAGGAAGCCGATAAGGAAGCAGATCTCCAACGCAAGAAAGAGGAAGAGGCGAAGAAGAAAGAAGAGAAGCTCAAGCAGAAAGAGAAAGAAAAGCTCAAGACCGAGGCTCAGAAAAAGAAGGACCTCGCCGAGAAGAAGAAAAAGGAAGAGGCAGAGAAGAAGAAACAGGAAACAGCCGACAAGCTCAAAAAGGAAGTCGCCGAAAAAGCTGCCGCGAAGGCGAAAGCTGCTGCCGACGCCAAAGCAGCGGAGGAGAAACGCATTGCCGCTCTACGTGATGCAGGCCGGAAAATCGGCACTGGCCCTGGTCCCGGCGGCGGCCCCGCCCATGGCCCCGGCTTCGGCCCTGGCGAGGCGAAATCCAACTACGATGGCGATCTGAAAGGCCTCCTGGCCCAGCTTTGGGAACGCCAGGACGTTTCCAACATCGAGGCCAAAGCTGGCGCCAAGGTGCACGTCCACCTGGTGATCAATCGCGACGGCAGCCTGCTGGTGAAAACCATCACCGGCAGTGAAGACCCGGCGATCCGGGCCGCAGTGGAAAACCTGCTCCGCCGCCTCACTAAAGCGCCGCCTCTTCCAGCCACCTATCTCGGTGGCACTTATACCTTCGACACCTTCTTCACCAAGACCGATGAATAGCCCTGAAAAAAAATCAAGAATCCATTGACAGGCCGATATTCACAAGCATTTTGTGCGGCCCCAATCTCCAACATCGAAAGGATATATCCCATGATCGTCGTCAACGGCCACAAGAACAAGAACACTTCGCGCCCCCGTAAGACCGGCGCCGCCAAGCGTCAGCGCACCATGATCCAGCAGAAGCGCCTTGCCGCTCTCGGCATCTGCCCCAAGAAAATCACCCAGATGACCCCCGCCGACATGCGCGCCAAACTCAAGCACCCGCTTAAGACCAAGGCCGCTATCTGCGCCGCTGCCGCTGCCGCCGCGAAATAATCGCAGCCTAGCCGCTCCTGAAAGCCCGGATTCATCCGGGCTTTTTGATTTGGAGGATTTGACGGACAGTTCACCCGTGAACCTAAAAACCGCAGTTGAACCTAAAAACCGCAGCAGCCCAGGACTTTCCGCGACCCTTTCAGGGTCAAAAATCATAACTCATTCCAACCCAGGGTGTCGCCGATGCGGCTCAACCCTGGGCTAAAATCTGAAACCCCTTTGGGGTCAAGCTGCAGTTGAGCTCA
>CAMCSH010000176.1 GCA_945877655.1 Lentisphaera araneosa HTCC2155 | reverse complement strand
CTCGCCTTCAAACTACTGCGTCCGGGCGGCACACTCTTCACCTATTCCTGTTCCGGCCTGGTCGAGACGCCGCTGTTCAAGAAGATCGTCAGCGACGCCGCGCTTGACGCCGGCCGCGAGGCCCTGGTGGTCCGCCGCCTGTCGCAATCCGCCTGTCACCCGGTGCCTCTGTCCTTCCCGGAAGGCGAGTATCTCAAGGGGCTGCAGATCGCCTGTCCCTAAGGGTGCGAAAGGAGCTTCACTTCCCTTGGGAGGGCAAGCTCCTGACCAGCATGGTGACGCCATTGGCAGGGATTTGCATGGTGATTTCGTCTTCACCGCCGAGCGTGCGGGGCTGAAGTAGGGTATCCCGCCAAGCGTCGCGATAGACGGCGCCGTCAATGTGGGGCAGACGAAGGACTGGCCCTTGCACGGCATCAGGGCCGGCGTTGAACAGAGTCCAGGCCTCTTCGCTTCGAGCGGGGAAGTGATTCGCATACACCATCGGATTCAACGTCGCCACCAAGGGTTCGGGAGCTTCTGAAATGAAGGCTTCGGCGTGCTGGCGCAACAATCCCGAGGTCTTGCGAATCAGCTCCAGGCAGGCTGGAGAGAATTGCGTCGATGTCCTGCCGGACAGATAGAGTCCTTCGCCATTGAAAAAGGCGGCGCGAACGGCTGGCAAGTTGTCGCCGATTCCGGCTTCCGAGACGAGTTCGAAAGTCTTGAAATCGGGCAAGGCGAAACGCGTCATGTTGACGGGGCAGCGTATGCCTTTGTCGAGGGACTGCTTCACGGATGCGGTGTAGGATCCGTCGCTGTAGCGGGTGATGATGTCGTATGGGGTTTCTTCGGTGTAGATGACGGCCGATGAGCCGAGCGCGGCGCGCAGATCACGCAGCATGGCCAGTTCACCTCCCAGCATGTTCTCGCCGGGTTTGTGCAAGGCGGCATGGGCGGGGTTATGGCAATAGTACTGAGTCAGGAATCCGAACTGATCGACATAGACGCCTGCGGCCCCCGTCTCGCTTCGAGCTTTCCGGATGCAGCCGACGAGATGGCGCTGCCAATCCGGGACATGAGGGCACATGGTGGCATCGCCAGCGCCCCAGGCGTCGACCGCCTTGCCTGCAGCATCGAGCATCCGCCAATCTGCGGCGTGGAGACGGTTGACTTGAGATTCGGGGGAAGCCAGATAGCCTTCGAAATACAGGCCGGCAGGGATTCCCTTGGCGGCCAGCTGGCTGATCTCACGCTTGAAGGCCGGAGCTCCGCCGAGATGTTCCCAAGGGGAGTAGTCGCCGACGCGGCCGGCGGCAGGAGTTTGCGACCAGTCAAAGAAATGGGCGAAGTCGACGCTGCCGAAATCGACGCAATCGCGCCGGACCACTTCGGCAAGCTGCCAATCGCGACTGCCCGGGGCGACGATGCCGCTATTCATTTCAGGACTGTTGTAGAGGTAGTAGACACGGAAGTTGAAGGCGCTGCGGAAGGCCTGGGAACGGGGCGCCTCCGGCCGGCGCCAGGACTCGCACCAGCGGCGGTAGGCGTGCAGCCCGGAATGCCAAGTGCCCGCATCAGCGCCGAGGAGGGCTTGGGGGAGATCCCATTTCTCCCCAGGTGCCAGGGTCCTTGCCTGGTGCTCGACCTGCAGATGAAGTCCTTGGCCATCCTTGTCCATGCCGAAGGTCTTCCGTCGACCGCTCAGGTCGCAAAGGACCGCATAGACGCTGCCCCGCTCGGGGTGGTCGGCCGCCATGAACTGGGTCGGAAAGATCCCTCCGTACCAGCTCCGATCACTGGCCGGCTCGGTGCCGATCCGGGCCGATCGGGCCGGGAAGCAATAGCGGATCCCGGCTGCATCGCGGGCATCGGCTCCTTTGAGGTGGAGTGACGGGAAGACAGGCGACAGGCTGACCGGCTGCGACGAGCGGTTGACCAGCGAAAGCCCGACGAGGATCCCGTCCTTCTGTTGCGATCGCGTCAGCGTAGCTGTCACCCCGACGACGCCGTGGAGATCATAGATCGGGCTCTCGACAAGCCACGGCTTCAAGCCATCGACTCCGAGTTGCGTAATCTCCCCTGAATCGTTGAGCTCCAGCCTGACGACGGGGTGCGACGCCTTTTCCGGGGCGGAGACAGGCGGTGGCGCATTCTCGTCCGGGCGTTGTGCTCCGCCCCCGAACCAGCAGCCGGCGAGGCCCAATGACAGCGCCAGAAGAGCAAGCGCAAAGAGGGAGATGGCTGCGCCCGGGAAGCCTGGCGGGCGAGGATGGTTTTTTCGCGGTTTTCGCACTTGAGGGCGTTGGGGCTTTTGCATGACTTGCCTGGAGGTTGGAGTTGACTGGTTCTTGTCAGTAATCAATGCCCGCAATCCAGGATTTTTGACAGCAGGACTCTAGGATTTACCGCCTTTCATCGACTGCCCGCTCAGGGTGGACAAGCCGGGCTTGAGGCTGTAATCCTCAAGAGGATGCCGAAGCAGCATCTTCACCTTCCGGCTGCAAGGAGCGATTCCATGAGCACTGAACAGGATCCCTACCGCACGCGCGACAGCCTTCTGGTCAGGCTTGGCGCCAGCCGAGACGATCTCGCCTGGGAAGTCTTCCAGGAGTATTACCAGAAATACATCACCGCCCTGCTGCGGCGCCGGGCGATTCCGACCGACGATCTGCCTGACCTCCGGCAGGAAGTGTGCATGAACTGTTGGCGAGCTTTTCGCGACGGAAGGTTCGATCACTCGAAAGGGCGCTTCCGCGGCTGGCTGGCGAAGGTCACCATGAATGCAGCGAACCTGTATTTCCGCCGGCTTCAGCGAGACATCCGCAACGACATCGCGCAGCACGAACTGGCCGATCTTGAGCCTGATGAGGAAGCGCCTGGCTGGGTGGAGGAGGAATGGCGGACGCACGTGATGAGGCTCGCCTGGCAGGAGGCTCAGTCGCATTTCACCGAGGGTGTGATGCGAATCTACAAACGCGCTCTCGACGGCGAGGAGTTGGCGGACATCGCCCGGACGGAAGGCGTCGCAGTGAACACGGTCTATGTCTATCGCAAGCGCGTCGAAGAAGCGTTGGCTGGCTACATCAAGCAGCTTGAAGCCTATTTGTAAGCCTCGACTTCATACAGGTGAACCGAGTCGTTGTCGGAATTGCTCAGCATTTCGACATGGATGTAGCGCAGTCTGGTGGAAGAAGCGAATCGATGTGACATCGGCTTGCCCTTCGGCGCCGGCTCCGGTCCGAGTTTTTCGGCCAGGATACGCCTAGGTCCTTGAGCTTCGTCCGAGCCCCAGATCCGGTAGGTGTAATGGCGCGGCCCGGCAGGCAGCCAGAGATCAATCCTGCCGATGCCTTCCTGCGCCCCGAGATCGACGCTGAGAGTTCGCGGCCAATCTGCCGCGGCCCAGTAATCTTCCATGTCGTGCTTGCCGTTGACGGCAAGCTCCGGGGCTCTTTCATCGTATCCGTCGGACCATGCCCGGCAGCCGAGCGCCAGGTTGAGCGGCATGCAGTCCTTCCATCGCCGGGCGATGCCCTCATGGCCTTTTAATTCGGCAATCCGCTGGCCGAGGATGCACTCGTTGCGGAGTTGAGGCGAGGACGGAGATCTGGCGACGGCTTCGAAGCACTGTCGCCAGATCTCCGTCTCGACTTCCGCCTCCACCTGGTTGTCGCGAAGGAATAACAGCCTCGGCGAGAGGGCCACTGGCGCCATTTCGGACAACTTCGCGAGAATGGCCTGGCGGGCAGCCGCGGGAGGCCGGGCGGCCAAAGCCGAGAGGCAGGCCTGGAAGCTGAAAGGATCGGCGCGCCAAGCTAGTTTCATCAGCGTGTAGCGCAAGACTTCCGGATCTCCAGGAGCGGCGAGAAGCTTGGCCAGCTGCAGATCGCGGCTTGAGCCGATCCGACGAAGGAGTGCGGTGTCCGACGCGACTGTGTCTGAACCCAGACGCAAGGAGATCCTGGCCTTCCACAGCGGCCATTCAGGGATGGAAGAGGACACCGGCTCGATGAGGCGAAGATAGGATCGGGCCTGAGCCATGTCGCCGGCGGCATAGGCGTCTTCAAGCGCCTTGAGAATGATGCCGTGGTTCTCCTGCAGCAGAGCGAAGCGCCACTCCTTTTCCTGCTTCTCCGCGGCGAGGGCGGCGGCGAGGGCCGCCTGCTGGCTTCTGAGCCGGCTGAGGTAGGCCAGGGTCACGATCGCGACCGCCAAGGCCAGTAAGGCGCTGCGCAGCACCAGGGCGCGATGTCGACGGAGCAGGAGGAGGAGCTGGCGGAGCATGCCGGCATGCTCCACCTCAGGCGCAAAGCCGCCGGTCCAGGAACGCCAGTCGGCAAGAAGCGCGGTGGCATTGCCATCGCCCTTGAGG
Source organism: Lentisphaera araneosa HTCC2155 (assembly GCA_945877655.1). GTDB lineage: Bacteria > Verrucomicrobiota > Lentisphaeria > Lentisphaerales > Lentisphaeraceae > CAMCSH01. The sequence goes on along the minus strand of CAMCSH010000176.1, from coordinate 4,262 downwards.
TCGAGGCAGTTCGCAATCATCGCCCGGAGACCCTGCTCCAGCGCCGCCAGACGTCTGGTTTCATCCAGTCGAGCATCGCCGAGCATCTCCAACAGAATCCGCCCGAGGGCATACATGTCGGCGCGTTCGGGTCTGTAGCCCGGGGAAATCTGGTACTCGGCCGGAGGCATGTAGCCGGGAGTGCCGCGGACAAGCCCGCGCAGGGCCGGGGAGGAGTCGGTGGAGGCCATCTCCCAATCGGTCACTTTCAGCCTGCCGCTCTCGTCGATGAGCAGGTTCTCCGGCTTCAGGTCGATGTGGTGTATGCCGCGCTCATGGGCGAAGGCCATGACCTCGAGAAGCTGCCCCGCGAAAGCAAGCGCCTGCTCCTGGGGAAGGCCCTGATGCAGCCAATCGCGCAAGGTCTGTCCGCGAAGGAATTCCGCGACGTAGAACAATCGTCCGTCCGCTGTCCTCCCCGCGTCGTATAAGCTCGCCACGCCATCGTGGCGTAGCCTGGCGTAGAGCTGCACCTCCTGCAAGAAACGGAGCTCGTCTTCTTTGCGGGGCCGCCGGCAAATGAGCAGCGCCGCCGGCCGGCGGCAGAGCCTGTCTTCAACCTCCCAGCACTCCTTCAGGGCGCCCTCGCCGGCGAGACGCACCTTGATGAATCGATCCTCCAGGTCGGCACGCCGTGGCCATTCATCGTCCGAGTCGAGGAGCCGGCCTTCGGTCAGCCTGGCGCGGAGACGATTCATGAAATCCGTGTCGTCGAGATCGCTCATCGGGGAATCACTCCTGATGCGCTGATTATACCCCGATCGGCTGCGAATGCAGCGGGCGAAGCGGACTCTCGCGGCTGGGTGACATCGATGCCGAGAGGATCGACGAGCTGTTCACAGCGCAGTTGCGCGACCTCGACTGGTTTGGCTTGGACGGTGGAAGAGATGCCGGCGCACAAGATCACGGCATGGAGCACAAGGAGCGGGAGCTTTCTCATGTGATTTATGATTTTAGTTCGGGATACCACTTGAGGATCTTCTCCTGCTCCTCTTTGGGAAGTTCCGTGAACGGCTTCGGCTTGTCCTGCGGGCGGGACTCTTTCTGGTTTATAATATCCAGAATATCCCAGTGGCGCTCGATGACGTTGCCGCTGGGCTCTTTATAAGGCTGATTATAGCGGGTGTAATCCATCACCAGCTTGGGGCCGTTCTCCTTCCAGTTTTGAATGGTCGCAAAGCGGAAGTCTTTGTTGAAATACCAGCGGATCTCCATGTCCGGTTGAGAAATAAGGGGATAATAATGATACTTAGGGGTGATCTTTTTCCCTTCCTCTTCGGCAGGCAGGTTGTTACCGCGCTGCACCAGCTTCAAATTGATACGGCTATTGTCGGGATTGTGCATGCGCCACTTATCGCCGAATTCGCCCAAGTTCAGCATCTGCGTGTCGGGATACTTCGCGCGAATGGCTTTGAGCCAGCTGGGCAAGTAGTTTGGATCCAACCATTCAAACAGGGTGAGTTCCCAGTTTACGGTCAGAAAGCCATAGCCATTATCAGCCACCGCCTTGTCGTTGAAATGAGCGTCGCTGACATGGAGCATCTGCTGGAGTCCCAGTTTGGTGCCGTAGTAGGCATTGGTTTCGATGGGGCCGATTCCTATCCGGCTGTTGCCGTCTTTACCCATGCCGCGCAAGCGACCGGCGAAGAAGTCCACCGTCCAGCCATCCACATTGACCATATCGACAAAATCATCGCCCCCGCGCGGTCCTTGGGCGGGTTTCAAGAAGTGCTCTTTGGAGGGATAATACGGATAGATAATACCGCCATCGCCGTCCTGACCATCGATTTGATACTGGCTCCAGATTTGGCCTTGGACCGTATGAATGCCCTCGTTTTCGGCTAGGAATTTCATGCTCTCGACCGACATATGGCCGGCAACCACGGATTTCGGTCGATAGCCGTTGCCGACCATCTGCGAGACCAACTCCAAACCCTCGTGCAGATCCTTCTTCGCCTGCTCCAAGGTGTTGAATTTATCCGCGAAATAAACACCTGGCCAGAAGGTCATTTCGTCACCATACTCTTTGACGAACCGGGACATGAGTTTGCGCAAATCCACGTAGTTAGGCTCCATATCCGTGAGCGCCTGCCACGACCAAGTCCAGGTGATCCGGGCGCCCGGAAACGCTTCCGCCAAGCTCGTCCGCATCTTCAGCGCGATCTCGGGAGTGTGCTTGTGCCGCTCCATGTTTTGACCGTGCCCGCGGGCGCGGGTATTCTCCCAGGACTGCACGCGCACGGCGGTCATGAAATTGATATAACGCCCCTTGAGCGGCTCGGGGGAGAACTTCGGAGGTTCGGCCTTGTAGGTTTTTTCGGGCACGTAAGTTTTATCAAACATCGACACTTCCGAATATTTCAGGCGGCCTTCTCCATTCGCGGGAGCCTTGTCGATGATGGCCTTAATATCTTCGATAAACGCCGTGATGGAAGGCTGCTTGGTCGAGAGCTCGCCGATGCGGACACCATTGGAGTCCGTGATGATCAGGGCATGCGCACTGGGAATGTTGAAGGATTCGACGATACGGGATTTCTTCCAGCCATCATCCTTGGTATCACCCTTCCTATAATTAACCTGGGCGCAGATCAGGTTTTGGGCAGCATACTCGATAAACTCCGGGTGCAGGCAGACGGTGTTTATGAACGCCTGGCAGTCTTTGCAGGCGTCGGTGTTGCCGACAAACACCAGCATGGACTTGCCGGTTTTTTTGGCCTCCTGTTTGGCCGCCTCGTAGGGCTCGACCCATTTGATTTCGGCGGCAAACGCGTGCAACCCGGTGATCAGCAGCACGGCCATCGCCAGAGATTTGATTTTCCCGAAGCTCATAAACCAGCTCCTCCTACCCACCAGATTTGAACTTTTTTCGTGTTTTCTTTCCCGGCTTCGCCAAATGGACGGACCACCACGGCCACGCGGTGTTTGCCGGGCTTCAGATCCTTTGCCACCGGCAGATTGTGGCCATCCGGCAGGAGCAGGCGCGGTGCGTCGCCATCCACGATGATATCAACGTTCTTGCTCGCAGTGGCGGGAATGTTGCGGCCCAGCAACAGGATGCTTCCCGTCACTTCGTATTCGAGTCGTCCGCCCGCGCTTCCGCATTCCCAGACTCTGGAATCCGCAAACACCCAGCCTTCCGAGGACAAGGGCTTCAAATCAGCGGGGCGGAACAGGGTGCAACGCTCGTAGGTATCCGAGATCATCGGCGCGGGAACTGCCGCAACCGGGGCGAGTTCCGCATCGGTTTTCGGGAGCTTGGCGAGCGAATTGTTGAGGAAGTCGCGCAGCAACTCGCTGGCGATGTCGTGGCCGGCATCGTTGGGGTGAATCACATCGTCGTAAATCGTTTCCCACTTCAATTTGCCTGTTTGCAGCTCGGGCCAGACCGCATCGCGGAAGCTGATCATCGGCAACCCGTAGTGCCGGCCTAACACCTCCTGTTCAGGCTGCCCGTTGGTATTGTCCTTGTGCATGAAGAACAGCTGGATGAGTGCGCGGTTCGGTGAACCCGCTAACAACTGCCGCAGCACGCCTTCATAGCTTTCGTCCAGTTTTCCCAAGCCCGTGCTATCGTTCACGGCATATTCCACGACGACGAGGTCTGGTTGTTGTGCAATGACGTCGCGCTGCACGCGGAGCGCGCCATAGGTGGAATTGGTGCCACCAATGCCTGCGTTCACAACGCGCACCTTTAAACCCGGGAACGTGGTTTCGAACCACTTGCCAAGTTGTTGGACATAGCGTCGCTGTGGATCTTTAGTGTTCTTGCCACCCGCCGTGATAGAACCGCCGATCGCAGCGAGACAGATCGGTTCGCCGCGCCGAGCCTTGGCGAGCACAGCTTGAATGCGGGCAGGATTCCCGGAACTCACGAGACTTCGCTGCCGCATCAAATCGGTGGCCAATGGCTCGTCGGCCAATGCGGGTGGCGTCGTGATGAGAGCTGTGCTCATGACAAGAATTTTGATCGCGGTTAGTAGGTGTTTCATGTTAGAGCTCCTGGTGAGCAGAGGGTTGAGAGAGGCTGGGGGTGATAGCTGCGGGGCGCGGCGGTGTCAAGGCAGAGAGCTCAGTTTCAGACTTCCTGACCCGCCGCACGGCGCGGCTGTGAAGGCCTTGGCACCTTGAGCCGCTAAAGACAGCGAACGGACCGTGGCTAGCTTGGAGTCATCCCAGCCAAGGAGCTTCGCCATGCGTCATCTTCTCGCCCTCCAGCCCGACCT
>CAMCSH010000175.1 GCA_945877655.1 Lentisphaera araneosa HTCC2155 | reverse complement strand
CTGGTCTTGATCGAGTCCTTCAGGAAGACGGCTCTTGAAGGCGAGTTCGAGGGTGGCGTGAGCAGGGATCGAGCCGCTGCTGCGCCAGGTGGACAGGGTTTTGAGATCGCTAAAGCAGATCTCGCGTTCATTTTCCAGGCTGGCTTTCGCCTTGGCTCGGCTCCGTTCCGCCAAGGGAATCTGGGGGAAATGGAGCAGGAGGAAGCTGGGCAGCTCTTCTGCTTTCAGCTCTTCCAGGCGGACGAGCAGGGCTTTTTTGGCACTGAGGCGTTGTTGGAGATGGAGCTCCGGATCGGCGAAGAGGGGGCTTAATTCCAGCGCCTTGCCGCCGCCCGGAGCATCCCGGAGAATCTTCAACATGTCGATGCCGAACTTCACGGCCTCGTCGCTGCCGTTGTGGAAGCGCAGAAGCAGGCGGACCTTGCGCCCGGGCTGAGCGGTGACAGCTTCACCACTCGGCACGGCGATCGAGACTTGGCTTTTCGCCTCGAGCTGACGGAAGGCTTCGTTGATCTTTTCTTTTTCCGCCTCGGTGAGACGCTGGATCGGCGCAGCCTCTGCGATCAAGCCAGCGCCGACAAGCAGCAGAAGTGACAGTGACTTGATCATGGGCAGACCTCGTTCAGATGAGTGAAACGGGGAGGGGAATGTCACTGGGGCAGTAGCGCTGGGGTCGGCCCGTTATTTTGTCGTCGAAGAAGCCCATGGGGCGCATCCCCATCAGTTCGAGCACGGAGTAGGTCAGCTGGCCCATGGTGATCGGCTGAGCCAAGGTAGTGCCGTCGGGCGAGGATTCGCCGACGTTTTGGCCCTTGATCTTGCCACCGATGACGGCGAAGCAGGTGTTTTGCGGGAAGTGATTGCGTCCTTCGACTTCCTTTTCGATGTCGGGGGAACGACCCATTTCGCCGCCGACGACAATCAAAGTCTGGTCGAAAAGCCCCAGTTCCTTCAGCTCGGTGACCAAGCAGTTCAGACCTTTGGCAACGACGGCGAAGCCGCTGGTCGCTCTCTCGAAGATGTTTTCGTGGTGGTCCCAGCCGCCGTAGGCAATCTCGACGGAGGTGACCCCAGCCATGATCAAGCGGCGAGCGAGGAGGCAATTCGCGCCGAATCCGGGGCCATAGAATTCGCGGGTCTTGGGCGATTCCAGTGAGATGTCTAAAGCCTTGTGGGAGATGCCGAGGGTCAGCCGCGAGGAGCGAGCCTGGTGCTTGACCTCTTCCTGGAAATCCGGCGTGGCGGCCAATGGCGAGACGGCGTAATATTCGTCGCGCATCTGATTAGCCTGTTCTATCCGCTGACGCCATTGGCTGTCGACCGCGAGTTTGGCGCCGGCGCCGTAGGCGTCGAAGGTGTTGCCGAGGAAACCAGCATTATGAGCAGAGGAGGAAGTAGCGATCACCGGCGGCAGGTCGCGTTCGGGATTATAAAGACCCCAACCGATGGTGGAACAGAGGGCGGGATGCTGCACAAGCGGGTTGGGGGCAAAGCCGCCAGTCATAGTGTAATTGGTGGCGATCGTGTGCTCGCCGATGCCGGAGCTGGTGCGGACCACGGCGATGTTGTTGCTGTGCTCCACAAGAGGCAGGAGGGCATCGCCCCAACGCATGCCTTTCACCTTGGTGTCGATCGCCTTGGTCGGGCCGCCATTGACATGTCCGGGCTTGGGGTCCCAGCTCTCCATCTGCGAGGGGCCACCGGGAAGTCTGACAAAGATGAAATGCTTGATCGGCTTAGAGCCTGAAGGGCCCGCTGCGAGGACATCTTTAGCTCCAAGATAGGCGGCGAGGCTGGCGGCGCTGCCGCCGATGAAACTGCGTCTGTGCATGTTTTTCTCCTGGTTTTTCTTGTGTTCCGATCGGCATTTACCGATGTCTGTAATCATCTTGAGGATCTTTCACCGAGATGCTGAGCGCCAGCCAACAAGCAACCGAGAAGACATTCAGGCTGAGAAAAGCGCGCACGTTCATGGCGCTTCGGCTCTGCCAGTTCATCGTCAGTGCTTGCATGTTGGATGACTCCTAGTTAGGACCTGTTAAGAAATTAAGGTGATTGTTCCTGATGAGTAAGCCTGAACTATTACAAGCTTACATCAGTTGATATCCCAAAGCAAGTCCTTAGAATTTATTCCCATGGCTTTGATGGATTCATCGCAAAAATTCAAAGAAAAAAATGTTTATGACATATTCATCGCTGTTGTGCGGGGCTTTGACTTCAGGTTTCCTAATGGACAGACCTCGTTCAGATCAGTGAAACGGGGAGGGGATTGGCCTGGCTCAGGGATCGACGAAGATCGGGAATCACTCCGACTTGGCGTCGCGAGTCATCAGGCCGAGGATGGCGTCGCGAGGGCGGGCGCCGTGGTGGAGGACCTGATTGCAGGCCTCGATGATCGGGGCGTTGACGCCGAGGCGCTGGGCCAGGGCGGCGGCGGCGGCGGCGGTGGGGACGCCCTCGGCGACGTTGTGGCCCATGTCGGCCTTGATCTCGTCCCAGGTCGCGCCCTTGCCGAGCAGTTCGCCGACGCGGCGGTTGCGCGAGTGCTGCGAGGTGCAGGTGGTGATCAGGTCGCCGAGTCCGGACAAGCCGGAGAAGGTTTCGCGGCGGCCGCCGAGGGCTTCGCCGAGGCGGCCCATTTCGACCACGGCGCGGGTCATCAGAGCGGCTTTCGTGTTGTCGCCGAGACCGAGGCCGTCGAGGACGCCGGCGCAGATGGCGTAGATGTTTTTCAGGGCGCCACCGAGTTCGACGCCGGTGACGTCGGTGCTGGTGTAGACGCGGAAGCGCGGGCTCATGAAGGTGTTCTGGACGAGGCGCGCCAGTGCTTCATCTGCGGCCGCCGCAACCAGGGCCGAGGGCATGCCCAGGATGACTTCTTCGGCGTGAGAGGGTCCGGCGAGAATGGCGTAGGGATGCTCGGCGCCGAGCACTTCGGCGGCGACTTCCGCCATCCGCTTCAGGCTGCTGCGTTCGATGCCTTTGGCGACGTTCACCACCGGGCTTTTGACGCCGAGGCGGCGGAGCTCTTCGAGGCTGCCGCGGAGATATTGGGCGGGAGTGGTGACAAGGACGAGATCACAGGCGTCGACGGAGGCGGCGAAATCCGAGCTGATCACGAGTTGATCCGGCAGGCGGTGACCGGGCAAGTGCCAATGGTTTTCGCGGCGCAGGGCGACCTCGGCCATGTACTCCGGATTGCGCCCCCAGAGCGTCACCTGGTGGCCATTGTCGCACAGGACCTTGGACAGGGCGCTGCCAAAGGCGCCGGCGGTGATGACCGCGATCTTCATTTCGATTCCTCCGCCTCTTTCTTGCGTTTGAAGCTGCTTTCGGTGCCGTTGCGCAGGCGGGTGATGTTGGCGCGGTGCAACCAGATCACCAGGATCGCCATGACCGTGAAAAGGATCAGGGAGGGGAGGGGGAGCAGCTTGTCGCCGTAAAGCCGTCCTTGGAAAACCGCGCACAGCGGCAGCGCGAAAGCGGCGACGATGGAGCCGAGGCTGACGTAGCCGGAGAGGCGGAAGACGATGAGCCAGATGACAAGCGCCGCCGTGGTCGGCAGCGGCGCCACCGCCATGATGGCGCCGGCGGAAGTGGCGACGCCTTTGCCTCCTTTGAAGTTGACGAAGCAGGAGAAGACATGGCCGAGCACCGTGGCGAAGACCGCGGTCAAGGGCAGCCAGTCGATCCATTCAGGAGCTTGATGTTGGCAGAGCTCACGGGCGAGCAGGACCGGCACCAGACCCTTGCCAAAGTCGAGGATGAAACAGGTGATGCCGAGGGGCTTGCCGAGGACGCGTAGGACATTGGTGGCGCCGATGTTGCCGGAGCCGTGATCGCGGATGTTGACGCCCTTCATCTTGCCGATGATCAGGCCGAAGGGAATGGCGCCGATGAGGTAGGCGCCGACAAGGGTGGCAAGGAGGGTGAGTGCGGGAGTCATTTATGGGGAACCTGGATTGTTGCGGAGCGGAATTTATCCTGATCTGAATTTTTCGCCGCTTCACGCATCATCGCGGATTCGTCCGATCAGCCAGATCAGCCCCAAAGGTCCGAACAGCAGTCCGCCGCAGAAGGCGAGACCCGCTTGTTCCCGGCTCAGACCGCCGGGCTCCGAGCGACGATGGCGGTAGATTAAAAGCAGCGACATGAAGGCGCACAAGACATGAAAACCCGCCCAATAGAGCGGGAGATCATGGAAGCTGATCGTCATGACTTCGACTCAGTTGAAGAAGCGGCGGCCGGAGCGTTTCGAAGAGGAGTTGGTGGTCTTGGCCAGGAGTTCGATTTCCTGCAGGGCGATGCCAGTGCCTTTGGCGACTGCAAGCAGCGGCTCTTCCGCCACGGTCACCGGCAGGCCGGTTTCTTCCGACAGGAGCTTGTCGAGACCGCGGAGCATGGCGCCACCACCAGCCAAGGCGATGCCGTGGTCGATCAAGTCGGCGGAGAGTTCCGGCGGGCAACGGTCGAGAGTCTGGCGGACGATGTCGACGATCGCGGCGATCGGTTCCGACAGGGCTTCGCGGATTTCCTGCGACGAGATGGTGATGGTCTTGGGCAGGCCGGCGAGCTGGTCGCGACCTTTGACTTCGAGGGTGAGCTCTTGCGCCAGCGGGTAGGCCGAGCCGAGCTTGATCTTGATTTCTTCAGCCGTCCGTTCACCGATCATCAGCGAGTAAGAGCGCTTCATGTGCTGGATGATGGCCTGGTCCATGGCGTCGCCGCCGACCCGCAGGGAGTGGGCTTCGACGATGCCGGCGAGGGAGATCACCGCGACTTCGGTGGTGCCGCCACCGATGTCGACGATCATATTGCCGGTGGGTTCGGCGACCGGCAGGCCGACGCCGATGGCCGCGGCCATCGGTTCAAAAATGGTGTAGACCTCGCGGGCGCCGGCTTTCATTGCCGATTCCTTCACCGCGCGGAGCTCGACTTCGGTGATGCCCGAGGGCACCGCGATCAGGACGCGGGGAGGACTGATCTTGGCGCGCGAGTGCACCTTGTTGATGAAGTAGCGCAGCATGATCTCGGTCATCTCGAAGTCGGCAATGACGCCTTCTTTCATCGGACGCACGGCGCGGATGGTGCCGGGCGTACGACCGAGCATCTTCTTCGCTTCGAGACCGACGGCGACGGCCTTGCCGGTTTCGGCATGGACGGCGACGACCGAGGGTTCGTTGAGGACGATGCCCTCATCGCGGACATAGACCAGGCTGTTGGCGGTGCCAAGGTCGATGCCGATGTCGTTGATGAAAAACGAACGGAGGTTACGGATAAGGCCCATATTGTTCAGGTCTTCCCTTTAATGATGTTGACAAAATTTCGCCCCAACATACGGCGGCAGACGGCGATGGCTAGTTCTTCCGGCTGTGAGTTGAAGGGATTTTGTCGATCTTGGTCGAGCTCAGTGCGTCAAAAACCCTGGAGCCGCGGCTCTCTTGGCCTGAGTCCACGGCCTTCCGGAAGCCTCGCCATTTAATCGTTTGGCGATTACATTGCGCGCCTAAAAACCGGGACTTGCATCGCCATGAAAACCTACCTTGATCTGCTGCGCAACGTGCTCGAAAACGGCGGCGTCAAATCCGACCGCACCGGCACCGGCACCCGCTCGCTCTTCGGCGCCCAGGTGCGCTATGATCTGCGCCAGGGCTTCCCCTTGATGACCACCAAGAAGCTCCACACCAAGAGCATCGTGCATGAACTCCTGTGGTTCCTCTCCGGCCACACCGACAACGCCTGGCTGAAAGAGCGCGGCGTCAGCATCTGGGACGAATGGGCCAGCGCCGAACAGTGCGCCCGCTTCGGTCGCAAAGAAGGCGAGCTCGGCCCGGTCTACGGTCACCAGTGGCGCAACTTCGGCGCGACCCAATTGCCCGACGGCAGCTACGCCAAAGACGGCGTCGACCAGATCCAATGGCTTCTTGCCGAAATCAAGCGCAACCCCGATTCGCGCCGCCTCATCATCACCGGGTGGAATCCGAAGGAGCAGGGGCAGGTCGCCCTGCCGCCATGCCACACCTTGTTCCAGTTCTATGTCCAGGACGGACGCCTCTCCTGCCAGCTCTACCAACGCAGCGCCGACATCTTCCTCGGAGTCCCCTTCAACATCGCCAGCTACGCCCTGCTCACCGCCATGATCGCCCAGGTCAGTGGCCTCGGACTCGGCGACTTCATCCACAGTTTCGGCGATCTGCACCTCTACTCAAACCACGAGGAGCAGGCCCGCCTGCAGCTCAGCCGCGAGCCCCTGCCGCTCTGCCAGCTCAAGCTCAATCCCGAGGTCAAGGATCTCTTCGCCTTCAAGTTCGAAGACATCCATTTCGAAGGATACCACAGCCACGCCGGCATCAAGGCGCCGGTGGCGATATGAGCCGACTCGTTCTCATCGCCGCCCTCGGCAGCGACCGCGGCATCGGCAAGGACAATACCCTGCCCTGGCGCCTTCCCGACGACCTCAAGCGCTTCAAGGAAATCACCCTCGGCAAGCCGGTGGTGATGGGCCGCAAAACCTGGGAATCCCTCGGCAAATACGCACCCCTGCCCGGACGCCGCAACATCGTCCTCAGTCGCGATGCCAGCTATCAAGCCGCCGGCGCCGAGGTCTTCACCTCACTCGACGAGGCTCTTAATGCCTTGGTACTCGAAGCGGAAATCTGCATCATCGGCGGCGCCCAGATCTACTTCCAGGCACTGCCCCTCGCCGACGCCCTGCGCTTGACCCTGGTCGACGCCGCGCCGCCGGCCGACGCCTTCTTCCCGGAGTTCGATCTCTGCGACTGGGACGAATCGGCCCGCCATTGTCACGCCATCGACGCCAAACACGCCTACAGTTTCTCCTTCGTCGACTTCGAGCGGATCTCCTGAAATGGCCAAAGGAATCGGCAATCGCGATAGGCAGGAGAAGCTCTATGCTGCCGCCAAGCAGGGGCTGCCGGAGCAGCTGGCGCCCTGTCGCCACTACCACAGTTGTGGCGGCTGCGATCTGCAGGAACTCAGCTATGAACACCAGTTGGAAGCGAAAAAACGCTCTTTGACGCAGCTCATCAAGAGCCGCGGCTTTGATCGTTTCTTTGCCAGTGTCGAGCATGAAATGGTCGCCAGTCCGCACCCCTTCCACTACCGCCAGAGAATGGATTTTGCGGTTGCCGCAAATGCCGCCGGATTGCGCCATTGCAATAACCCGCGAGCCATCGTCGCGACCCCCGAATGCCTGCTCAATTCGGAGGTGTCGCAAGAGGTTTTCCGGCGCTGCACCGCCGCTTGCGCACGCCTTGGCATTCCCGCTTACGACACCTTGAATCACAGCGGCGGTGATCTCCGCTACATCATCGTCCGCCGCACCCGCCTCGGCCAGCAGTTGTGCTGCGTCATCACCGCGACTGAAGATCACGCCCAGCAGATCGACAGCATCGCGCAGGAATTCACCGCCGACGGCTCGGTGCAGTCCTTTCACTGGATCGTCATCAGCGGCAAGGCCGATCTCTCCGTCGGCAACAGCTTGCGCCATTGGGGCCAGCCCTTCATCGAGGAGGAGATTCTCGGCAAGCGTTTCGTTCTCGGCCCGAGCACCTTTTTCCAAGCCAATGCGGAAGTCGCAAGTCTCGCCTACGGCGCTATCCGCGACGCGGTGGAAGCGTCCGCGCCGGAGCTGCTGCTCGACCTTTATTCCGGCACCTGCACCATGGCGATCGTCTGTGCGGAAGCGGCAAAACGGGTCGTCGCGGTGGAGAACTTCCCCGACAACGTCGTCATGGCCCGCCGCAACGCGGCCGCCGCCGGATTCCTGCATCTCGACATCGTCGAGCAGGACGTCAAGGAATTCCTCGCTTCGTGGAAAGAGGTTCCCGGCTTCGCCATCCTCAATCCGCCGCGTGCCGGGATGGAGGAGATGGCGGTGCGCCGCATCCTCGAACTCGCTCCGGAGCGCCTCGCCTACCTCTCCTGCCACCCCGCATCGCTCCTCGATGACCTCGGCATCCTCGCTCGTCGCTACCGCCCCACTCGCCTGGTGCAGTTCGACATGTTCCCGCAAACCTGGCACTTCGAAACCTTGGTGCTGCTCGAACGGGTTTAACCCTTCAAACACTTAAAACCCCTATAACCCCTGAAACTCTTATGATCGATCCTTCCCGTCTCCGCCTCGGCATCTTCCTGCTCATCGGCCTGGTTCTCTTCATCGCCGGGCTTTTCGCCTTCGGGCTGCGCCGCGCCTTTGAGCCGACGGTGCATTTCTACACCTATTTCGACGAGCCGGTGCAAGGTCTCGAACCGGGAGCGGCGCTGCGCTTCAAAGGCGTCACTCTCGGCAAGGTGAAACGCATCACCATCGCAGGCCAGCGCATCAAGGTCGATTTCACCTGCGAGATCAGCTCAATGAATCCGGGCGAAAAAACCGGTGATCGTGAATGGTTCCGCCAAGAGATCCGCAAGGAAGTCAAGAAAGGTCTGCGTGCTCAGCTCGAGTACACCGGCATCACCGGCCTCAAGTTCGTCCAGCTCGATTATCGCAAAGCCGATGAGCTCGAGGTCGATGGCCCTGGTGAAGACGTCAGCTTCATCCCGTCGAAACGCTCAGCCCTCTCCGGTGCAATGGAGAAGATCGACCGCTCGATTTCGCGTCTCGCCAGCCTCGATATC
>CAMCSH010000174.1 GCA_945877655.1 Lentisphaera araneosa HTCC2155 | reverse complement strand
CCTGATCTTCGTCACCGCCGTCGACTCGCAGGAAATCGTCGACAAATGCTTCGATGCCGGCGGCTCCGACTACGTCAACAAGTTCGCCACCGGCCGCGAACTCGGCGCCCGCATACGCACCCAGCTCCGCCTCGCCGACACCCGCCTCGCCGACACCCGGGTTCTGGAAATGGTCGAAGCGGCGCTCGACGCCTTGCCCGATGCCCTGCTCGCCCTCCGGCGCGACGGACGCCTCGCCTTCGCCAACGCCAAGGCACGGAAATCGCTTTCCCAGCCGGCCAACGATCTCGATTTCCTCGCCTCGGTGCCCCTCGACATCTCGCTGATCCTGGGGCGCGACCAGTTCCTCGAAAGCCGCGGCTCCGGCAAACCCAGCGGCGGACGGATCAATGTCCAGGGCCGCAGCTACATCATCAGCGCCACACCCTTGAACGATGGCCAGTGCGGTGAAACCCCCTTGATCTTCCTCTCTTCCCGCGACGTCACCGAAGAGGAAAAGATGGAGCGCCATCTGCGCCAATCGCAGAAAATGGAAAGCCTGTCCCGCATCGCTGGCAGCATGGCCCATGAACTCAACAACATCCTGGGCGGACTGCTCGGCTCCTTGTCGCTGCTCCGTCTCAGCGACGGACGGAGCTCGGAAAGCCTGATCACCTCGGCGGAAAATTCCGGGCGCCGCGCCTCGAACGTGATTTCCCAAGTCCTCGACTTCGCCCGCAACAACGACGAGCAGATCCTCGCCGTGCCGGTCGATACCGTCCTGCGTGCCTGTCACGCCCTCTTGCGCAACGCCGCCGGCCGATGCCCTTTGAACGTGCCCGAGAAAACCGTCGACGGCAGCGTCCTGATCAACCCGGTCAACTTCCAGCAGATCCTAGTCAACCTGGTCGCGGCGATGGCGCAGGCGAACCCCGGCCAGGAGATGTCGCTCATCTTCGAACTGAGCTCGGAAACGCCTCATCCAGCCGGTCCGGCGATGGGCTGTCTCCCCGGCGTCTATCTTCGCGGACAGATCCGCCTCAGCCAAGCCCCGGTCGAAGCCGAGATCTTCCTGCGTGGACATCCGAACGAAGCCGCTCTCGGTCTCGGCGTGATGATCGCAGAAGGCATGGTCAACGACGCCGGCGGCCAGATCTTCATCGAAGGCGGCATGACTGCACCGCAGGCGATCGGCTTCCAGCTCCCCGCCATGTCGGGCCGCTCCGGCGTCAGCGCCCCTGCCTCGGTGGATGCTCCGCGCCTGATCATCATCCAGGAACCCGATGCCAACCTCCGTCGCGTCCTCGAGGATATGGCCGCCATGTTGCCGACTTGCCGCTTCCGCCTCGTCAACACGCCGGAACAGCTGATGGAGCGACTCCAGGACCACGACCAGAACTACGATGTGGCCATCGTCGATGCCGACGTCCATCCCAAGCTGGCGGACAATATCATGCTGATCCGCTTCAGCCGCCCGGAAATGAAACTGGTGATCGGCGCTTCGCGCGATCCCGAGGCCGCCGCCAAGCTGGCTCTCCGGGAGGACATCTCCTTCCTCGAAAAGCCCTATCGGCTACGCGAGTTCCAGACCCTGCTGACGAGCTGAACCTAAAAACCACAGTTGAAAGGTTGAAAGGTTGAAAGGATTAGCTGCAACAGCAAAAACTAACGACAATGACGCAAAGGTTCTGCAGTCATCTGCGCCAACCTTGAGCGATGCGCTTAGATTCGTCTCTTATTGCTGTTGTTCATGTTTCAACCTTTCAACCTTTCAACCCGGTTCCATTCCTCTGCTGCGGTTTTTAGGCTGAAAGCCGTCAGCGGCAGAGAAGCCAGAACAGGGGTGTCGCGCCAAGCAACAGCAGAGGCAGGCATCCCTTTTTTGCGGCCATTTGCGCCGCCGGCGTCTCTACGGCTTCGCGGCGGTAGGTCTCGCCGCTGTCGAGTTCGTCCATCACCCGCTGCAGAAGCTCGAGGCTGTGGCTGTGTTCGGGACGGTTCTCCGGCTTGAGCGAGATCATCGCCATGACCAGGTCGCTAAGCAGCAACGGGATCTTCGGATTGAGCTGGCGAGGTGAATCGCAGACGCCGCCGAGGCAGAGCTCCAGTTCATCCTCCATGCGGACCGAGAAGTGAGGCCGTCGACCGGTCACCAGCTCGTAATAAATGGCGCCGAGGCTCCAGGTGTCGGAAGACCTTCCCGCCGCTTCGCCACGCACCACTTCGGGCGCCGCGTAGCCGCGATTGGGGATGAGCAGGCGTTCGGCGCGGCCCTGGGCGCGTGCCGATTGCAGCAGGGAGGCGCCGAGCTGCAGGTCGAAGACGCGGAGATTGCCATGCTGGTCGAAACGCAGCTGGCTCGGACGCAGACTGCCGTGCACCAAGCCGAGCTCGTCGAGATTCTCGAAAAGCGAGGTGATGTCCATCATCAGTTGCAGCGCCTTGGCGAGAGGGACGGCCCCTTTCGCCATCCGCTCTTTTAGGCTCTCCGCCCCGGGCATCAGGTAGTGGGCGCAAGGTGCCCCTTCGATGGTCTCCACCTTGACCGGTTGCAGCAGGCACGGATGCTTCGTCTCCGCCAGCTGCAAGGAGGTTTTCAAGAAGGTGTTGCGCATTTCCGGCTGGCCGGCGAATTCTGGTAGCAGGCGGCGGAGCAGCAGCGGCGTCGCACCGCCTTCGCGCACTAGGGTGTGCAGCGAGCTGAAGGAATCGCGGCCGACTTCATCGGCCAGGAGATAGGAGCCAAAAGGCAGGTTGACCTTGAAACTCTGTCCGCAGGCCGGACAGGCGATCTTCAGGAAGGCATGTTCGTTCCGCAGCTCGAGGCGGCGGGTACAATGCGGACAGGGGATTTTGAAAGTCTCGCTCATGGGCCCTAATCTGATGGCATGGAGCTTCTTGTCCAGCCCTTGCGTCAGTCTCAGTCCGGACGATCTTGTCTCATCTCGCCCTCAGCCCGAACCCAGGAGCCTTTATATGTCAGACAAGTCCCCGATCAAGACCGATCTCGTCGCCGGCGCTACCTACGCCTGGTGTCGTTGCGGCCAGTCAAAATCTGCCCCGTTCTGCGACGGCTCGCACCGCGGCAGCGGCGTCAGCCCGATGGTCTTCAAGCAGGAAACCAACGAAGCCGCCTGGCTCTGCGCCTGCGGCCGTACCGGCAATGGGCCGCGTTGCGACGGCTCGCACAACAAGAGCTG
Source organism: Lentisphaera araneosa HTCC2155 (assembly GCA_945877655.1). Lineage (GTDB taxonomy): Bacteria > Verrucomicrobiota > Lentisphaeria > Lentisphaerales > Lentisphaeraceae > CAMCSH01. Next base: position 5,492 of record CAMCSH010000174.1, on the reverse strand, counting down.
AATCATGGCCTTGGAAATCGAAAGGAAATTTCTCGTCGTCGGGCGCCCTTGGGAAGCTGTTCCCGGAGAGCTTCTGTGCCAGGGTTATCTCGCCAAAGGCGGCGTCACCGTCCGTGTCCGCCGCGGTGACGCACGAGCCTGGCTGACGGTCAAGGGACGCAGCGATGCCGCCGGACTCAGCCGGGCCGAATTCGAATATGAGATCCCAGAAGCCGATGCCGAGGCGATGATGGATCTCTGCGCCGATGCGCCGATCAGCAAGCGCCGCCATCGCATCCCCTCCGGCAAGCATGTCTGGGAGATCGATGTCTTCGAGGGCGAAAACCTGGGACTGGTGGTGGCTGAGATCGAGCTCGGCGCCGAAGATGAGGAGTTCCTCCGTCCCGCCTGGCTTGGACGAGAGGTCAGCGCCGAAGTGCAGTACCGCAACTCCGCCCTCGCCAAGCATCCTTGGAAGGATTGGACCGCGGCGGAACGCGGAGCGGGAGCGGCAGAGAATCAGTAAAAACCCGCGGCGCGCCGCAGCTCAGCGGCCTTGATCCATCCCTGTCCTGCGCCATGGATTTCGCTGACTTCGACCCAGCTGCCGTCGGCGCTGCTCTGGCGTATTAGGACGAGACTGCCAGCGGCGATTCCGGAGCCTTGGGCTTTGCCCTCGGGGCTGCCAGATGGCTTGAGTTCGACTGCCGCGACGGCGCGGCCGGAGGCGCGGCTACCGGCACTCTGTGCCAAGGCGAAGGATAGAGGCAGCAAGGTGCAGATCAGGCCTGCCGCTAGTATCGCCCGCCAGGGACGGCCGCGACGCATCAAAACGGCGGCGAGCAGGCAGGCAGTTAGCCAGATAAGAGCGGCGAACCGCAGCCATTCCCCAGGGCTGACCTGATCGCGAAGTTGGACGATGGCGCCGGGGGCGCTGGCCTTCGGTCCGACGGCGGAACGGGCTTGCTCAACAGCGCTGGCGATCTCGATCGAACGCGGCACTAGTTCCTGGGCGTAATCAAGCTCGGCGAGGGCGCCTGCGGCATCGTCGGAATCCCAGGCTTTCACGGCCCTTCCGTAGGCGGCGCGGCCGGGATCGTCGGTCTCGGTCGCGGCAAACAAGGGCAGCGACGAGACCAAAAGCAGAAGCAGAGGCAGCAGGCGCAGGCTTTTGCCGAGGGCCGGCAAGGATGCGGCGGGCTGCGGCGCGAAACGGGCTTCAATCGAGGCGCGCAATGCGTCGCCGAAGTCGCGGCTGCCACGGCGTTCCGCTTCGGTCGCCAGATCGGCACCGGGCGGGACTTGCCAAAGAGAGCGCAGGAAGGCTTCGAGAGCCGCCACGGCCTGCTCATCGCCGGCTTCGAGCCGTTCTGCCAAGTGCGCCCGTTGACGACGGTTTTTCAGTCGTTGCCAGAATTTGCCGGGACGCCATTGCAGACCGATCAGAAGCAGCGGCCCGAGGATAAATAGCAGCAGGCTTGTCGGCAAGGAAGGCGGAGGCGCACTGACCAGCTCTGCCGACAAAATTGGCAGGGGCTTCAGCTGCGGCGAGGGGCTGACCTTGGTCGCCATCTTGACCGGAGGAGGGCCGCTGACCTTGAGCTGAGGAGTGAAACGCTTGATCTGATACTCCGCCTTGCGGGGATCAAAGGTCGCCACCGCGATCTCCGGCAGACTGACGCCACCGCCGTCAGGGATCAGTGTCCAAGTGCTGTCGCCATTCTTCGATTCTCCCAAGGGCGTCAGATTTTGAAAGCCCGGGAAGCGCCAATCCGGCAGCTTCAGGGAGCTGAGGTCGCCGCCCCGGATGCTCAGGATCAACTGACAGGAATCGCTGCTTTTGATCTCGGTGCTGGGCGCCAAGGCGAGCCCAAGACTGTAGTCGCTGCCGACGAGGTTGAGGAACTCGACTCCTGCCGGAAGGGGAGGGAGGTTCTTGATCTGGTAGGAACCGCTGGCGACGCTGGCGGAAACCTCGTGCGGTTGGTCGAGAAAACCACCGCGAGGCCGGACCAAGATTTTGGCGCTGGCACCACCTTCATGCTTTCCGGGAAGCACGGCCTTGATCCGCCCCTGCAAGACCAGGCGAGTCCATAGCCGTTTTTCCAAGAGGACATTTTCTTCCACCCGGAAAGAGTTCCAGCCAGCCAAGTCCTGCTTTTGTTTCGGCTCAGGACGAAGACTCAAACCGGGAAGAGCCAGGTCAGGAGCAGAGAGATTCTGCATGATCTCGTAATCGTCGCGGATCAGCACTTCCAAGGAGATGTCGATGTCCTCGCCGACAAAAAGCTCGGGCATCTTCTCGAGTTTTTCCGGGCCGAAGAGGAGTCGCAAACGCAGCGACTGCAGCATCTCTCCGGCGCTGACCGTGAAGGCTTGAGCATCCAGATGGGCGGCCCCGGATTGTATCGGGATGCTGAGCTCTGGCATCTGATAGGTGCCGGCTTTGGTGACATGGAAGCGCAGGATCGTCTGAGCGCTGGTCCGGCCGTTGATGCTCTGAATCTGCGACTGCACGCCGCCCCAGATCAGTCCGTCGATCTTCGGTGGCCGAAAACTCTCGCAGATTCCCGGGACGATGAGGGCGCCGCTCTGGTCGGTGTTCTGCGGCGGGCGCAAAACGGCTTCCGCCGCCCCGAGATGAAGGGTCAGCAGCATCAGTCTCAGCAGCCATTTCAGTAGATTTCCGGCTCTCATCAAGAAAACTCCTTGTCCATCGTGCACCTGGCAAGTTTGCTGCTTCGGGCGCAGCTTTCAACCAGACGCGCGAATTGCGGCGCATACTCATGCCAGAACACGCAGATTTGTTCAATATGCCGGCAAAATCTCTTGCAATGTCTTCAGCCGCGGGAAGGGTTGCTTCATGTCAAGCACACCCACCGACCGCGTCGTCCTGAAGAAGCTGCTGATGGAGATGTCCATCGGCATCCTTCCGCATGAGCGCCTCGCGAAGCAGCCGGTGGAAGTCGAGATCCACTGTTTTCTCGATCTCCGCACCGCCGGTATCGAAGAGCGCCTCGACCTCAGTCTCGATTACGCCGCCCTCGCCGAAGCCATTCGCCAGCTTGCGGCCAGCCGTCACTGGGATCTGATCGAGACTTTTGCCGAGGCCATTGCCGCCACCGCTTTCAAGCTCGGTCCGGTGCAGCGCGTCGAGCTCGGCGTCGCCAAACCGCTCGCCGTGCCCGGCGCCCGCGCCGAAGTTTGGATCATCCGGAGCCGTAACTGATGCGGATCTGCTACATCGCCTTCGGCTCGAACGTCGAGCCCCTCCGTCACCTCGACGCCGCCTTTGTCGCGCTGGCCCGGAGCAGCCGTCTCGACGCCGTCTCGTCCTTGTGGGAGACCGAGGCCCTCGGCCCCGCCCGGGGGAAAGCTCCCTTCATCAACGGCGTCTGCCGGATTCGCAGTGATCTCGACGCGGCGTCCCTGAAACTCCTGCTGCAGGAGATCGAAAGCGCTAACGGCCACCCGCGTCAGCTCAGCAAAGACGCGCCCCGTACCCTGGATCTGGATCTGATTCTTTGCGGCGACCAGGTGTCGAGCCTTCCCGGTTTGCGCCTGCCGCATTCGCAGCTCTTCAGTCGCGACTTCGTCTACCTGCCGCTGCTTGAGCTCGATCCCGAATGTCGCCTGCCCGATGGTCGTCTGCTGCGAGATTGTGTTCCCTTGACGACGCCGTTCGCGCATCGCTTGGTCCGGCCGAAGGTGGCTTATCAGGCCTGATTGAATTCGATTGCGACGGAGCATGTCGGCAAAACCGATGTCAGGGCATCCAGAAATCAGCCGGAAAAAACTTGCATCGGCCCACCCTCGGAGTGTATGCTGATTAAAAATCGAGGATTCCGACGCAATGAAAAGATCCAAGCCGAACAGGATGCAAGGGTTCAAGCCCCGTGGCGAGCTGATCAAGACCATCGACGACGGCAACATCGATCAAACCGTCTACGACGCCATTGGTCGCCGCATCTCCTTGACCCAGACCGTCGTCGGCCTTGGCAAATCCGTCAACTTCGTCTATAATGCCGCCAACCGCCTCCTCTCCCGCAGCCACGAGGGCCTCGCCGTGGAATCCCGCAGCTTCACCAACCGTGGTCAACTCGCTTCCGTTAGCCTGGGAGCGCAAAGCGTCGCTTCCTTCTCTGACGACGCTGCCGGCCGCGAAACCTCCCGCACCTACGGCAACGGCCTCAACACCACCAGCAGCTACTCCCGCGCCGACAACCTGCTGACTTCCCTGGGAGCGCGCCAGCCCTCTGGCGTCCTTGCTCCTGAGCTCTCGTTCAATTACTCCTACGACTCCAACAAAAACGTCACCGCCGAACAACGCGGCGGCTCGATGGCTCTCTATTCCTGGAACGCCACCTTCGACGCCATGGACCGCCTCAACTCCGCAGACGCTGTTTTACAGGATGGAAACGACGAATGAATACCTTTTCTAATTTTAGACTGCTTATGGTTTCAATTTCGATACCGCTTTATTCTTGCTCATATCAAGGTTTAAAAGCGGAATCATGTAATTATGATTTGTCGGTTAGAATTAACCGTCATTGGTCTCCGGAAGAGTGCACATCCAGACCTCAGTTGGCAACGATTTATCACAAATCCTACAATGACACTGTTAAACTTTTGTTATTCGACATCTCAAATGGGACTTATTCAAAAAAAAACATACCAGGTTCAATCGGAATGCCCCAAACTGGCATCCCCCTAAATGAATACATTGAAAAATTAGCCGCTTACCATGCGGTTGATGATATAGTTGGAGCACTACTTGAAGGCTATGAGGTCCATGAAAAAGTCCTTTTAAAAGAGGGCTGGACAAAGCCTGCGGAGTAGCCAATGAATGCCAATCCTAGCCACGCGTATCCAAAGACAGCCAATCCTAGCACGTTTCACGTACGCAAGTGGCGGCCATGGCCTTAGCATCCTCCCATGCTACCACGAGGAGTAATAAATGAAAAATATAGCTACATTAATTATGCTGGCAATTTTCATTTCTACATCATGCTCAAAAGTCTTTGAGTGTAGAATTGTCGGGGAAATTAAAATAGAAAACTTTTCTAATAGAAAATGCTCCATTGGGTATCGAGTTGGTGTATCTGACCCAGTCATAATCTCAGAAATCTCTAAAAATCCTAATTTTTATATTGTTTGTAAACTCGTCAATCGAGCGCCAGACTCAATTGTCCTAATAGTCGATGGGAAAGTTGTGGACGAAGCCATATTAAAATTCACTGAAGATGAAATCTTTATAGAAAGAGCACGGCCAAACAAAGTAAAGAAAATCAGTGGAGTAACAATTTCTGGCATTGTCTTTAATGATAAAAAATAGTGCTTAGTGCTTCCCGTCCTTGCACGTTTCGTCCTTGCACGTTTCACGTCCATAAGAAGCTCATTTTGAAAATCTTACGACATCATTTAACTCGGTGTTAATCGCCACTATAAGGCCGCGTCGCAGTTTTTGTATTGGATTGTGATATTCATGTGTCTTGCCGCGGTTATTCCGAGGA
>CAMCSH010000173.1 GCA_945877655.1 Lentisphaera araneosa HTCC2155 | reverse complement strand
GCGACCGATTCGACCACGATTGTGGACGATAGGGGTACTTCTCAATGTCTTCGCGGGCGGTGGTGCCGGTTAAGACGAGAATAGTCTCATAACCCATGTTGATGCCACCGAGAATGTCGGTTTCCATGGTGTCGCCAATCATCACGGTTTCGTCGGTCTGCAAGCCGAGGTGTTTGCGGGCTGCGCGCATCATGATCGGGGAAGGCTTGCCGAGACAGAAGGCCTTGCGTCCAGTCGCCTCTTCGAGCATGGCAATAACGGCGCCGGTAGCGGGTTTTGGCCAGCCTCGGACCTTGGGGGCCGGGTCGAGGTTGGTGGCGATCAGTCGGGCCCCGGCAATGATCATGTCGATGGCTTTTTCGACGCCTTCGAGGGTCAAGGAGCGGGTCTCGCCAACCAGGACGAAGTCGGGGTCGGACTCGTTGCAGGCATAGCCGACGTCATAGACCGCCTTCAACAAGCCGCCTTCGCCAAGAACAAAGGCCGAGCCCCCGGGTTTTTGGCTGCGGATGAATTCAGCCGTCGCCATGGCCGAGGAGTAGATGTTCTCGGGCAGAACCTTGACCTGGAGGCGCTTCTCGAGCTTTAGGGCGATATCGCGCGGCGTGGGACAAGAGTTATTGGTCAAGAAGAGGTATGGAATCTCATTGTCATTGAGGTGGTTGATGAATTCGGAGACGCCTGGAATCGGGCTTTCGCCGCGGTACAGAACACCGTCCATGTCAAGCAAGTAGCCCTTGCGCTTGCTCAGTTCTGTGATGCCATTTTTCATTTTATAATCCTTTTTACGTTTTTGTTTTGATTTTATAAAAAATAACAGTTTTCGTAATGAAAATACTTAGAATAACGAAAAAGTCAATACAACAAAGACTCGGACCTTGTCATAAGGGCAATCAAGATCGAACTGCGCGGCCGAAGCATCCAGGCAAAAAACAATCCCCGCTTCAGCTGAAGCGGGGATCATCTCAATCAATCAAACCGGAGCTCAATATTTCTTTTTGGGCGCGTAGGTTTTTTTCGGCTTGGCGTCTTCAAAAGGAGTGCCGGCGGCGTGGTCCTTGGTGAAGCTCTTGGGCTTGTAGGCTTTCGGAGCGGGGAAGCTGGGGCGGTCTTCGTAGTCGCCGCGGGGAGCGGGTTTGTAGGCGGGACGCTCGTCGAAGTTGCCACGGGGAGCACGGTCGCCGAAGTCCTGACGGGGGCCTTTGTTGAAGAAGGGACGGTCATTGAAGCCGCCGCCGCCACCACCGCCGAAGTCGCTTTTGCCAGGGGCGCCGCCGACTTTTTTGACGTAGGGACGGTCGCCTTTCGAGCGCTTCACCGATTCGAGGAAGTCCTCGGCGTCGTGGAAGGGCAGCGAGACGAAGGAGGCCGAGTCGGTGATTTCGATGTCAGAAATGGCTTCCGCCGCGACCTGGCAGTGCTCGAGGATGAAGGCGACGAGGCCGGGCTCGTCAGCGCCTTCGCGGGCACCGCGGGAGAGGTAGACGCGGCAGGTGCCTTTCTGGTCGGGACCTTCGCGCTCGTCGGCGGATTTGCGACGGACCGGTTCGGCCATCTCGGTGCCGGTGACGGCAACGAGCTTGCTGGCGTACTGGTGCGACAAGACCGAGGCGAGCACGGCGGCGGCATCTTCGCTGCCTTCGAGGAGGCGGCGGGCGATGCTGATGATGCGGTCATCGGCAGGTTTTTCGAGCATCGGTTTGAGCTCGTCGTAGATGCGGGCGAGACGGGCGTCGACAACCTGGCTGGCCTTAGGGATGACCTGGCGCTTGATGTCGGATTTGATTTCTTTGGTGAAGCGCTTCAGCTTGCTGAATTCCGCCGGGGTGATGAAGGTGATGGCGACGCCTTGGCGGCCGGCACGGCCGGTACGGCCGATACGGTGGACGTAGGATTCGGCGTCGGTGGGGAGGGAGTAGTTGATGACGTGGCTGAGATCGCGGACGTCGATGCCGCGGGCGGCGACGTCGGTGGCGCAGAGGATCGAGCAGCGACCTTTGCGGAGCTTGTCGAGGATCTTTTCACGCTGCGGCTGCGAGATGTCGCCGTGCAGGGCTTCGGCTTCGTAGCCGCGCTCTTGCAGGTGGCGGCAGGTGTCGTCGACTTCGATCTTGGTGCGGCAGAAAATGATGCCGTAGAAGCGGGCTTCGATGTCGATGATGCGGCAGAGAGCTTCGAACTTGTTTTCGCGATGGACTTCGTAGTAGATCTGCTCGGTGTTGGCGGCGGTGATCGAATTGCGGGGAGCCTGCAAGACGACGTGTTCGCGCATCTGTTCTTTGGCAATCTGAGCGACACGGGGAGCCATGGTGGCGGAGAAGAGCAGGGTGATTTTGTCTTTCGGGGTGTCACCGAGGATCGACTGGACTTCGTCGTAGAAGCCCATGTCGAGCATCTCGTCGGCTTCGTCGAGGATGGCGTATTGGACCTGGTCGATCCGCAAGGTGCCGCGGTCGATGTGGTCCTTGACGCGGCCGGGGGTGCCGACGACGATGTCGACGCCGCGCTTCAGCTGGCGGATCTGGAGTTCATAAGCCTGGCCGCCGTAGATCGGGACGATGTTGAGGTCGCGGGCGCCTTTGAGCGAGTTGAGCTCTTCGGCGACCTGCACCGCGAGTTCGCGGGTGGGAGCGAGAACGATGGCGCGGGGGAAGGGAGCGTGGCGATCGAGCTTTTCGATCATCGGGATGCCGAAGGCGGCGGTCTTGCCGGTACCGGTCTGGGCCAGGCCGAGGATGTCTTTGCCGCCGGCGAGAAGCGCGGGGATGCAGAGGGCCTGGATCGGGGTGGCTTCTTCAAAGCCTTTGGCATTGAGGGCGGCGAGAGTGATATCGGAGAGTCCGAGATCTGAAAATTTCACGGGGGTAGACATGGTCGAAGGAATTCCTTTGCGGGATCTTTTGTTATTCCCGCATTGAATCCACTTGCTAAAGACCGGATCGAACGGGAGGGGCGGGAGATTACGGGAAAAGTTGAGAATAGCAAGGGCTCGCTCAAAAAAACTTTGAATTTTGTGGAAATCTTTAAGCCACAGCTTTCTTGAGGAAGGAAAGCCGCTTGGAAAGAGGCTTTTTAACCCAGCTCGGATTTCCCCCTGCAAGCTTCTTTTTAGGGAGTCGGGGAGATAGGGAGTTAGGGAGTCAGATCGCATCAAAACACTCCCTCACTCCCCTGTTCCCCAACTCCCGGAGTTGAGCTCAAGAGCCAGGGATTCAAAGCTTTTCCAGGCCGCAGCATTATCCACACCCTCGATCAAAATCGCCAGACAGCGGCCGTCGGCAAGGCTGCCGGAAAGGCTGGTGACGCCATTAAGAGAGCCGGTCTTGCCGCGGAATTCACCTTCCCAGGGGCCGCCTCGGAAACGCTGACGCAAGGTGCCGTCGCGACCAGCCAGCGGGAAGAGCTCCGACCAAGCGGGAAACTGCCGCCGCATCGCCAGATGCAGGTCGACCAATTGGCGGGCGCTTAGCCGAGAATCCCGCGACAATCCGGAGCCGTCGGCAAGCACGCCGCCATCAGCGATCTCCGGCAGCCAGCTTGAACAGATAGCACGACGGGCGACATGGCGGCCAAGAAGCTCAGCGCGGCAGTTGTCGCTGTCGAAAAGGATCGGCTTCAGCCAGTCCCTCAAGCTCGGCTGAGATGGAGTCAAAACGGCGATCTGAACCGGCGCGGCGACCGGGAAGGAGACGCCGCGGCAAGGGATGCCTGCCGCCGCGAGACAGCGCTTCAGTTCGCGCCGCAGCAAAGCCGCAGGCGAAAAGTTCTCGCGACGCCAGAAGTCGGAACTCGGCCCGAGAGGAAGCGCCACAAGCGACGGCGAACGACGGCTCTGGCTCGATAAAGAGGCATCCCATTCGAAGGTGAAATCCTCATCTTCAGGCAGGCGGCGAAAGCGGTCGCCGGTGTCAATCTCTACCGTGTTCTCATGCCAGAGATAGGGCGAGACGCAGGGATATTCCGGCATCGGCATTTCCGCCAAATCGGAGCTCAGAATCAGATCGCCGCGAATCTCCCGGATGTCGAGGCGGCGAAGCAGATCGATCAGCGCCGCGGTGCTGACCGACAGGGCGGCGCTGCGGGCGTCGAAATCGCCACGAAAACGGCCAGTGAAATCGAGGGCTCCGAAACAACGCAGCTCGACATCGCCCCGGACAATTCCGCGCTCGATTTTGCCACGACAAAAAAGCAGAGAACGCGGTGCCGGCTCGGCATCCAAGGAGCCGAAGCAACGCAGCGCCGCCGCCGCCGTCGCCACCTTCAGATTCGACGCCGGCATCAAAAGCTGCTCCGGCTCGACAGAAACCAGTTCTCTCCCCTCCTCGTCGCTAAGCAAGAAAGAGACTCGAGCAGACGCCGGAAAAAAGCTCTTCATTACGCCTGCTCGCCAATCTCGCGGAGATAGAAATAGATCAGCACCGCAGAGCTCAGGATCTCCATAAAGGCCATCAGTATCGAAGGCATCAAACCGACGAGAGGAATCCTCAAGACCAGGTCGCATGCGATCGACAGTGCCACTGCCGTCATGAACAGCGATGAAGCGCTGACGCGATCCCAGGGCAGACGCCACGGACGCGGGCCGTCGCCGTAGATCTGAAGCCGGAAATTGCCGATGCATTCATGGAAAGTCCGCAGCCAGCGGAGCACGACCAGGCAGAAGATGACCATGGCGAAATAGCCGAATCCCGGATAGAAAAGGAGGAAATCATACAAGCCGTGCAAAGCCGCTGCCGTCATCAAGGTGCGCGGCGCCTCGTCGCCTCCCTTGTGAAAGGATTCATGCAAGGCCAAGCCACAAAGACCGGTGAGAGCCATGTGCAGGGCGTTCGCGGTGAGGAAGCGGCCGGAAAGGGTTGGCATCGCCATGGTGTATTGAAAGTTCTCCACCGTGGCGAAGCCGAGCCCGACCAACGAAGCGCTGACCAGGATGACGCGGCGATCCTTGATCTTCCGCAGCAAAAAGGCAATCGGCAGGAAACACAGCAGCTTCATGCTTTCTTCCCGTAGGCCGACACCGGCAATAAAATAGGTCAACACCTCGGCATGATTGCGCAGCGGCTGACTTGAGTGCGGATCAATCTCCGATTGCAGCGGCAGGTATTTCTCGGTGAAATAGATCGCCATAATTGTGAGCGCGACACTGAAGGCCCCCAGCAAGAGCGCCAGAACCGGGATCACGGGGCGCCATTTGATCTCCCATTCGCCGAAGCGCCCAAGATGGAAGAGCAACAGCGACCAGCCGCCGCAGCCGATCAGGCAGAGCAAGCCGACCAGAAGCGGCGAATGAGCGAAATCTGAACCATTGAGCGCCGTACCGACAAAGGCAGCCAGGCCGAAGACGACGACAAAAATCAACAGCCATTTCTGCCAGGCGGGGCGCAAGCTCATTTTCATCGACGACGACTCCGGCATGTTCAAGTTCATCGGCCAGTTTAAAGTGACAAGCCGAGAAGACCAGCGCCAAGAAGCCGTCACGGACTTGAAAAAGACCGGCTTCGGCGCAGGCTTGCGGGCGACGCAAACCGGAAAGGAAGATCTCCATGGAGCCCGAATCTCACGACAAAGCCGCGGTCCTGGTCCAGCGCGGCGACCGCGCCGACGCGCCGGCACGCCGATTGCCGCTGGTCATCGTTCTCGACCGGCTGCGCTCGGCGATGAACACCGGCAACATCCTCCGCCTTGCCGATGCCATCGCAGCCGAAGAAGTGATCTGCTGCGGCTACACTCCTTTCCCGCCCCATGCGAAGCTCGAAAAAGCCTCGATGGGCGCCGAGTCGGCCTTGCGTTTGCGCCATGTCGCCACTGCCGCCGAGGCCCTGGTTGAACTCAAGGCGCGCGGCTACGAACCGGTGGGAGTGGAAACCGTCGCTTCGGCGGAATCGGTCTGGACGGCTCGCTTCTCCTCTCCGGTGGCCTTGGTTTTCGGCAACGAAGCCCTCGGCATCTCCGACGAAGCGCTGAAGCTTTGCGATCGCTTCGTCGTCCTGCCGGCCTTTGGCATGAAGAACTCGATCAACGTCGCCACCGCCGCCGCTGTGGTCTGCTACGAAGCCGCCCGCCAACTCCAACCGGGAAATCCTCCATGAAACTCCGCCTCGCCGTTTTTGATCTCGATGGCACCCTGGTCGACAGCCGCGCCGACCTCGCCGCCGCCGTCGGCGTAATGCGCCGCCATTTCCACTTGCCGCCCCTCAGCGACGACGCGGTCAAAGCGGCGATCGGCGACGGCGCCTACGAATTGGCTCGCCGCACCCTTGTCGACGCCCCGCATGTCTCGGTCGAAGAAGGCCTGTCGCGCCTGCTTGCCGGCTACCGCGAGGCGATTTGTGTTTACACCCGTCCCTATCCCGGCGTGCTCGAAGTTCTCAGCGCCTGGCGGGCCTCTGGTTTGACCCTGGCAGTCTTGACCAACAAGCCGCAGGAGATGACCGACGCCCTTCTCCGAGCCCTCGGCATGAACTCCTTTTTCGCCGCCGCCTGGGGTCCGGAAGGAGCCGGCTGCCGCAAGCCCGATCCCGACGGCTTGAAACGGCTGATGGCCATTCATCAGGTCCTCCCCGAAGAGACCATCATGATCGGCGATCATCACACCGATTCGCGTTGCGCCCGCGACGCCGCCGTGCCTTATCTACATTTTACCGGCGGCCTCGGCCGGCTTGATCCCGAAGACCAAGCCGAATTGTGCTTCGATGAGCATCTGGATCTTTTGCGCTGGCAGCAAAATCGAGCTCGACCTCTTTGATCCCCAGTCATGTGCGTAAACCCACAGGAGTTCCCCCATGAGCACCATTCTCGAGCGTCCCGAAGCCTTCCGCTCCTATCACGACTTCCTCTGGCGCTACAACATCGGCCTCGAAGCTGCCGCCGTTCGCCAGAGCCTCGAAGAGACCCGCTTCTTCCACCTCGCCGAAGAAGGCCGCGAGCCCGATAAACTCGCCGGCTTCGCCCTCGCTCAATGGGAATGCCAAGCCCACCTCGACCCCGATGTCCTCACAGCTTTGTCGGCTCACTCAAGCGACGCCGAAATTGCGGCCCTCGCAAAAAAGTTGAGCAAGCCCAAGGCATCGCCCAAGAAACGCAGCAAGCCGCGCGAATTTCTCCTGCCCTTCAGAAAGGGCGATTGTTTGGCGATGAAGTTGCCCGATGGGAAATATTGCGGTTTTGTAGTTATGAGAGCGCCGGAAAAACTTGAGAAACTCCTCGAAGGCTCAACAGTAATGACGGACATTTACCAATTGGAACTTCCAACATTTGAATCATTTTTAAAATCAAACATATTGCAAGAAGAATCGACTTTTGATATATGGGATAAGAATGATATCATAGGATGTATAAATCACTTTAATATTTTTGAATTCATACAAATGAAGTCATTCATAGAATTGGTTTTAATTGGCAGAATAAATGTATTGAAGCCAGTAATTTGTATGGAAGGAGGATTTTGGATATATGGCCCCCCATCTCAAGACGAAATTGCAGGTTGCTTAAAATATGGCCAGGATCCATGGTATCATCACAATGAGATGAAAAACAAGTTGACATCACAACTGAGATCAACAATAAAAACAAAAGATTTTGTAAATTTGACCCCAGGCTTTGAAGAAATCGAATTAATTCTATCAAAAATTCATGATCACAAATCTGGCAACACGTTGATTCTCTCAATAAAATTATCAGAAATTCTTATAAATAGAAACCTAATCAAGAAATTCACATGCATTGACAAACATTGGCATCTGAGAAAAATCAATGAAGATGACCACCTTAAAAATCATCCATTTATTTCAGATGAAATAGCAAATCTCATAAAAAAGTCATTTTGTTTTAGCAAAATGCGGGCTACGCAAATTTTAGAATGGGCCTTAAGCAGCCCCGAAGAAATCGACGAAACACTCACCGAGCCCTCTCCCTTCGATCCCCGCCTCGACGGACTCAGTTGGTCCTTCAACGGCAAGAGCTACGCCGACATCAAGAAGTTCAAAACTGCCTTCAAGAAGTACAATCGCGACTTCTCGGAAAATGAATTCACGGAAGACTTCATCCTGCTCCCTGGCGTCCGCCAAGTGCGCGTATGCTACACCGGACAGGAGTATTACCAAAAGCTCTATGAATTGGTGGCGGCAGGACAGATGGAGACCGAACCGGAACTCGACGATCTCTTCGTCGACATCGACGCCAGCGGCCCCGGCGATCTAAGCATCCTCGACCTGATGTACCAGTTCCACCAAGCGACGCTCAAGACTTTGAATTCCGACTCCATGGACAACGTCTTCTTCGAGGGTTTTTCTCTCGCCGACGAAGAAGACGAAGGCCGCAAGGTGCTTTTCATGAGGCAAGGAAGCTGAAACTCCCCTCAAACAAGAATGGTCTTGATCAACGGTCTTTCAGGAATTCTACAGATCTCAATCACCCTTTAACACGTCTTGGCGCTCCTAATCCCTTCAAGTTTGCCAGACGCAAAAGGCCGTATCAATTTCCGTATCATTCAGAATTTATGACTCGATTTAAGCGCAAAATCAACCGACTTGTAACGCAAAATCTAGAGATTTTTATATCTACTGCACTTGCAAGCTCAAAAACCCGGGATACTGTAGATATAGTTTATATCTACTCAACCATTCCGGAGAATTACCATGGCATTCCTGCAGCGGCAAAAAACCAATTCTGGCAGCATCTCAC
>CAMCSH010000172.1 GCA_945877655.1 Lentisphaera araneosa HTCC2155 | reverse complement strand
CGGGTGCGCGACATGGTCATCTCCGTGCTTGATTTTGGTGCGTTTGTCTTGACTGAATTATATAAGTATATATAAGATTTCTAGAAGTCAAGCAGCGCGAACTAATTTTTCCGATTTATGCGGGGTTTAGGGGGATTTGACGGGGCTGTTGCCGCTGAGATTTATTTGGGAAAACGTAAGTTATTTCGCAGGAGAGAGATCTGTGTTCCTTATCTAAATCTCAATGAAGACTATTGGATTTAGATGTCTTTACTTCTGCGTCCTTCCGCGCCTTCTGCGGTTCCCATCTCGTTCTTGCGTTGATCACACATCTCTTTCAGCCTTGCGAACTCCGCAAAAAAGGCCGAGGCTTCTTCTCGGCTCAGGGTGCCATGGAGTCGCTCCAGGACGACGCCGCGGAGATTCGGGCAGAGCGGCATGACCTGTTCGAGCAGGGACCAGACTTCTTCGGGGACGGCGCCGTCGTGTGAGTCGAGGCGGAAGGTCTGACACGAGTTCAGCCAATCGGGATCGGAGACGCTGCCGCCAGAGATGTGGATCTCGATCACCCGATCGAGCTTGAATTGCGCCAAAAGATCTTGGCACGAGACGCCGAAATTGAGAGCGTGGGTGTAGAGATTGTGCAGATCGAGAAGCAGCCAGGCCTCGGCCTGGTCGAGGATGCGCTGCAGGAAGGCGTATTCACCAAGGGCGTCGCCGAGAAGGAAGGGGAAGACCGAGTTTTCGACTCCGGCAAGCGGAAAGACTTCCTGGATCTGACGCAGGCTGGTCACGCAAAGCTCTGCGGCTTCGTCGCTGTGCGGCAAGGGCAAAGGCAGGACGGCGTGTTCGCCGCCGCAAGAGGTCCAGCCCGAGTGTTCGGTGTACCAGAGGCAATGAAAGCGTTCGTCGACGCGACGGAGCAGTTGCAGCCAGTCCTGGCGACGCGGCCCGGGAGCGGCGTCGCCGAGAGAGAAATGCAGGCCGTGGCCGACATAGGGTTTGCCATAGATCGGGCCGAGATCGGCCATCAGGTCGGCAAGCGGGTGTTCGCGCAGGCCGCGGCCGGAGGAGTCGCCGGTGAACATCATTTCCGGCGAGATCTCGAAGAAATCGGCCAGCTCGAAAAGCGGCGAGATCAGCTCGAGATGGGCGGGATCGGCGGGGGTGAAAATGCCGGCACCGAGGAAAAGCGGGGAGTTCATGCTCGATCCATCCCTGATGACAGTTGGGCATCATTTCGGTTTGATGGCTTCACTCCGAAGGAGTGGGGGATTTTAGCCCGGGGTCGAGCCGCATCGGCGACACCCCGGGTCAACAGTCTAAAGAGGCGCGACCCCGAAGGGGACAAGGAAAAACGGCAGCTAGCAGCCGAGTGCAGCCTAGATTCCACACCAGGAACCTGGCTTTCCTCGACCCCGTTGGGGTCGGTTTTCATAACTCTCTGACCCAGGGTGTCGCCGATGCGGCTCAACCCTGGGCTAAATTCTCCGACCCACTTCGGGGTCGAGCAACTAGCAGCAAAGAGCAAGCTACAAAAATCCCGGGACAACCGGTTTTTTGAATCTGGAATTTTGAATTTTGAATTCCGCGTCATGATTCCGGCGCCGGCGCTTGCGGCGGCGCATGCGAGGCCCAGCGGTTCATCTCGGCGATCAGATTCTGCTGTTCATCAGCGAAGCGACGCAGCTCGGCTTCCTCGAAATCGCCCGGCACCGACTCGACCTCGGGGGCGGAAAAGACGAAGCGGCAAGGCAGACCGGTGAGCTCGGCTTCGCCTTGCAGTTGACGCAGATCGACGCTCAGCGGCCGTTTGCCGGGGCGCTCGATCTCGCAGCGGAGAAGACAGCCGATGGAAACCTTCTGGCTGAGGCCGTCGGCAAAAACGACGGCGATCGAGGATTCACCTAAAGGGCTGATGCTCCACTCGATTTCAAGACCGGCTTCGAGACCTAAAACCACGGCTCGCGCCCGTCGCAAAGGCGCCGAGATCCATGGCAGGTCGCCGGGTTCCAGATCGTGCAATTCGACGCTCAAGGAGCTGGGGGGGAAAACAAAAGACTCCGGCCGCTTGCCGGGGGGACGGCGGGAGCGCAGCCGGAGCAGCGAGTAGTTCTTGTTGCGGTCGAGCAGCGGGATGTCCGGCAGCAGATCGCCCAGCTCCTCCGTCGTTTCCGACGGAGCGGGCTGAGGCAGTTTCGGCACAGCTGTTTCGGATGATGCGGGCGCAGGCGCCTTGTCGCGAGCCTCGCGTAAGCGGCGAGCCAGCTCGGCAATCGATTGGATATCGCTGGGCTGCGCCACGGACTTGGACGCTTATTCGGCGTCGTAAACGAGAACGCGGATCCACAGATCACTGCAGTTTTTGACGAAGGCCAGGTGGGTCGGGTGGACCTGGTAGACGTCGTGTTCAGCCTGGTCCTTGAAGAGGCAGGTGCGGGAGAAGTCGTAAGTCCGGTCGATGACCGGACGGGAGGTGGTGGCGGGGCGGCCGATGTAGGAACCGCCGGCGGCTGGAATCGACTGCAGGCTTTCGAGGCCTTGGGTGAAACGCAGACGCTGGGCGTCATCGAGATCGCGGCGCAGCCAGAAATAAACCGTGTGGACGAACATGGCGGGGATTCCTTTTTTGGTGTTGGTGAGGCTCTCAGCAACATTACTCCGACCCGCGCCCGCGCCATCTCCCGCCAACGGGAATTTCTCCTAGGTGACGCTCTGGATCAAATGCCACTCATTCGACGGTGCACTTGCGGTCGAGGTGAGTGTAGCCGCCGTCGGGATAGATGATCTGGCCGGTGGTGTGGCTCGACACTTCGGAAGCGAGGAAGACCACCATGGCGCCGAGCTCGTGCAGAGTCGTCATGCGGTGCTCGAAGGGAATCATCTTCTCGATCTTGGCGACCATCGCCTGCGGGTTGTCGAGAGTCTTGAGCCACTTTTCGTAGAGCGGTGTCATCACTTCCGCCGGGGAGACGGTGTTGACCCGGATCGAATACTTGGCCAGATCCAGAGCCCACTCACGGGTGAGGGCGTTCATCGCGCCTTTCGACGCGGCGTAGCCGCTGGTGCCGCCCTGGCCGGTCTCCGCCACTTTCGACGAGATGTTGACGATGTTGCCCTTGCTCGCCTTTAGCGCCGGCAGGGCGAAGTGCAGCAGATCGTAGACATGGAAGATGTTTTTCTGCAGGGAAGCGCGGAAGGCTTCCGGGCCGGCCTCGAGCGAGGCGCCGTCGTTGACGCCAGCGTTGTTGACTAGGACGTCGATGCGGCCGAAGGCCTTCAATGTCTCGTTCACCACTTTCTCGGCCGCTGCCGTCGGGCCGAGCTCACCGTCGATGAACAAGGTCTTGGTCTTGGTGCTGAGTTGCTTCATGAAGTCCAAGGCTTCGGGCGAGCTGCGGGAAGCCACCACCACCGTGGCGCCTTCCGCCGCGAAAAGTTCGGAGATGCCAGCGCCGATGCCACGAGCGCCGCCGGTGACGATGACGACTTTGTCTTTCAGTTTGAGATCCATGATATCCCCCCTATTGCTGAATTGAGTGGCTCACCAATTAAGCTTGGTGAGGATTGCAGGGGAAGTATAATACCAATTTTACTAGGCGCAGCCCCGAGTCCTCATGATCTTCGACATAAACCCGTCAAAATCGATAATCGCCGCTGCTGGGCTCGATGGCCGGGGCAGCGTTGTCAGTCACGGGTCACTCCATCGGCTGCTTCCAGATCAGCTCGGCCTGAGCGGCGGGCAGCTCGGTGAAGACTTCGAAGACGAGGCTGCAGTCACGGGCTAAGGGACTGACGGAGAGCACACCTTCGGCTTCGAAGAAGTCGTAACCGGGAGGGATGTCGTATTCGATCAGGGAGACGGCATGAGTGTAGATATAGCGATGGGGGCTGGCGAAGCCGCGGGGGAAGGCGGGGAGGCCGGTGTTGCACTGGGGCACCGGGATGTGGATATTGCCAGACTTGGCTCGTTTCCACGGCAAAGTGGTCAGGTCGAGCGAGCCGGCGGGGCCGCTGAGGCGGGGCATGATCCAAGCGGCGTGGTCGCCGAAGTTGTGATCGTTGTTGTCGCTGACATAGAGGAAGAGTTTGCGGCTGCCGCGCAGAGGGACGCAGATCGGGTAGGGGGCGCTGCCGGCGCGTAGGACGGGGCTGCGGCAAAGGGCCTCGCCGGGAACTGACAGTCTCATTTCCTGCGCCGTCGCAGTGGCGAAATGCCCGGCAGTGACCAAGACCTCGCCAGACTTGGCGCCGTTCATCTGCACCTTGCCATGATTGACATGCAGCTGGGTTTGTTGCGCGTTGGCGTAAAGTTCGAACTGGGTGCCGCGGACGGTGCAGCGCGATTGCGCCGTGCTCAGCACCATGGGTTGATCGGGCGGCTGGGGCTTGACCGCGAGGGAGATGGCACCGGATTGAAGTTCGACCCACTTGGCGCCGTCTTGGCTGTCGAGGCGGAGCTGGGTCGAGGGGAAGCAATCGATTTCGGTGCCATCGGGGTAGTGCAGCTGAGCATGGTGGCCGGCGGCGACGCTGAGAAGATCGCCTTTGATCAAGCTGAGACCGTTCTTCAGAACGAGGCTGGTCTCGCCACGGATGACGAAGCCGCTGGTGTCGTTGGTGCAGCAGGCCAGCTCTTCTGGCACGGGGGGGCGCAGCAGCCACCACGAAGACAGGCCGAGAAGGAAGCCGGCAGCGAGGAGAAGCAAGGGGGTGCGCCAGCTCTTGGCGGCAGGACGGGGAGGACGCCGGCGCGGCAACTTGCGCAAGACCTTGGCCTCAAAGCTGGCGGCAGAAGCCTCTCCGGGGGCGGGTAGGCTGATCTCGGCGCAGGCCTGGAGGACACGGGCGGAGAAGGCGGCGGCGGGTCCCGGGCGAGCGGCGGCAGTGAGGCCGCGCAGGTGCAAAGCCAGTTCCAGCTCGTCGCGGAAAATCTCATCGCTGAGGAGCCGTTCCTTGACTTGCTGCAGCTCGGCTTCGGTCAGCGTGCCGTCAATAAAACCATCGATCAGCGGCAGGTCCTGGGCAGTCATATCAGCCTCACTTTGCCATCGAGGCAGGCGCGAAGCTGGTGACGGAGGCGATAGAGCTGGGAGCTGATTGCGGAGACCGTGGTGCCGAGGCGGGCGGCGATTTCCTGGACGCTATCACCGTCGAAGTAGCGGGCCAGCAGGAGGCTGCGTTCGGCGGCGGGCTGGTGCTCGATGCAGCCGAGGATGCGCTCGGTGCCGCGGACATTCTCGACCGGGCTGTGCCGGAGCAGCTCTTCGGTGATCTCAGCCTGGAAGGCGTTGATGCGACTTTTGGGGCCGTATAAACGGCGGAGATGGCTCATCAGCTTGTGCCGGGCGATGCCATAAATCCAAGGGGTGGGATTGAGCTCGGGCTTCCAGCTGTCGAGATTGGCATAGACGGCGATAAAAACCTCCTGGGCGAGATCCTCGGCGGCGTGGAAGTCGCGAATGTGACTGCTGAGGAAACTGCGGACCCCTGGGGCATAGGCAGTGATAAGCTCGGCAAAGGCTTCGACCTCGCCATTCTGGACCCGGCGGATGACTTCTTGCATTCGATCTGGACCCATGATGCATCTCTCCGTCAGGGTTTGCGACACAGCAGCTCGAAGCAGCTGGCGGCGGCTTCCGGGGAGCTTGAAAAAGCCGGGCCGGAAGGCTGAAAACCGGCGCGGAAGCGCAAAGAACAAATGATGGCGCCTTGATTCAGCCAGGGCTGCAGACGTTCCGCCGGAATGCCGGAATAAAACAGGGCAAAACGCGGCAGTTCAGCCCCATCGGCAAACAGTGTTTCGAGATCTTCCGGACGATCAAAGAGGCCAGAGCAGAGGACCAGATCGCAATTGAAGGCGACGCTGACGCTGCGCATCGACTCTGGATCCAGCATGTCGCTGCTGCAGTGCTCGGTGAAAACCGCATCCCTGCCGAAGCTCGCCTTGAGGTCTTGGACCATTGCCGGCGGCAGCGGGGCACCGTCAGGCGGGGTTAGAAGAGTGATGCGCAGAGGCCTCGACTTCATCTCCTTGAGGACGTGATTTGCCAAGAGCTGGAAGCCCCCTTGCTGGATGAGACTTTCCTGGCGGAGATAGCTCTGCGGGTCGTCGTCCGGATCGTGCAGGATCTGCCAAGCGGCAAGCCCGAGAGTGAACAAAGTCATGGCGATGCTGGCAAAACGCAGGCCGAGTGCGTGAGTTTTTTTGCGGCAGTGCCAAAACAGGGCGGAGGAGAGAAGCCCGCAGATCAGGATGAGAAAGCTCATGGAATCCTCACTGGTTGGCGGCTTGGCGCCGGGTCAAATCACGGAAATAGGCATAGATCAGTGAACCGTCGACCTGGACCCATTGCAGATAGCCTCGCTTGTGCAGGGCTGGCACATTGGGACTGCCGGGGTTGTAGCGAGTCAGATTGTCGGCTGCGCCGCTGCTGGCCCACTTGATGGGAAAATATGGAGTGTCGGTGCGTTCGCCGATCAGCAAGGTGTTGCCCGCCTGGGTCACCCGAGAAATGTGAAACCAAGGAGCTTCGCCTCTTTCGATATAATTCATCGTACCGTTGGCGCCCTCCGAAGCGCGCCAGACCATTCGGCCGCCACAGTTGGGTGAATAACTGGCGCCAATCGTGTTATTCTCCCGTGGCTGCTGGTCAGAAGCGCATTTGAAGACTTTCATGACGGTTCGCAGCTGCGCTTCGCGGGCACTGGTGATGCCGGCATAACCGGCGCGGAAGTTCTTCCCGGAATAATCCAGCTCTTGCTGAGTCATGCCGAGATTGAGCTGGTCATTGAGGTAGCTGTGCCAAGTCCAGTAGGAATCGTTTTCGCCCCAGCCCCCGCCGCTATTGGCTCCGGGCGGCAAGAGCCCTTTGTGGCTCATCGACCAGCTGCCGACCGCCATGCCGATCTGTTTCAAGCCGCTGCCGCAGACCACGCGCTTGACAAGTTTTCTGCTTTCACGGAAGCTGGGGTAGAGCAGGCTGACGAGAATGGCGATGACCGCCACCACCATCAGTAGCTCGATCAGAGTGAAACGCTGACGCATCGGCTGTCTCCGGCTTCTTGAGTCAAGGCTAGGCGACAGGAAGGGAAAAGCAAGAACGATGCGAGTCATGGGCTGGCCTCCAGTTAGGGATTTATCACCTTCTTCGCAGCTCAGCCGGTGAATCTCGCAAGACCCGCAGGAATTCTCGAAAATTCTTCCGGGAGCTCTATCTTCTTGCCGCAAAGAAGCTGGCGGCGGCTTGGCTGGCCTTACCGCTGATGGTGTGGGCGCTGTTGTCCTCGCTCCACGCCATGTCGACGCCTTTGCGTTGGTAGAAGTCGCGCAACTGTTCGCCAAAGTTGAAGGGGATGACGGCATCTTGGCGCCCGTGGCTGAGGAAGACCGACTTGCCACTGAGGTCGAGATCTGCGGCGTCCGCAAAAATCTCCGGCATGAAGCGTCCGGAGAAGCCGAAGATGCCGCGCAATAAATGCGGATGGCGCAACAGCACGGCGTGCGACATCATCGCGCCCTGCGAGAAGCCGCCGAGCCAGAGCTTGCCGGCGAGAGCGACGTCGGCGTAATTCCGGTCGAGCTCGGCCGCGATCAGATCGGCCGCCGCCTTCGCCTCGGAGGGCTTGGCGCGGACGCCCTGCGGCGTGAATTCGAGATTGTACCAAGCTCGGCAATCCGAGTCGTCGCCTTCGAGGCCGATCGGCCCTTGCAGGCAGTCGACCCGCACGCCCGGGCCGAAGATCGGCGCCAGGTCAGCAAGGTCATGCATGTTGGAGCCGTAGCCGTGGAGGAGAACGACGGTGAAAACGCCTTCGGGGTCGCCGGCGGTGATTTTATCGAGGATGGGCATAGGGGATTCCTTATGGGTTATTCCTGGGAGCCCCACCCTCCGTGGTGGGCCTTCGGCTTGGCTTTATGTTTCGCGTTCTTCACGAGGAAAGGGATGGCTCTTGCTGCTCCATGGCCAATCCTCAGCATTTTCGACAAGCCCGGCTTTTTTCGGATTGTCGTGAATATAGGCGATGGCGGCGTGATAATGCTTTTCGTCGCGGATGAAGCGATCCCAAACTTCGCGCTGCCAAACAGGGTTGTCTTCATGGTCATCGATTTCAAAGGGCGAAAAAACCTGGGAGCCCCACCCTCCGTGGTGGGCTTGTTCGCTTCGAGGAGGGAAAGCAAAACGACCCACCACGGAGGGTGGGGCTCCCAGGGAACGTCTTGGCCAGTGCCCTTCGATCTCAAGAATGCGGCGACCCGTCCAAGTCTTCCAGGAATGCACCAGACTTTCTATCGACCAGCCTTCGAAAGTCAGAATCAGCAAATGCACATGGTTGGGCATCACCACATAGGCGATGACGCGGTAACGCTGACCATGGAAATGGCGCCAGCAATCCACCACCATTTTTGCAACCTCGGGCTTGCGCAGAACGCAAGAGCCATAGCCAGCATCGAGATAGGTCTCGGCCGCTTTGCGTCGCGCTTGGTCATTATCGCCGTGCGTCTCCCGCAAACGCGCCACCACTTCTCGTGGCAAGGAATCGCGAAGTCGATAGGTCAAGACTTGGTAGATTCCCGCGGCATCGTAATGGGGCAGGTAACGCCGCTGCCATTTATCGGGATTCTCAAAGGGAATCTGGCCGCTGAAGCTCATACTTCATTCCCTGAGAGCCCCACCCTCCGTGGTGGGCTTGTTTTGCG
>CAMCSH010000171.1 GCA_945877655.1 Lentisphaera araneosa HTCC2155 | reverse complement strand
AGCAAGGCGCAGCTCAGTGGCGGCAGTGAAGCGGCAGGAGCTGTGTTGCGCGATGGCGGCGAGAAGATCTTGCAGGAGGTAGGGTTTGCTGAGGAAGGCATCGAAGCCGGCGCGTTGCAGGGCGGCTTCATCGCCGAATTGGCTAGTGGCGGAGAGGGCGAGGATGCACATCCTTTGGCCGGCGGACTGCTGGCGCAAGAGTCGGGTCGTCTCGAAGCCGTCCATCACCGGCATGACGAGGTCCATCAGGATAATCTGGGGATTCCAGGTGTCACTGAGATTGAGGGCTTCCTGGCCATCATGAGCTTCAATGACGGCGAAGCCGAGGGGTTCGAGAAGCCCTCGGGCGACGGCGCGGTTGTCGGCGGAATCATCGACGATGAGGAGGCGGATTTCGCCTTGATCGGGGGTCAGGGGGCCAAAGCGGCCGACTGAGGAGGAAGAGAGGGCCCGAAGGGAGGGGCTGGCGGCGGCTTGGAAGGTGAAGGTGAAAGTGGAGCCGCGGCCGACTTCACTGATGACGGAGATGTCGCCTCCCATCAATCGGGCAAAACTTTTCGAAATGGCGAGTCCGAGGCCGGTGCCACCGCCGACCTTGACGCCGGAATTGGTTTGCTCGAAGGCCGCGAAGACTTTATCGATTTCAGCTTCCGGGATGCCACAACCGCTGTCGCTGACACTGAGTGTGAAGAGCCAGCTTGCCAGATCCTTTTCATAGCAGCCTTTGAGGCGAAGTTCAACGCCTCCGCGATCGGTGAATTTCCAGGCATTGGAGAGAAGATTGAGGATGACCTGGCGGAGTTTCTGGCTGTCGGCCATGACCATGAGCGGCGTGCCGGGATCGATAGTGAAACTCAAGGCCAGATGCTTGGCGGCGAACTTCTGGGCAAACATGGTTTCAGTATCGAGGAGGACATTTTGAATGTCTGTCGGCGCGACTTGCAGGACGGTCTTGCCGGCTTCGATTTTGGACAGATCGAGGATGTTATTGATCAGTCCGAGGAGGTGTTGGCCGGAGCGGAGAATCGCGTCGACACTGCGGTGCTGATCGGCGCTGAGGCCTTGGTCATGCTGGAGGATCTGGGAGTAGCCGAGGACGGCGTTCATCGGGGTGCGGATTTCATGGGACATGTTGGCGAGAAAGATGGATTTGGCCTGGTTGGCGACTTCCGCGAGTTCTTTGGCATTTTGCAATTCGGCGGTGCGCTGGGCGACGGTGTCTTCGAGGTGGGCGCGATGGCGCTGGATCTGGGCATCGAAGCGGCCGCGTTCGAGCTCGGCGGCGGCGCGGGTGGCGACGACTTGCAAGACCGCGCTGATGCCGTCGGCATCCGGCATGGGCTTGCCGTCGATGATGGCGATCAGGCCGATCGGGTCGCCTTTGGAATCCCAGAGGGGGATGCCGAGGTAACTTTCGGCCTTCATGTCGACCAGGAGGGTGTCGCGAGGAAAGAGGCTGACGATGCTGTCGGGGTAGTGGCAGAGGCGGTTGCCGGCGACATTTTCGCAAGGGGTGTCGCGGAGTTGGTAGCGTAGCGGTGGGGGGAGCTGGCCATGGGCGTAGAGGCCGACGGTTTCGGCGGCGGTGTTGTCATCGACGAGCTGATCGATGATGACATAGTCGACTCCGAAGGCCTGGCCGAGGTGCTGAACCAGAGCGTCGTAGAATTCGCGGCCGCTGCGGGTCCACCCGAGTTCGGCGACGAAATGAAGGGCGTCATCGATCTGTTTGCGGGCGCTGACGTCGACGCCGGTGCCGGTGACGGCTTGGCCGGGGCGGCGACAGGAGGTGAGCTGGAGGTGGCGGAGGCCGCCATCGGGCAGGCAGATACGGAACTGGGAATGGAGCTCGGCACCGAGTCGGCAGGCGTGAAACTGGGCTTCGACTCGAGGGCGGTCATCGGCATGGATGAGGGCGAGCCAAGCGGCGCTGTCGCGCGGGGCCTGATCGGAACTGCGGCCGTGGAGCTGGCACAGGGTGGGGTCCCAGCTCAGTCGCTCAGTTGCAGGATCCCAGCTCCACAGGCCGATGCCAGCGTCTGCGACGGCATTTTGCCAAGAAGACTCGGATTGAAGAAGTCTGGACTGATTCATGGTGGCATTCCGAGTTAAAGAAGAGGGGGTGATCATGCTCAGGCTTCCGGCGCCCCCGGCGGCACTAGGATGTTAAGCAGGGGGCTGAGGTCGAAGTTGTCGGTGGATTGGGCGACCAGATCGGCGAGGGCGGCATCGTATGCGTCATGGTTCATCTCAAATGCTTTGGCTGCAGGAATCCGCAGCGCAGCTTTTATGCCTCAAGGGAATCAGGATGCGAACGACTCAGCGCCTGATTTGCACAGGTCGATTCATTTCGGCCTCGCCGCCGGTTGCTGGCTCAGTCTTGACGGCAAGGACGGCGGCGATCTGGTCAAGCGTGACGGAATCTGGGAGGCGCAGCGTCGGCCGGAAGGCCTCAAGGTCTTGGCCGCGGCCTTCGCCGCCGCTCGCGACGGCGGTGATTTCGCTTTGCCGCTGATGGTGAACAAGCTCAAGGAGGCGGGGAAATGAGCCGCATCCTCCTGCTTCTTTTCGGCCTCTGCCTGGGCCTGGCTGCCGCCGATGAACGCCCCGCCGCCGAAGCGGCTCTGCGTCAGGCCGCGGCGAAGCTCGACGAAGCCAATCGCCAGCTCAACCTCAGCGCCGCCAATCACCAGGCCGAAGCCGCTGAACTCCGCCGTCAGATCGAAGCCCTGGGCGACGGCTTGCGCGACACCGAAACCCGCCTCGATGCCGCCCGTGATCACAGCCTCAATCTCGACAGCGACAAGGCGCGGCTCGAGGCCGCCCTCGCCGCTGCCAGTGCGCCCGTCCTCGCGCTCGACCGCGAGCTCAAGCGCCAAGGCGCCGCCGGCCCGGCCGAGACTTTCTTCTCCCAACGCCTTGCCGCGCTGCAGCAGGCCGGTTTTTGCCTGCGCCGCAAAGGCAGCTGCTTTTCGACCCGCGACGGCCATCGCCTCGACGGCGACATCCTCGACCTCGGCGGCGCCGCGTCGCTCTTCCTCAGCCGCGACGGCCAGCACGGTGGCTGGTTGCAGGACGGCGCCCTGCTTGAATTCGCCCCGGTCGAACTGGCAGAGCTGGTCCGTCTCAACCAGACGGGTTCCGGCCGGATCAGCGTCGGCCGCGGCTTGCCGCCCGCCGCGCGACTTCCCGAGGCGGCCAAGCCGGCCACGAAAAAGCCGGTGCCGAAAGCCGTCGCCGCTGCTCCCGTCGACCAGCACGGTCCGCTGCAGGAAATCCTCTCCGGCGGCTGGGTCATGATGCCCTTGCTCGCCCTCGGCTTTCTCTGCTTCCTCGGAGTCGTGGCCAAGTGTTTCGATTTGCTGCGTCAACGCGGCATCGGCGACGGCCCCTTGCTCGCTCTTGAAGCCCAACTTGCGGCCGGCGATCTTGCCGCCGCCGAGGCCACCGCCGCCGCGGCGTGGGGTCCCGCTGCGGTGCTGATGCGCTGCATCATCGACAAGCGCCGGGCGACACCGGAGCGGATGGAGGAGATACTGCACGAGGAACTGCTCGGCCAGATGCCCCGCCTCGATCGCGGCCTGCCGCTGATCGCCATCGGCGCCGCCGCTGCGCCGCTGCTCGGCCTGCTCGGCACGGTGTCGGGCATCATCTCCGCCTTCCGTTCCCTCGGGCTCGACCAGGCTCAGAGCCACGCCTTCGCCGCTGGCATCGCCGAGGCCCTGGTGACCACCAAGTTCGGCCTCATCGTCGCCATCTTCTGCCTCCTCAGCCATGCCCTGTTGAATCGACGAGTCCGCACCCTCAGTGCCGCGCTGGAGAAGTCGACCCTCGCCTACCTCAACGCCGCCGCGATGCGCCGCGGGGACGCCCATGACCGGACTTGACAATCTCAAAGCCGCCTGGTCAGCGGGCGGCGCCCTGATGCCGCTGCTGATCTTCACCAGCGCCGCCGTCTGGTACTGGATCTTGGTCCTCTCCGGCCATCTCAGCCGCCGCCGCGCTGCCGCCCTTCAGGCCGCCATCGCTGAGACCGAGGGCCGCGACGACCGCGGCTTCATCGACTTGCCGTCCTTGCGCCAATTGCCGCCGACCTTGCGTCGCCGTCGTTTCGAGGCCCTCGCACTCGACGAGCTCGCCCCGGTCGACCGCGAATTCCAGCTGCTCCGGGTGCTGGTCCAGCTCGCTCCCTTCCTTGGCCTGCTCGGCACCGTTCTCGGCATCATCGAATGCCTGCGCCACTTCGATGCCACCTCGCCTGCCGCGGGTGTCGGCGCCGGCATCGCCCAGGCCCTGATCACCACCGGCGCCGGCATCGCCGCAGCCCTGCCCGGCGTCATCGCCCTGCCCCTCTTGCGCCGCCGTCGCGATGAAGTCGCCGCTCTCCTGCGCGACCTCGAGATGCAGTTGCTGCCAGCCGCAACGAACCGGGTTGAAAGGTTGAAAAGTTGAAAGGCAAAATCATGAAGACAAACGTAAAGAAATCGAACTGGCTGTTCCCCGATGCTCTCATGCATCGTCATTGCTTGCCGTTCGACCTTTCAACCTTTCAACCTTTCAACCTTTGGTCAGTCATGAAGCGTCGCCCCCTCTACGAAAGCCGGGACGGCGGCGGTAGCATCCATGTCGACCTCGCGCGGACTTGGCCATCAACCGAGGATCAGCGTCGCCGCCGAATACACCTTGGAACCCGACGGCAGCATTTCGCAGGTGCGCTTCCTCGAGCCCCGCGCCCCAGTCTTGTTTGAAGAGGCGGTGCGCAACGCCGTGCTGCAGTGGCGCAGCGAGCCGCCGCTGATTCGCGGCAAAGCCACTCGCATCTGCTTGCACCAGAGGCTCGATTTCGAAGCGCGATGAAGGGCGAGGCCCGATTTCCCCTCTTCCAGATTTCGCTGGCGCGACTCCGTTTTCCGTGCTAAACTTCCGCAGCAACCCGAGCCCGTCTTCATGCGTATCGCCAACCCACTCTACGACAGCGTCTTCAAATTTTTGATGGACGACCCCGACTGTGCCCATACGGTGATTGCGACGATCACCGGCCTGGACATCGTCGAGATTGAGGCGCGTCCGACTGAACTCCAGGTCGAAGTCAGCGCCGGGCTGCTCGTCTACCGCCTCGACTTCTGTGCTCGGATCAAGCTCGAGAATGGCCTCTTCCAATTGGTCCTGATCGAGATCCAGAAAGCCAAGGAACCGGAAGACATCATGCGTTTCCGCCGCTACCTCGGCGAACAATATTCAAGTGCCGCCAATGTCGTCCCGGGCCTGCCGCCAGAGGTCGCTCCCGTGCCTTTGCCGGTGCTGTCGATCTATCTCTTGGGTCACAAGCTGACGGGACTGCCCGAGGTCCCGGCGATCAAAGTGGCGAGAAAGCAGCTCGACGCGATCACCGGCGAAGAGCTTCCTGGCCGCAGCAGCTTCATCGAATGTCTGACTCACGACAGCTTCATCATTCAGATTCCCAATCTCCACGAGGCCGCCCGCAACTCCTTGGAGTCGCTGCTCAACGTCTTCGACCAGCATCGCAAGGACCCGGAGGACAGCCACACCTTGATCATCGACGAAGCCTTGGTGCCGGAGAAATTCCGTCCCGTCCTGCGCCGTCTGATGCGGGCTGGCGAATCCCCCGAGATCCGTCAGCGCATGACGGTTGAAGACGACTACCTTGAAGATCTCATGCGTCGCGAGCGCCAGCGTCAACGCCTGGAAGAGAAGCTCGATCAAGAGCATGGTCTTCGTCTTGCCGCCGAAGCGCGCGAGCAGAAAGCCGAAGCTGACAAGCAGAAAGCTGAAGCTGGCAAGTTGCAGGCCGAAGCCCAGGCTCGCCGGGAAAAATTCGTCTTGGCGGAATCACTGGTTGAAATGCCCCTAAGCGAAGCACAAGTCCTGAAGGTCACCGGCATCGACTCCGCCCAGCTCAAGGTCTGGATCCACTCAGGACGGCCGTGACCCGTTGATCTTCAGCCCAAAGCCGCCACTTCCGCCCGGCTCGGGGCCCGGCCGTCGCGGACAAACAGGGCCGCGGTGTCGCGGGCGAAAATCAAAGCGGGGAGGGGCTCTAGACCCAGGCTGCGGGCGACGCAAAAAGCGCCGTGGAAACAATCGCCGGCGCCGTTGGTGAAGCTGCCGCCGAGAGGTCGGGCCGGCAAGGAGAAAAGTTCGCCGTCGATCGACGCCACCAGACCGGCCGAACCGAGAGTGATCACCACCCGCCGATGCTTCTCGGCCAGCTTCGGTAAGGCCGCCGCAGCGTCGCTGACGCCAGCGAATTCCCGGGCGAAGTTGGACGACACCACGGCCCAATCGCAGAGCTCGAAAAGCGCCAAGGACTCAGTCCGGCAGCTGCCGCCGTCGAGGATGATCTCGGTTTTCTGACGCCGCGCCTCGGCGATCAGGCGGCGCGCCGCCACCGGGGCAAGATGACCGTCGAAGAGCAGTGTGGCGCAATCGGCGGGAAGCGGTGCATAGAGGTCCGGCAGGGCCTCGCTGTGAGGACGGAAGCTGGCCAGGCAGCGCGAGGCGTCGGGCTTGCTGAAAACTGCGGATTCCGCACTCGGCAGATCGTCGCTGATCACCGCGCCGTCGTCGACACCTTCATGGCGCAGGAGCTGGCGCAACTGCATTCCGGTGGCGTCGCGTCCGGTGCGGGCGCAGAGCCAGGCCTCGCAGCCGAGGCGGGCCGCGGTCATCGCCGCGCCGGTGGCCGGACCACCGGGGCGCACTAGCAGCGACTCAGCCCGGACCTTTTCGTCCGGGCCAGGCTGATGCGGCAGCGAATAGATGCGGTCGAGATTAAGCAATCCGGCGAAGGCGAGTTTGGGCATGGGAGTCTCTAGGCGTTTATGACTTGGCAGATATCTTACCCGACACCAAAGCCAAGGAAAATCCATGAAGATCGCCATCGCCAGTGACCACGCCGCCTTTGAATTCAACCGCCAGCTCACCACTTGGCTGCAGACCCATGGCCACGAAGTGGTCAACTTCGGCTGCAGCGGCACCGAGAGCTGCGACTATCCCGACTTCGGCATCCCCGCCGTCCAGGCGCTCGTCGCCGGCAAGGTCGACCGCACCATCCTGTGCTGCAACAACGGCATCGGCATGAGCATCCTCGCCAACAAGATCCCCGGCGCCGTCGCCGCCTTGGTCTACAACGAGGAATGCGCCCGCATGACCCGTGAGCACCACAACTCTAACGTCCTCTGTCTCGGCGCCCAGCAATTCCCCGCCGAGCGCCTGATCGAATTCGTTCGCCTCTGGCTCGAAACCGAGTTCGCCGGCGGCCGCCACGAACGCCGCATCGCCAAGGCGCGGGCCCTCGACGGCAAAGTTTAAACAGTTTAAGCAGTTGAAAAAGTTTAAAGGGTGAGCCCCCGTTGGCCACCTTAAACGCTCCCGGCTGCTTCCCCAACCGTTTAAACTCCTTAAACTGCTTAAACTCCTTAAACTCCTTAAACCCCTGAGACTTATGCGCCACAACGAAACCACCGATCTGCTGCACTTCATCGACGCCTCGCCCACGCCTTATCACGCCGTCGCTGAGTGCGCTCAGCGCCTGCGCAACGCCGGCTTTCGCGAACTCCGCGAAACCGAGGCTTGGACCCTGAAGGGCGGCGACGCCTGTTTCGTCGTCCGCAACGAGGCCTCGATCATCGCCTTCCGCGTGCCGAAAAAAGTCAGCGCGACCACCCTCGCCTTCAACCTCGTCGGCGCCCACACCGATTCCCCTTGCTTCAAGCTCAAGCCCAATCCCCAGGCCAGCTCGCCCGGCAACTGGCAGCAATGGGGCGCTGAAACCTACGGCGGCCTCCTCCTCAACTCCTGGCTCGACCGCGACCTGTTTCTCTCCGGCCGCGTCTGCGTGATGACTAAAAACGGCGTCGAATCGCGCCTGATTTCGCTGACCAAACACCGCTACCGCATCCCGCAGCTCGCCATCCACCTCGACCGCGGCGTCAACGACAACGGTCTCAAACTCAATCCCCAGACCCAGATGGCCCCGGTCATCGGCCTCAGCGACGGCAACGCCGGCAACCTGATGGGCGAAATCGCGGCCGCCGCAAAAGCCAAGCCGGAGGAGATCGGCGCTTTCGACCTGTATTTCCACGACGCCCAGCCCTCGGAATACGGCGGTCTGCACGATGAATTCGTCTATGCCCCCCGCCTCGACAACCTCGCCTCGACCCATGCCGGCCTGAGCGCCCTGATTGGCGCCAAGCCCGGCAAGACGGTGTCGCTTTTCGCCAGCTTCGACCACGAAGAAGTCGGCTCGGAATCGCAACAGGGCGCCGCCTCCAACATGCTGCCCGCCGTGCTCGAGCGCATCAGCCTGGCCCTCGGCCTCGGCCGCGACGAACAGCATGCCGCCGCTGCCCGCTCTTTCATGATCTCCAGCGACATGGCGCACGCCCTCCACCCCAACTACGCCGGCCAGCACGAGCCCGACCACAAGCCCCTTCTCAACCGCGGCCCCGCTCTGAAGAGCAACGCCAAGATGCGCTACGCCAGCGACGCCCCCGGCATCGCCCGCTTCACCGCCCTCTGCCGCAGCGCCGAAGTCCCCTTGCAGACCTTCGTCTCCCGCAACGACTGTCCCTGCGGCTCGACCATCGGCCCGATCTGCTCCACCCGCCTCGGCATCCAGGCGGTCGACATCGGCAACCCGATGCTCTCCATGCACTCCGCCCGCGAAATGGCCGGCAGCGACGACCATCCCCGCCTGATCAAGGTCTTCAAGCTCTTC
>CAMCSH010000170.1 GCA_945877655.1 Lentisphaera araneosa HTCC2155 | reverse complement strand
GGCTTCAAAGGCCAGTTCCTGATCGAGCCCAAGCCGATGGAGCCGACCAAGCATCAGTACGACTTCGACTCCGCCACCGTCCTCGGCTTCCTCAAGTCGCACGACATCGACTTCGTCAAGCTTAACATCGAAGCCAACCACGCCACCCTCGCCGGCCACACCTTCGCCCACGACCTGCAAGTCGCCGCCGACGCCGGCAAGCTCGGCTCGATCGACGCTAACCGCGGCGACGCCCAGAACGGTTGGGACACCGACCAGTTCCCCACCAATCTCTACGACACCACCGAGGCCATGCTCGTGGTTCTCCGCTCCGGTGGCCTGGGTTCAGGCGGCCTCAACTTCGACGCCAAGGTGCGCCGCAACTCGACCGATCTCGAAGACATCTTCCTCGCCCACATCGGCGGCATGGACGCCTTCGCCCGCGGCCTCAAAACCGCCCATCGCATCATCACCGAATCGCCCCTGCAGGAGCAGCTCAAGAACCGCTACGCATCCTACGATCGCGGCGAGGGCAAGAAATTCGAAAACGGCAAATTGAGCCTAGCAGAACTTCGCGACCTGGCCGCCAAAAAAGGCGAGCCGAAGCAGATCTCCGGCAAGCAGGAACTGATCGAGAACTACATCAACGATTACATCTGAGCCGCGAAGTAGTCCCACCACGGAACAGGGAAAATTCCGGGATCATCATGGATTCCGGAAATTTCCGCGATCAGCACCTGCCCCAGACAAAATTTTGTTCCTCAACCCTCAACCCAAACAGGCGTCATCTCCATGTTTAAACGTTCCCTTGCCATCCTGGGCCTCGCGGTCCTCTCCTACGCTGGTCTCGGCGCCTGCGTCGACATCTCACCCCCTCCTGCCGCTAAGCTTCCCGGCAAGGAAGTAGGCAAGCGCATCCTAGTCTTTACCAAGACCCTCGGCTACCGCCACGACTCCATTCCCGTGGGCATCGCCGCCGTCAAGAAAATCTGCACCGAGCAAGGCTGGGAATTGGAGTGCTCCGAGGATTCCGCCGTCTTCACCGCC
Source organism: Lentisphaera araneosa HTCC2155 (assembly GCA_945877655.1). Taxonomy (GTDB): domain Bacteria; phylum Verrucomicrobiota; class Lentisphaeria; order Lentisphaerales; family Lentisphaeraceae; genus CAMCSH01. The sequence continues at coordinate 7,733 of CAMCSH010000170.1, read as the reverse complement.
GACAATCTCAGCCGCTTCCGCTGCGTCCTCTTCCTCTCCACCTCCGGCGACATCCTCAGCCGCGAGCAGGAGAAGGCCTTCGAGGCCTACATCCAGTCCGGCGGGGGTTTTGCCGGCGTACATGCCGCCACCGACACCGAGTTCACATGGCCCTGGTACACCCGCCTCGTCGGCGCCCAGTTCTCAAGTCATGGACCGATCCAGAAAGCCGCTATAGACGTATGCGCCGACGGCTGCTCGCACCCCTCCACCAGCTTTCTCCCCAAACGCTTCGAACGCACTGACGAATGGTACAACTTCAAGCGCCTCAGCCCCACCACTACCAAAATCCTCAACTTGGACGAGACCGGCCTCAATGGTGCCACCCACGGCAAAAGCCACCCTATTGCCTGGTTCCACGAATTCGACGGCGGCCGCGCCTGGTACACTGCCGGCGGCCACACCAGCGAGTCCTTCGCCGAACCCGCCTTCGTCAAGCATCTCGCGGAAGGACTCCGCTGGGCCGGCCACCTCGACGCCAGAAACTTCCAGCTAGTCGATCAGAAGCGCCTGCCCTCCGACGATCACTTCGAAACAGACGAGCTAATATCCAATCTTGAAGACCCTGTGGGAATCGCTCCATTCCCCGACGGTCGCGTCCTCGTCCTAGAACGGCTAGGCGTCCTCAAGCTATACACCCCAGGCAAAGGCGTCAGCGTCGTCACCAAACTCCACACCCGCGGCCTCGACCCCCGCGAGCAACGCGACCAAAACAATAACTGGTACGAAGGTGGCGGACTCGGCATCGCCCTCGACCCCGAATACGGCGTCAAGAACGACTTCGTCTACATCTACTACTCCCAGCCCGACATCACGGGCTTCAGCGCCGACGTGATCGAGCACAATCACATCCGCCTTTCCCGCTTCCGCTTCGACGGCAAAATCCTGAGCGACGAGAAGCTCCTGCTCACGGTCGACGACGACCGCGGCCAGAAAATCGGCCACGTCGCCGGCGCCCTCTGCTTCGGCAAGGACCGCAAGCTCTTCCTCTCCACCGGCGATAATACCTGCACCTTCGCCTCCGACGGGTTCACACCCATCGACGAACGCCCGGGCCGCTCCGGGTTCGACGCCCAGCGCAGCTCCGGCAACTCCAACGACCTGCGGGGCTCGATCCTACGCATCCGCATCAACGAAACCGGCGATGGCTACACCATCCCGGAAGGCAACCTGTGGAAACCCGGCACCGCCAAGACCCGCCCCGAGATCTTCGTCAAGGGCTGCCGCAACCCCTGGCGCTTCGCCTACGACTCCAAGACCGGCGGCGTCGCCTGGGGTGACGTCGGCCCCGATGGAAATACCCCCAACGTCAACCGCGGACCCCGCGGCTACGACCTCATCTGCTTCGCCCGCAAGGCCGGCTACTACGGCTGGCCCTACTTCCGGGGCGACACCTATTACGTCGACTTCGACTTCACCAGCGGCAAGTCCGGCCAGTCCTTCGAAAAGGGCATTTTCAACAACTCCCCCAACAACACCGGACTGCACGAGCTGCCCCCCCTCCAGCGCCCTCTCCTTTGGTATCCCTACGACACCAGCGAAAACTTTCCCGAGATGGGTAGCGGCGGCCGCAACGCCGACATCTCCGTAATCTACAACCAGGAGGGCCGCCCCAGCTCCTTCCCCGTCTGGTTCGACCAGGTCCTGATCAGCCATGACTGGATGCGCTGCCAGACCAAGCTCATCAAGCTCGACGCTCAAGGCCGTCTTGAAACCATCCAGGACTTCCTCCCCAGCCTCGGCCTGCGCCACCCCATCCACATCGCCCAGGATGCCCACGGCAGCCTCTACTTCCTCGATTACGGCGGTGGCTGGTTCAATAGCAACAACGGCCGCCTCGTCAAGGTCAGCTTCGCCGGCTGGAACCGCCGGCCACGCGTCGAAACCGACCTCGCTGAGCGCTTCGACTCGCTCGCTAGCCTCCAGAAGTTCAGCGCCAAGGCCAGCGACCCCGAAGGCAAGGCCGTCACCGGCAAATGGGACTTCGGCGACGGCAGCTCCGCCGCTGGCTTCGAGGCCAGCCACGTATACGCCAAACCCGGCAGCTACGAAGTCACCTTCACCGCCACCGACGCTGACGGCCAGTCTGCCTCCCGCAAACTCCGAGTCAACGCCGGCAACGGCCGACCCAGCCTCGAACTCGCCCTCAAGAGCGGCTCCAAGACCTTCACCTGGGGCGAATCGCTGCCCGTTAGCGTCAAAGCCATCGACCCCGAAGACGGCGACATCTCGTCAGCCGCCGTCATCAGCGCCGAATACGGCATCCCCTTCGACGCGCCCCCCGCCGCACCCAACCTCGCCGGCCTCGACCCCAGCCTGCCCGGCGGCAAGCTGATGGTCGCCAACATCTGCATCTCCTGCCACAACGCCACCTCCGCAAATGTCGGCCCCTCCTTCTCCGAGGTCGCCAAGCGCTACAAGGACGACAAGGACCGCGACGCCAAGCTCTTCGAGTCGATCACCAAGGGCTCCAATGGCAAATGGGGTGGCCACTCCCCCATGCCCGCCATGGGCCACATCGCCGCCGCCGACATCAAGTCGATGATCGCCGCCATCAACTCCCTCGCCACCATCCACAGCGTCGGCGTGCCCGTGGTAGACGGCGTCGTCAAGACTCCCGCGATCGCGCCCGCAGGATTACCTGCCAACTCCTTGCTCACCGTCCGCGCCCAGGTTAGCGACAAGGCCACCGCCGGCCTCCCCGCCATCAGCGCCGGCGCCAAGCTTCACCTAGAGGCCTTGAAAATCATGACGCTCAAGGACGGACTCACCGAGGTCCCTGCGGACCTCACACATCTCACCGGCAAGGGAATCCGCATGGTCAACGACGCCATCGGCTATTTGGACGACCCCGATCTCAAAGTCACCTGGACCATCGAGGCCCCCGCAGACGGCGACTACGCCGTGGCGCTGGAACTTGCCAACGCAATTCACGATCAGGGCCGTGGCACGCTTAGCGCTAATGGCATCTCACGTGAAGTCATTTGCCCCAAGACCACCAGCTGGGACTCCTTTACCAAGATCGAGCTTGGCAAGCTGCCACTGAAAAAGGGCCGCAATCAGCTCGTCTTCAAGGTCTCCTCCCTCACCCCTCCCTTCGGCAACATCCGCAAGCTCAGCCTGCAGAAGAACTGAGGTCTCCACTAAGCTCCCGTTGGGCGGCAACGCAAGTTGCCGATGGCCGATGCGGTGAACTTAGCCAAGCTCGTCGACCGGCTCAATTACTTCACCGTGCTCGACACCTTCCACTCGCACGTCGAAGAGAAGAATGTCGCCGCTTCGATCCGGGCGGCGCAGCGTTGGCTCCGCCATGTCCACGTCTCGGAAAACAACCGTGGCACTCCGGGTCAAGGTCAGGTCAATTTCCCAGGTCCACGGCGGCGGACGGGAGATGTGGGGCCATCAGAACCAGTCCTTCCAGTTCGCCTACACCCAGGCCAAAGGCGATTGCAGCATCATCGCCAAGGTCGAATCCGTCGGCTCCACCCACCCCAACGCCAAGATCGGCCTGATGATGCGCTCCCGTTTTAGGGTCTTGCTCGGCTCACCCGGCGACCGCAAGGTCCCGCTGCGCTAGTCCGGATCCTTCGGCGCCACCAGCTACATCATCAAAACGCGCCACACCGGGCAGCACCGCCGCCGACATCGCCCGGGTGACCCAGCCCCGCCTCGTGATTGTCCCGCCCCTGCAGAAATGACTTCCCTCAACCCCCAAGGAACACGCCATGACCCTGCCTGCCCTGATCCTCAGTGCCCTGACTCTTGCCGCGGACCCCATGCCCGTCGCCCCGGATGCCGAACCCATGGCTCCCGGCAAGTTCCAGCCTAGCTGGGAGTCCCTCAAACAATATCAGACCCCGACCTGGTTCCGCGACGCCAAGCTCGGCATCTGGGCCCACTGGGGTCCGCAATGCGAGCCTGAGGATGGCGACTGGTATGCCCGCGGCATGTACGAGGAAGGAAGTGGCCAGTACAATTCCCACCTGCAGCGCTACGGCCATCCCTCGCAGCATGGCTTCAAGGATATCATTAACTCCTGGAAGGCCGAGAAGTGGGACCCGGACCAGTTGGTGGCTCTCTACAAGCGGGCCGGCGCCAAGTACTTCTTCGCCATGGCCAACCACCACGACAACTTCGATCTCTACGACAGCCGTTACCAGCCCTGGAATTCCACCAAGCTCGGCCCGAAGAAGGACATCATCGGCGGCTGGGCAGCCGCCGCGAAAAAGCAGGGATTGCCCTTCGGTGTCAGCATCCACGCCGCCCACGCCTGGACCTGGTATGAAGTCGCCCAGGGCAGCGACCGCAAGGGCGACAAGGCTGGCATCCCCTACGACGGCAAGCTGACCAAGGCCGACGGCAAAGGAAAGTGATGGGATGGCCTCGATCCCCAGGACCTCTACGCCCAGAACCCCCCGCGCAGTGCGGATTCTGAGAACCCCGGCAAAATCCATCAGATGTGGCATTGGGGCAACGGCGCCAGCATACCTGACCTCGCCTATTCCACCAAGTTCTACAACCGCACCGTCGACCTGATCAATAAATACCAGCCCGACATGCTCTACTTCGACGACACGGTGCTGCCCCTCTGGCCCGTCAGCGATGCCGGCCTTCGCATCACCTCTACAACAGCAGCATGGCCAAGAACGGCGGAAACAATCAGGCCCTGGTTTTCGGCAAGATCCTCAACGAGGAGCAGCGCCAATGCCTGACCTGGGATATTGAGCGCGGCGTGCCCTCCACCATCCTCCCCTACGCCTGGCAGACCGACACCTGCATCGGCGGCTGGCACTACAGCCAGTCGGTTTACCGCCGCGGCTACAAGTCCCCCGCCACCGTCATCCACATGCTCGCCGACATCGTCAGCAAGAACGGCAACCTGCTTCTCAACATCCCCGTCCGCGGCGACGGCACGATCGACGACAAGGAGCTCAAGTTGGTCGATGGCCTGCGCGCTTGGATGGAGGTCAACTCCGAGGGCATCTACGGCACCCGCCCCTGGGCGGTCTTCGGCGAAGGTCCCGCCAGCGTAGGTGCCGCTCTAAGCGGCCAGGGCTTCAACGAAGGCCGGGGTAGGCCCTTCACCGCCGAAGACGTGCGCTACACAGCCAAGGGCGACGCCCTCTATGTCATCGTTCTTGGCGCTCCCGACAAGCCACTGCAGCTCCGCAACCTCGGCGCCGCCGCCGGCAAGCTGAAAGGGAAGATCCAGTCGCTGAGCCTGCTCGGCAGTGCCGACAAGGTCGAATGGCGTCAGGACCCAGAGGCGCTGGTCATCCAGCCTCGCGCCCACTATCCCTCTTCGGAGGCGGTGGTTTACAAGATCGCGGTCAAGCAGGATTGAGCTCAAAACCCCGACAGAGTGCAAACGGGTCCGGCGTTAATGTCGAATTCCAACCCACAGGTATTTCCATGAGCCCGATGATCACCTGGATAACGGGGTGGTGTCTATCTCTACTACAGCCTCAAGCGCGGCGCGCAGGGCTACTATGCCGCGGCAATCCTCAGCCACCCGGAGAATTACCCCGAAACCCGTGTGAACGAATGGCGCTCCAACACTTATATCAGCCCGATATTTGATTGGCTGAGTGTTGACGATATAACGGGTCCGGCGTTAATGTCGAATTCCAACCCACAGGTATTTCCATGAGCCCGATGATCACCTTGTGTACCACCCTCATCTTGTTGACGCAATCCGTCATTGCCAATGTTGCCGGCGGTGGCACCGGCACCGGAAGCGATGTCAGCCTGAAGGAGTCCGCCACTACCATCGAATTGGATAACGGGGTGGTGTCTATCTCCATCGACAAAACCAGAGGCTCGGTGACCAAATTTGTCTATCAAGGTGTCAATCTCTATGCCGGAGGTCATGGCGGGGGCGAGTATTACTGGAGTTGGAATGCTCCGGCATTTGGCGGCCCGCACGGGACTGCGAGTGTGGTGGTCGCGCCGCATGCCAATCATGGTGATTATGCGGAAGTGAAAATTCACAGCCCTTGGTCAGGCAAGTTCCGTGAAGCGGCGATGGATGTCGATGTCTACTACAGCCTCAAGCGCGGCGCGCAGGGCTACTATGCAGCGGCAATCCTCAGCCACCCGGAGAATTACCCCGAAACCCGTGTGAACGAATGGCGCTCCAACACTTATATCAGCCCGATATTTGATTGGCTGAGTGTTGACGATATGCGGAGTCGCATCATGCCATCACCTGCGGATGGCGCTTCCAGCCAGAAAGTCGCCGGCGCCCCCAAAGAAGTTTCGCTTCTGACCACTGGCGTCTATGCCGGCAAGTTTGAATGCAAATATTCCTACAGCGCAGATCTCGGGGATTTGGATGTCTGGGGCTGGACCAGCTCTAGCAAACATCTCGGCATTTGGATGACCGTTCCCAGTCACGAATATTACAACGGCGGCCCGATGAAGCGCGAGCTCACCGGCCACCTTGGCCAGGCCCTGCTCAACATGCTTAACGGCACGCATTACGGCATGGGTAACAGCTTGGTGATGGAAGCCGGCAAGCCCTTCAAAAAAACCTTCGGGCCATTTTTGATTTACGCCAACCGCTATGAGGGCGCCGCCGCCGACCCTGTCAGCAAAGTGGCAGATGTGTTGTGGAAAGACGCCAAAGCTCAAGCTCATGCGGAGCAAGCTGCATGGCCCTATGCTTGGTTCAAAAACGCCGACTACATCCCGGAAGCTGGCCGAGGCAGCTTGACTGGCATCTTGAAAGTGATGGATGCCGGCAATCCCCAAGCCACTGCCGCCGGAGTCTGGATTGGCTTGGCGCCCGAAGACAATGGCACCGATTTCCAGATGCAAGCCAAAACCTATCAATTCTGGGCAAAAACAGATGCCAACGGCCACTTCACCCTGCCGCATGTCATTGCCGGCCAATACAACCTTTGGGCGTTTGGCGGCCGCAATATCGGCACTCTCAAACACGCCAATATCGAGATAGCAGCAGGGAAAAGATTGGATCTTGGCAAGATCGAATGGAGTCCGTCACGCATCGCTCCCACAGTTTGGGACATTGGCATTCCAGACCGCGATTCCAAAGAATTCCGCAATGGGGCCTTCAACTACTCCCTCTGGGCCACCTCCTATGTCAATCCAGAATTTGCAGATGGCTTAACCTACACCATCGGCAAAAGCAATTGGCGTAAAGATTGGAACTACGCGCATATCAACACCGCGCCTTGGACGATTGCCTTCAATCTAAAAGCCGCCCCCGAGAAGGGCAGCCCTGCGTCCTTGTACATAGGTCTAGCCTCATCAGAAACCACCATCAGCGTCAAGCTCAACGGCACAGACATCGGCAGCTACCGCACACCTTGCCCTAGTCATCCCGTGATTCGTTTAGGCAGTCACGGCGCCTTTTCGGAAACGCGCCTGGACATCCCCTCCCAGCTTCTCAAAAAGGGCGCCAACAAGCTGGTGATCAGCCAGACCAAAGGCACAAGCCAATATGATTATCTGCGCCTCGAAGCACATGCGGAATTGACGGCGCCCTAAGCTAACAGCCTTCAGAACTCTACGGATTAAAATTGGGGCTTTGGGGAATTGCGTGGGTTTCGCAGTGTCAATGGCTGAGTTCAGAAGGCATTGAAGAAAAATGGCAGCCCATCCGGGAGGAGGAACAGACCGCCGCAGAAGAAGAGAACTCTGCATCGAAGAGCTTCGACCGAACCGATTCC
>CAMCSH010000169.1 GCA_945877655.1 Lentisphaera araneosa HTCC2155 | reverse complement strand
GGATGAAGCGTCACAAGCCAGTTGAGGTGTCGATAATAATTGGTGGCGGCGTTTTGATCACTGTAACGATTGCCGCCGAAATAAGCAATGAGCTTCAGCCGAGTCTCAAGATCATCAGGCTGTGTCAGCAAAAAATCTTCAAGAACGGGAGCTTCCTCGGCGTTGATGAAGGGGAGGGCAATGCGTATCATGTAGTTCTCACAGGGTTTGGGAAGTCTCTCAATCGGGGCGTTGAGCTGTCGTCATCTCGCTCCTTGAGCGCGATAGAGTCTGGCACCGGTGTTCTGGCTCAGCCAGTGCGCCAAGTCGTTGAGTTGCTCGATGGAGTAGGAGTGGTCATCGGCAAGGAGCACGCGTTTGCCTGAGCGGAGCAGCATCCAGACGGCGTAGGGCCTGACATGGCTCAGCAGGATGATCGCCTTGGGCCGACCGCAGTCGCGACCTTGGAAGAGATGCTGGAAAAGCCAGAAACGCGACTCAAGTTCGCGGTGGGAATTGACGCCAAATCGTCGCGGCAAGAGGCAGGAAAACAAGGCATAGAGGACGAGAAAAGGCGGCAACAGAATCAAGCAAAAGCCGTCATGCAAATAGGGAAGGACATTGCACCAAAGCACCATCGTGATCAGCCCGGTAGCCCAGAGCCTCAGGTAGTGGCGCGGGTGGAGGGGAAAAGACTGAGTGGCTGGACTCATGCAAACCTCCGTTGAACGCGATAGATCCTGGCACCGGTGTTCTGGCTCAGCCAGTGCGCCAAGTCGTTGAGTTGCTCGGTGGAGTAGGAATGGTCATCGGCAAGAAGCACTTGTTTGCCTGATCGGAGCAGCATCCAGACGGCGTAGGGTCTTGTATGACTCCTCAGCAGGATGACCGCCTTGGGCCGACCGTAATCGCGGCCATGGATAAAGTGTTGGGAAAGCCAGAAACGCGACTCTAGTTCGCGGTCGGAATTGACGGCGAATCGTCGCGGCAAGAGGCAGGAAAACAAGGCGTAGAGGGCGAGAAAAGGCGGCAGTAAAATCAACCAAGGTCCGCCCTGATTATGCAGCAGGATATTCCACCAAAGCTTGAACACGATCAGCCCAAGCACGATCAAGCCGACGGTCCAGAGCCTCAGGTAGCGCCGTGGGTGCAGCGCAAATGCCTGGGGTTCTGAGGCCGTCATGGCTTAGCGGTCCGCTTGCGGCGGCGGCGACTTGCGGATGAGGCGGGCCATGGTGGCGCGGTGGGGGCTGAAGAAGCTCTTGAGGAAGTAGAGCCAGTAGCGGAACTCGCCCATGTCGGAGCGGTGCTGTTCCCACTCGCCGCGCAGGTGCCAGTAGACGCGGTCGAGCTTCTCTTCGTCCTTGATGATGTCTTCGCCGATCTTGATCGTGCTGAAGTAGGATTTCAGCTTGTCCTTCCAGGCGTTGCGGCCGAAGGTCCAGGGGAACCAGTCGATGGTGTGCTTCTTCCGGTAGCCGACGATGTTGCCTTTCATGTTGCGGATCGGCTCCCAATACAGCGAGTAGAGGGTGAAGAAGTGGCCGTCGAGGGCGCGCTTCTGGGCGATCATCGAGTATGCCAGGTTCATGCCTTGTTCGAGGCAGGAGAAGTTGAGCAGGAGCATGAAGGGACGGCGGCGGCGGTGCACGGTGTCGTGCGCCACTTCGATCTTCTTGTACAAGTCGGCGAGGTGGACGGTCGAGGCCTGGGCGGCGTCGACGCAGTATTTCTCGGCGTATTTGAGCAGGTTGACCGGCTGGTTCTTGGCTTCGTGGCCTTCCTTGGTGCGTTCGCCCATCATGGTGGTGGCGGTGGCCTGGCCGCCGGTGTTGCCAAGGGCCTGGTTGACGACGACGATGTGGAGCACCGGGTCGCCTTGGTGCAGCGAGTCTTCGATTGAGCGGATGCCCTGCATGAAGCCGCCGTCGCCGGTGATCGAAATGACCAGGTCGCCGGAGTCTTTGGTGGCGGAGCGGGAGAGGCCGGCGGCGACGCCGTGGGCGGTCTCGAAGGCGACGCGGATGAAGTCGATGTTCCAAGTGGAGGCCTGGTTCATCGAGGTGAAGACGGTGCCGCAGCCATCCTGCTCGGAGACCATCATCCGGCCCTTGCCGCGATGCAGGTGGTCGAGGTAGTTGAAGATGTTGCGGAAGATGTTGGCCTGGCCGCAGCCGGGGCAAGCCATGTCGCCCTCGCTGAGCGGCGGTTTCGGCCCCATGGCGGCATAGACGCCGCGGACCTTGCTGATCAAGGGGTGGAGATTGAAGAATTTGCCGTACATCTTCTTCAGGAAGCCGCGTTTCGAACGCAGCGACTTGAGGGCGTCTTCACCGGCATCGAGAGCCTTGAGATCGGCCGCCGGCAGAAGATCCTGGACGAAGCTGCGGCGGGCCAATTCGGTGGCGCTTTGGGTGATGGGAGAGACCGGCTGCTGCGGAGCGTCGAGGGCGGCCTGGCCAGCGAGCAGGCAGAGGCGGTTTTCGGGACGCAAAAGCAGGGCGGCGGCCTTGCCGGCTTCGGGGTCGGACTTGAGCGACTCGATCAGGCTGAGGAGGCGGGCGGGCGAGGAGATGCCGAGCTCGCCGACGAGAGCGCCGAGGAAGACCAGGTTGATCCGCTCGGGGTTGCCGACAAGGGTGCGGGCGAGGGCACGGGCGGGCAGGGCGACGATGCGGGCATCCGGACGAAGCTCGCGCAGGCGGGCTTCCTGGGCGAGGTCGCAGTCGACGATCAGGCTGCCGCCGTGGATCAATTGCGGCAGCATCGCGTCGAGACTGCGGTCGGCGTTGAAGGAGACAATGGTGTCGGCGACGATGATGTCGGAAGCGTCGCGCACCGGCTTGTCGGCGACTTTGAGGGACAGGCTGATGCCGCCGCCGCGTTGCAGGGCGCCGTAAGCGGCCATCGAGTTGGCGCAGCGTCCGTCTCGGGCGAGCAGGCCGACGAGGACGCTGTTGAGCAGCATCAGGCCTTGGCCGCCGCGGCCGACGATGGTGACGTAGCGGACGCCGGCTTCGAGCATCGGGATGTCGAAGGTCTGGCCGGTGGGCGGGGCGGCGATGCCGCGGGCGCCGAGGATGTAGGCCGAGCCGGAGCTCTGGGTGGCGAGCCACTGCGCTGCGGGCGACTGCGGGCCGGCGGCGAGGTCGGCGAGGACGCGGTACATGGCGACGAAGTAGGAGATCGAGACGGCGCGTCCGCCGAGGCCGGCGATACAGGCAGTGACCGGGGCGCGGCAACCGCCTTGGTAGAGGGCGCCGCGGACTTCCTGGGCGAGGACGCCGCCACCGGAGCGGCCGCCCCAGTTGTCGAACTCGAGGATGGTGACCGCTTTGACCCCGACGAGCGCGGCGTTGAGCTCATTGGCGGGGAAGGGACGGTAGAGGCAGATCGAGATGACGCCGGCCTTGATGCCTTGCTTACGGAGCTCTTCGGCGACCAGTTCGGCTGATTGCAGCTCGGGGTCGTCGAGGGCGACGATGGCGAGATCGATGTCGCCGGTGGCGGGGAAGCGATTGACTTTGGCGGGCGCCGGGCGGCCGGAGACTTCGGCGAAGCGACGAGCGGCTTCATCCCAAGCGAGGTGGGCGTTGTTGAGTGAGCGGTCGCCGGCGACGCGCTGCTCCATGTAGCGGCTGTCGAAGTCGAGGACGCCGACGGTCTTGGCCTGGCCGTCGAAGACGTAGGGGTTTTTCGGGCGGCCAAGGAAGGCATCGACCTTGTCTTGCGTCAGCAGGATAGCCTTGTTCTGGCGTTCGGTGGCGAGGGTATGGGTCTCGACGAAGCCTTTGACGACGAGGCGGCCGGGGATCCAGACGGAGTCGCTTTCCATGGTCTTGAGGAGGACCAGACCGCGGTCGTAGTTCTGCTGCAACGAGCGGCCGAAGACGACGATTTCGCCGGTGTCGCTGGTGCGCATGGTGGTGGTGTGGTCGGGCTTGATCGAGGTGCCCGGGTTGAGGGCGCGGGTGAGCTCAAGCAGGAAGACCGGGATGTGCAGGCCCGGGTTGATGTTGAGGAACTCGTAGATCTGGGCCAAGGATTGCGAACCTTGGGCAAGCAGGGCGCGTTCGCCGCGGACTCCGGCGCCGGTGAGGTAGGCGTAGCCTGCTTCTTCCGACAGGGTGGAGCGGTAGTTGACGGTGTGGTCGCCGGGGCGCGGCTTGCGGACGCGGGACTCGACGAAGCTCATGACTTTCGAGTTCGGCGTGATCGGGAAAATGCTGACGTGGTCGAAGCGGGCTTGGAAGATGAATTCGCCCAGCATGTCGGAGCCGTTGGTGACCTGCTCCTGACTGACTTTTTCGGTGTTGCGGCCAAGGCCGTCGAGTTCCTTCGCCTTGCCGACCAGCCATTCGGCCTGAGCGGCGCGGCCGGCTTCGGGAGCGCGGTAGATGGAGCCCGCTTCCGAGGGATCAATCTTGCGGCCGTCGAAGGCTTCGAGGACTTGGTCCTGTGGGACGAAGCGGATGGCGCCGGTCGGGCAGGCGGTGGCGCAGACGAAGCAGCCTTTGCAGTGGTTGTAGGTGGTGATGCCTTTGCGGACGTCTTTCCCAAGGGCTGAGGTGTCGATTGGCCAGCCGGGGAGCTTGGCGGCGAGTTTGACGAAGGCCGACTCGAGGGCGCCTACGCCGCGATCCGTCACTTCATGGCCGATGGCCGAGTGCGGGCAGGCGACGACGCAGTGCAGACAGTCGATGCACATGGTGTTGATGGTGATCGGGATGAAGCTCTTGTCGTCCCACACCCGGGCGCTGGCGGTGCCGCCGCGGACAGTGATGCCGGTCTTCTCGAAATGCTGGACGCTTTCCAAGGGGCGCAGCTTGTCGCCAAAGACCATCGACGTCGTTTCCGCGATTGCCGAGCGCTCGATGAATTCCATCGAAGCCACTGTGTTCTGTTCCGCTCTAGCCATCGACATCTCCAGAAAATTGTAAGGACCTATTCGGGCAGGAACAGGTGCGAGTCGGCAAAGATGCCCCAAAAAGGGCGCTAAGGCAAGCGCCCACGACAAGAAGCCCACTCTTGCCAGCGACTTCATCTCAACTCATCTCTTCTCATGACAAGGAGATAGGACAAGGCAAAAAGATTTATGAAAAATCAGTTCGGGGTTTGAGGCCGGCTTGAGATCAAGCCCCGCCGTACTCCGCCGCGATCAGCGCACCGAGCGATGGATCATTGGCTGAAAGATATGCTGATTTGGAATCGGACGCAGAGATGAACGGGAATCCCGAGCGGAGGATTCAGGTTAACAGCCTTGGCAAGACGGTCACAGCGGCTAGCTTCGATCACACACCAAATACGGAGGTCTCTATGTACGTCGGACGCATCGTCAGCATCGCTCGCAATCAATCCGGTAAACTCTGTGCCATGTACCGCGTCTCGTCGCGTTCGTTCCCCAACCGCATGGCCAAAGAAATGGGCAAAGGCATCGCCATCGTCCCCAAGCCCGGCCACGAAAACGACGTCTTGGTCAACCCCTACATCGCCTACAACGCCCTCCGCATCGTCGGCAGCCACGCCGTCGTCTCCAACGGCTCGCACACCGACCCGATCGCCGAGAAGATCGAAAAAGGCTATCCGATGCGCGACGCTCTCGCCGCCGCCCTCCTCGGCATGGACTACGAGCACGACACCCTCAGCACCCCGCGCATCGCCGCCGTCGTCGACCGCCTCAGTGGCAAAGCAGCCCTTGGTTGCATCCGCGCCGACGCCCTGCTGATCCGCGAATTCGACGTCAAGCCCGGCCAGGCCTTCTACCTCGCCACCTATGAACACAATTCCCCCTGCAGCACCCAGCGCGACGACGCCTTCGACGTCAGCAACGCCAACGAAGCCTGCGGCTACATCCTCAGCAAAGGCGTCTTCGCCAAGCTCGAGCGTCCGGTCAGCGCCATCTGCGCCGTCGAACACTCCTGTGGCTTCGAAACCGCCTGCCGTGACGCCTGATCCCAGCTTCGCTTCCGCTTCACGCCTCGGCCTTGGGCCGAGGCGTTTTTTGTGATCAGAGATAGTCGGAGTTGCTGGCTCGAAAAAACCGACCTTATATCACTCCGAATCAAGTTTGAGCTGCTCGTCGCGAAGCGACGGTGTGATTGTAGCCGGGGCTTTCAAGCCCCGGTACTTTTGGCAATGAATTTGGGCGTCGCGGCAGCGACGCGGTGACAGATGCGTTTGGGTGTGAGCCTTCCACATCGCAACCACCAATCTGTCATCCTGTCGCTTCGCGACGGCGATTTCCTCTCGCACCGGTCCGGGGGTTAAAACCCCCGGCTACATTCATCCTGTCGCTTCGCGACGCACGATAGGTCGCAAAAAAACTGTGTTACAAACCTTGTATTCGATCCGGCTTGGCCGTATTAGTTGATTAATACAGTTGGAGATCGCCATGCTTCACATCAATCCCCACAGCGGCGTTCCGGTCTATCGTCAGATCGAAGATCAGGTGCAGCTCTTGATCCGTCGCGGCAGTCTGCGTGCGGGCGAGCAGCTGCCCTCGATCCGCGAGTTGGCGGCGCAACTCCAGATCAACCCCCTCACTGTGCAGCGCGGCTACGACCTGCTCGCCGAAAAGGGCTTCCTGGTCAAGGAGCCCGGTCGCGGCGTCTTTGTCGCCGAGACCGCCAAGCCGCAATCCGCCGCCGAGGCGGAGCAGCAGATCGCCGCCGAACTGGCCGAATGCATCCGCCGCGGCCGCGCCGCCGGACTCTCCCCCTCGCGCCTGAACCGTCTTTTCGCCGACCAACTCGACCAACACAGCTAAGGCCCTCCTGATGTATCTGCGACTCCTGCAAAAACTCATCGCCCGCGACGAACGGGAAAAACATCATATCGCGGCTCTGTATCGACGCGACACGCGGCGGACGCAGTGGGTCGGCTGGCTCGTCGGCGGAACCCTGGCGCTGCTTTTGATGCAAGTGATTTCCCGTCCCCAGGAGCTGCTGATTTTCCTCTGCGGAGCCGCCTTCCTGCTCGCCCACCCTTTACGTTCGCTGGGGCGCAATGAAGAAGAGTTCGCCTTCACTCTGCCGCTGCCGCGTCGGCTGTATTGGCAATACGACCTCGCCACACTGGTTCTGCCTCTTGCCGCTCTCAGCCTCTTCGGAACGGTGGTGCTGTCGCTTGAACTGGCAGCGAAATTCTGGGGGCTTTTCCTCGATGGGCCTTGGTTGCAGGCGAGGGAGTGGTGGGGGGCGGACAAACCGAATTTCTACAACAAGCCAGAAGACGATGCCCTGCCACGCCTGCATCTCCTGCCGGTGATTTACATCCCCATTCTCCTGGGCGCTTGTTTGTCGCTGATTTCCTGGTGCTGCCGCAGCCTCTTCATGAGAGTGGGCCTATGGATCGCCATAGTCGCCCTCATGGCCATTGGTCAAACACACCAGATTTACGGCATCAACGAGTGGAACACCGCCTTGTTGGAATGGGATTTGGCAAAATATATCGTCTGCTTCCCGGCAAGCCTTTGGACGCTGCTGATCGCCTTCCCCTTTCTCTGGTGGCTGGCCGATTGGTTTGTCGACGAGCGCGAAGTCGCCGCCGCGAGTGGCGAGGAATCCTTGTCGGCACCGCGTCTACCGCTGCCGCAATGGTCGCGTTTGGGCTTGGGTTCAGGACGCGCCTTTGTCGGACTGATGATGATGGTAGCGCCTTTGCTGATCTTCATTCAAATTCACAAGGAGACCCGCGACTTGTGGCAGGAACGCTTCCAAGCTCGTGCCAAGCTCGATCTGGGGGATACGAAGCTGCGCGAGCCGACAGCGGAACGAGTGAAGAATCGCCCTTCCGAGGACAGCTCCATCCACCATCCTGTCTTGATGCAAATCATCCTGCGCGATGAGATCAGCGGCAAGATCATTTTGGCAGAAGAGCGAGAGTGGACTGCTTACCCCAACGACATCTCAGGGGCACAACTCTACGTTTATGGTGCCGAGAAAACCCTCTTCGGCTGGAAAGCCAGTTATACCCATGGCGCAAACACTGGCGGAGTCATGCCTATAGACCCTCACTTTGCCTACAACAACTCTGACTTCAATGTGGTTTTTGGCGAAATTGGCAGCATGTGGGACAGGATCAAGGTCGGATCTTGGACGCGTCTCACCGATGATCTTCTCGATCCACGTTTCTGCCAGACGCTGATGCAAGTGTCGCAAGGCCAGTCTTTATGGGTGCGCTCCCTGATCTTCGATGCGGACAGCTCTTTCACCCAGAGTAGCGCCAAAGAATCGCTGCGAAAAGCCGAGGCAGAGGAGCTCAAGCGCTTCAAAGGCGATTGGCGAGAGGATTATCCCAAGCTTGTCTGCCCCGGCGAAATCCCCAATCATCAACGCCGTCTATTGCCGATGTGGGATGGCGGTCATTACGAGGGATACCACTCTTACTTCCGCATCTCCCTCGGCGAAGTCCTCCTCCTTTCCCTTCTTCTCGGTTTCGGCCTGCTTCTCGGTCCGCGCCGGCTTTTCTGGTCCTTGTCTCTCGGCGGCTTTTTCATCGTCATCGGACTGGCTTTGTTTGAGGCCAAAATCGGCACTCAGTGGAAGAATGAAGGCATCCCGGTGATGGATCATTTCCTTGCGTCGCCCGCAAAAGACGGAGGTGTGCGATGAGCCAAAACTGGAGCGCGGCAGTCCGCGAAGCGACTGCGGCCGTCACGTCCGGCGTCCGGGAGCAAGGCCCAACACCTTCTTCATTTTGCCTGTCGAGGGAGGAAGATTCCTGCCGGTATTCATCTCCTTCGCGAGGATCGCGACAGAGCTCCGCGATGAGCCAAAACTGGAGCGCGGCAGTCCGCGAAGCGACTGCGGCCGTCACCTCCGGCGTCCGGGAGCAAGGCCCAACACCTTCTTCATTTTGCCTGTCGAGGGAGGAAGA
>CAMCSH010000168.1 GCA_945877655.1 Lentisphaera araneosa HTCC2155 | reverse complement strand
ACACCCGATAAGTTTTTCGTGAAACACCAATCAGATTCTCCAGCGTCATTACGACGCCGGAGGTCATTATGGTCAAGGATATTGAGAAAATGGATATCATTCAAATCTCGAGAGTCACGAGTTCACTCCACGCCCCGAGCGCTTCCTCGGCCTCAATTGGGTCCAGGGTGGCGGAGGACTGGTGGATTGCTGTTGTTCATGTGCTTGCGTTTCAACCTTTCAAACCGTCTCTGTAGGCCGATCCAATGCGCAATGCGCAAATCATCGGCCGCAACCCGGAGAACGGATTCTATGCTCCCAAATTCCGTTATCATGATAAAATTTGCCGTCGTCATTCTATTATGACCGGCAACCGCGAGACGGGATCGCGACTCTGTAGTTGATGCCTAAGCGCAGCTTCTCTGGGGCCAGTCCGATGCCCGTATCCGGGCCCTCATCTTCGCCATCCGCAACCCGGCAATTAAAAAACCAACGAGTTCGTCAGCGATCTCATCTTTACACCAACCGCCGCGCCGTAACACCACAGGAATCAACCATGACCGCAATCCACTATCTGATGGTGTTCGTTTTGATTGTGGCCAATCTGGGGGCGGCGGAGGAGAAGCCGTCGCGCATCCGGGTCGATGCGCAAGGTCGGGGCTTTGTCGATGTCGCCAATGCGCGTTTTGTGCCCTGCGGCGTGAGTTACTACCGGCCTGGCACCGGCTGGGCGCCGCAGCTGTGGAAGCAGTTCGACGCTGAGGCTACGCGCCGCGATTTCCAGCGCATGAAGGGCATGGGTATCAATGTGGTGCGGGTGTTTCTGACCTATGGTTCCTTTTACACCCAGCGCAAGCAGCTTGACCCGGCAGGCTTGGCGGCCTTTGACCGTATGCTGGATCTGGCCGACGAGGCGGGACTGTATCTGCATCCCACCGGCCCGGACCACTGGGAGGGAATGCCGCCGTGGACGCAGGAAATCACCAATATCAACGCCAACTACGGCGACGAGGCGTGCCTGCAGGCTCTGGAGGAATTTTGGCAGATGTTCGCGGGCCGTTACCGGGGCCGCACCACCATCTGGGCGTACGACCTGCGCAATGAGCCGGCATTGGCCTGGGATACGCCGCAATCGCGTGTGAAGTGGGATCAGTGGCGCACCGCTCACCAGCAGCCCATCGTGCCTGTGCCGGAGAAAACGGCAGCCCCGTCGCCCATCCTGGCGGATTACCAGCGGTTCCGTGAAAGCCTGGCCGAAGCCTGGGTGGCGCGGCAGTCACGAACCATTCACGCCGCCGACCCGGAGGCGCTGGTGACTCTGGGACTGCTGCAGTGGTCGGTGCCGGCGCAGCCGGTAACCATCGATCAGTACACCGGCTTCCGTCCTGCAAGTATCGCCAAGCACCTGGATTTTATGGAGCTGCATTTCTATCCGCTGGCCAAAGGCGTGTATCGCTATGAAAATCAAGCCGCCGAGGATGCCAATCTGGCAGTGCTGGAATGTATGGCCCGCGAATGCGCCAAGCCAGGCAAGCCGCTGGTGATCGCCGAATTCGGCTGGTACGGCGGCGGGCCGCTGGAACCAGGCGGCAAGCCGGCTGACGAGGAGCAGCAGGCGCGTTGGTGTCGGCGCGCAGTCGAGATTACCGCCCCCTTGGCCTGCGGCTGGATCAACTGGGGCCTCTATGACACACCGGACGCCAAGGATGTCAGCAGACATACCGGACTTCTCACCAGCACCGGTGTGGATAAGGCCTGGGGCAAGATTTTCCC
Source organism: Lentisphaera araneosa HTCC2155 (assembly GCA_945877655.1). Taxonomy (GTDB): domain Bacteria; phylum Verrucomicrobiota; class Lentisphaeria; order Lentisphaerales; family Lentisphaeraceae; genus CAMCSH01. Next base: position 7,156 of record CAMCSH010000168.1, on the reverse strand, counting down.
GCCGCTGGTGCACAGTCTGCCCCCCGCCCGGGCGCTGCCGATCCGGCCCGACCTGCCCTGGGAAGATTGCACCATGGACGGCGCGGCCATGGCCCGCTTCCAAGCCGACTATCTCCGAGCATTCCTCGAGCGGAAAGAAAAATAAAACGACCTGTATCACTCCATGAGGTAGGGAGTAAGGCAGGAGCGCATAAGAGTTCACTTCCCAACTCCCTCGTCCACTCACTCCCATGCCTGGAGATTACAATTCCGAGTGATACAGCTCGAAATAAAAAGCACTGGAGGGGCGAGTTCCGCCATTCCGGATTAAGCTTGTGGCCATCTCTTTTCTAGCCCCAAAGTCCATCCATGCGCCTGCTTCTACTGCTCCTCTTCCTGCCCCTGGCCCTGCTCGCCCAAAGCAGCGGCTCAGTGCGTCCGCAGGCGGCCAAAAAACCGGTGGTGAAACCGGGTATCGAAGTGCTGTTGGAAAACCGCATGGATCTCATCAAGGGCAAACGAGTTGGCTTGATGACCAACCAGACCGGGGTCGATTCGAAGCGGCGAAGCACCCTCGACCTGCTGGCGGCGCGGCGCGACCTCAAGCTCACCGCCCTCTTCGCCTGCGAACACGGCATCCGAGGCGATCTTCCGGCCGGCACCGTAGTTCCCGGCGGACGCGACCCCCGGACCCGCTTGCCGGTTTATTCCCTCTACGGCGGTGACGACCATCGGCCGAAAAAGGTCATGCTCGACAAGGTCGACGTGGTGATCTACGACATCCAAGATACCGGTTGCCGCTCCTACACTTACATCTGGAGCCTGGCCGAAATGATCGCCGCATGCGGCCAGAACGGCAAACCCTTAATCGTCCTTGACCGCCCCGACATCTTCGGCGGCTCGGTGGTCGATGGCGCCGTCCGCGAGGAGGCCTTCAAGTCCTTCATCGGCCTCTATCCGGTGCCCAAGGTCTACGGCATGACCTGCGGCGAACTGGCGCGTTTCCTCAACACCGAATACCGCCTCAAATGCAAGCTCACCGTGGTGACGATGAGCGGTTGGCGCCGCGGCATGAGCTGGGAACAGACCGGCCTGCCCTGGGTCGCCACCTCGCCGAAAATCCAGACTTTGCGTTCGTCGCAATGCTTCGCCGCCAGCGGCGGCATCGGTGTCCTCGGCGGCGTCCTGAACATCGGCATGCCCGGCACCCAGCCCTTTCAGAGCGTCGCGGCGCCGTGGATCGACGCCCGTCGCATGGCGGCAGATCTCAAGGCCCAGAAGCTTCCCGGCGTCGACTTCGTCGCCACCAACTACAAGAGCGGCGCCTACATGCAATACGGGGTGCAACTCAAGGTCACCCAGGCGTCGCGCTTCCTGCCCGCCCGCACCGAGGCCGCCATCCTCGCCTGGGTCCGCCGCAACTACCCCAAACAGCCGCTGTTTCAGGACAAATACGCCCGTATCTACGACAAGGCCAACGGCACTTCTTCGATCCGCCTCCGCCTCGCCCGCGGCGACTCCTGGCAGACGGTGGTCAAATCCTGGGAACCGGGACTTGCGGCGTTCCGCGCCAAGCGCAACAAATACATGATCTATCAGTGAACCCGAGGTGAGGCAATCTTTATGTCCGTTGATGAATTTCTTGCTGGCGCACTCATTTACGATGCTAAAGAAGCGGCGGCCGAACAAGCCTCTGCGGCGCTCGTCCCACTCGTCACACTACTTGGCGAGGGTCCCCATGAGTTGCGATTCTCGTTGACCAGCGAAACCCTGAGCTTGCGCATCGCTAGTGCGCAATCCCTGTCCTTGAGCTGTCCATGCGTATCGGCTGATCCAAAGATGCGCTGCAAACACGCTTTCGCTGTTTTGAAATGGTTGAGGAAAAATCTCGGCCTTCCGGTTGGCACCTTGCAGTCAACCATGTCATTCAAGACGGCCAAGCTTATTTATTCCAAACGACTCCAAAGCCCCTTGTCAACCACCAAAAACACCGCCAAGACCGCGCTCGCCCCAACTTTTGCGCCCGCGCCAACGCCTGCGCCCGCCGCAACGCCTGCGCCCGCGGCAAGCCCTGCAAGCGTCCCGATCAACATCAAAGCTTTCCTGCTGCAACAATTGGGTTTCAAATCCGCCGAAATGGCAGCTTTTAACCTCGGAGAGGAACTGGCGGCCCAAGGCCAGGTTCAACATATCGCCGAAGGCCCCGATGAACTGCGCTTCCTCGTCGAAGGGCAGCTCTGCTATCTCGCTTGCTGGCACAATCCAGTGGTCCTGGGATGCCCCTGCAAAGGAGGGAAAGACAGATGTAAACACGCCTTCGCCGTTATCAAGTGGCTGAGAACGCCGCGGGCCTTCCTCCCGGGGAAATTGGCGACGCAACTCGCCGCGAACGCCCCCTGCCATTTCACCAAAAATCTCGGGGAAGCACTGAGCTCGACTCGTGACCTCACTAACATTTTTTTGACAAGCCCTGCGCCCGCTGCAACCCCTGCGCCCGCCGTGTCGCTCGCTGCCGCTATAACGACCCCGCCACCATCCCTGAACATCAAGGCCTTCCTCGATCAACAACAATTGAACTTCAAACCTGCAGAAGAAGAAGCGTCCAATCTCGGCCCATGGCTGGCAGACCAAGGCAAGGTCTTTCTCATCGCCGAAGGTCCCGAGGAGCTGCGTTTCCTCGTCGATGGGCAGGCCTGCTATCTGACTTGTTGGAATGGGCCGCTGGTCTTGGGCTGCCCTTGCAAAGGCGGAAACTACCGATGTAAACACGCCTTTGCGATGCTCAAATGGCTGAAAACGCCGCGGCCTTTCATGGAGGGGAAATTGGCGACGCAGCTCGCCGCCAATGTCTCTTGCAATTACAGCAAATACTTGAAGGAGCAATTAAGCTCCACCCGTGTCCTCACCGACAATTTTCTCGCGGCCCATGCGCCCGCCGCAACACCTGCGCCCGCTGCAGAGCTCGTCATGCCCCTCAAAGCCGATTCCGGAAAAACCGACATGAACATCGAAGCCTTCGTTAAAAAACATATGGCCGTGAAAAGCAGCGAAATAGAAGCCGCGGCGCAGGGTCTTGAGCTGGCCTATCAAGGCAAGGTTCAGCTCATCGCCGAAGGTCCCAAGGAGCTGCGTTTCGTGACCGAAGGTATGACCAGCAGCCTTAGCATCGACTGGCGCGACCGGGTGGCACTGGCCTGTCCTTGTGCCGATGGACGCCTGAAATGCAAACACGCCTTCGCCATCCTCGAATGGCTGAAAACCCCTCGGACTTTCGCCGAAGGAAGCTTGAAAGAGGGAATCCAGAACGATCTCAGCTTCCATTTCACCAACAAACTCGCGGATCGTCTGACTTCGACACAAGTGCTGTCCGACAGCCCTGTCGAAGCCAGTCAAACTCCAGTCGCGCCCGCCGTCGATGAGACCGCCGCCAAGAAGGCCCGGCTCGAAGTCGAGATCGCCAAGCTCCAAGCGCAGCTCAAGTCCGCCACCCCGCCGGTCAAGCCCGCTTCCGAGATCCCCAGGCCGACGCCCCGCATCCCCTGGCAGACGCGCTTCGCCGCCTCTCTCGGCCGCTTGCCGAAAAACCTCGAGAACTACATCCGCCCCTCGCTCAAAAACAGCAGCGACTTCCTCCTCGAAGTCAATGCCTCCAGCCCGATCCAGATCGGCTTCGATGACAAGGGCGATCTTTATTACACCTGCACCTGCTACTACTTCAGCCACTACTCCAGCATGTGCGAACACATGCAGGCGACGGCGCTTTTCCTCGACCGCAATCCCGATCAGATTCCGGCCGGCTTCCAAGCCAAAATCAACGCCCTGCCCTCGCCGTCGAAGCTCCATGCCGGGGACGCCATCTTCCGCATCCGCGCCCGCATGGGCATCGCCCATCTCAGCGTCGAAGACAGCTTGGCGCGACACCCCGTCGCCGCCGAACGCAAGGCTTTGGACAAACGCTTCGCCAGTGAATTCGCCCGCATCGCCGGACCCAAAATCGAGCTCAACGAAGGCTTCCTGTATTCACCGCCACAAGAGCCGCGCGCAGTCGAATGGCACAGCATCAGCAACATCACCCGGGCCCAGCTTTCCGGCCCCTATCTCGGCCTCACCTGCAACTGCAGCGCCTTTGGCGAACACCAGCCGCCCTGCGGCCATATGCTGCGCATGATCCAAGTGATCGATCGCCTCGCCGTCAATGGCCGCGGAGTCTTGCCCGACGAAAGCGCCGCCACCATCCTCCGCCTCGGCCTGAAGGACTGGACCTGGGACGCCGCGATGAAGCCCCAGCCCTGGCAGGAAGCCGGCCTCAGCCCCTACGAATTCAGCCAGATCAAACACGGCGCCAGTCTCGCCCTGTCGCGCTTCGACACCGCCACCTCGATGACCCACCCCACCCTCGGCCACATCTACCACCGCAACAACGATGTGGTCGATGACGATGACGATACCGGCAGCGGCGCCCGCTTCGCCCTCCGCCTGAAAGAGCAGACCCTGTCGATCGTCCAAGTGAAGGACAAAAGCCTCGCCTCACTGAAGCCGCGCAAGCTGGCGCAGCTGCTCGGGGCCGATCCCGAGCTGGCCCGCATCGCAGCGCCGATCTTCGCCGACTTCAAGCGCCTCGAATACGCCGAAGAGCTCGACATCGGCCTCAATCCGGCCACCGCGCCGATGCTCAACGCCGCCCTCCGCCTCGGCAAGCTCCACCTCGGCGACAGCCTCGTCCCGGCCCAATGCCTCGACTCGAAGCCCTATCGCCTCGGCCTCGAACTGCAGCCGGTGAAAAGCTTTTTCCGCCTCCGCCTCAGCGACAGCCTCGGCGGCCAGCCCCTGCCGCTCAGCTTCAGCGGCGATGAGCTGTACCCCTGGGGAATGATCCGCGGCAACGACTGGATGCCGATCGACATCGGCCTGCAAAGGATCGAATGCCGCGAGCTCATTGTCCGCACCATCGACAGCGGCGGCGTCTTCGACCGCCTCACCTGCCACCGCATCGTCGAAAAACTCCAGATCCTCGGTGGCGTCGACTCCTTCTCGCTGCCCCCCGACTGGGCCTTGCCAGCGCCGCTGCCGCCGGAATCCTGCATCCTCGAATTGCGGCCGGATAAAAAGACGACCCTCAGCGTCCACCCCTTCTTCGTCTACGGCGAGCTCGAAGTGCCGCTCCAAGCTCGCGAACACAGCCTGCCCAACGGCCGCCTCCGCCTCTTCAACCACGAGATCGCTGCCCTGCAGAAGCTCAGCGCCCTCGGCGACGTCAGCCTGAAAAAAGAACAGCTCAGCGCCCCGCTCAAGGCCATGCCCGCCATCCTCGCCGGCGCCGTCGCTCTCGGCTGGAGCGTCCGTGCCGAAGGCAAGATCACCCGCAAGGGCGTGGTCAAAGGCGTCAAGGTGAAGTCTGGCATCGACTGGCTCGCAGTCGAAGGCGGAATGAACTTCGACGGCCAGGAAGTCGAGCTCGTCGATCTGATTCGCGCCCTCCGCAAAAAGGAGCAATACGTCACCCTCGCCGACGGCTCGCGCGGCTGGATCGACCCCGAAGCGGCGCGCCGGCTCGCCCGTCTCGCGGCGCTTGGCGATGTTGACAAGGACAGCGCCGAACTGCGCTTCCCCGGCCAGCAGGCCTTCCTCCTCGACGTGCTGCTCAACGACATGGGCGAAGTGCACTTCGACGAGGCCGCGGCCAAGGCCCGCGACGCCCTCAAGGACTTCTCCAAATTCGAACCGATGGAGCCGCCCAAGGGCTTCGGCGGGGAACTGCGTCCCTACCAGAAGGACGGCCTCGGCTGGCTCGCCCTTTGTCGCCAGCTCGGCCTCGGCGCCTGCCTCGCCGACGACATGGGCCTGGGCAAGACCGTGCAGATGCTCGCTCACCTCGAAAACCTGCGCCTGAAAAAGGCCGGCCTCTTCATCGTCGTCTGCCCCGCCTCGCTCCTCTTCAACTGGGAAAAAGAGGCGAAGAAGTTCACCCCGAAGATGAAGGTGCTGGTTCACCAAGGCCTCGGCCGCGCCAAGGATGTCAGCGGCCTCAAGGGCTGCCACCTCGTGGTGATGACCTACGCCACCTTGCGCAACGACATCTTGTGGCTGAAAGACCAGGAATTCGCCTGCGTCGTCCTCGACGAAGCCCAGTCGATCAAGAACGCCTCCAGCGCCTCGGCCAAGGCCGCCCGCCTGCTCAAAGGTGAGCAACGCCTCGCCCTCACCGGCACGCCGGTGGAGAACCACCTCGACGACCTGTGGAGCCTGTTCGAATTCCTCAACCCCGGCCTGCTCGGCAGCTCAAGCAACTTCGGCCGCTTCTCCGAGGCCACCGGCAAGGAAGAAGGCCTGATGCTGATGGCCAAGGCGCTGCGTCCCCTCATCCTGCGCCGCACCAAATCGGAAGTCGCCACCGACCTGCCGCCCCTGTCCCGCCAGATCCTCTGGTGCGAGATGGAAGAGGAGCAGCAGACCTATTACGACAAGCTTCTCGCCGCCGCCAAGGCCGACCTGCTGGACAATCCCGGCCTGGAGAAAAAGAACTCCTTCCTGATGCTCGAAAAACTCCTGCGCCTGCGTCAGGCCGCCTGCTCCCCGGCGCTTTGCGACAAGCGCAAAAAGCCCGAGGACGCCCCCTCCGCCAAGCTCGACGCCCTGATGCCGATGCTGGAGGAATTGCTCGAGGAGAAGCACCAGGTGCTGATCTTCTCGCAGTTCACCGAGTTCCTTGCGATCGCCGCAAAACGCCTCGAAGCCGCCAAGATCCCCTACGCCTACCTCGATGGCGGCACCAAGGACCGCGGCGGCGCGGTCGACGACTTCCAGCTCGGTGGCAAGAACGTTTTCTTGATCTCTCTCAAGGCCGGCGGCACCGGCCTCAACCTCGTCGCTGCCGATTACGTCTTCCTTCTCGACCCCTGGTGGAACCCCGCCGTCGAGCAGCAGGCCATCGACCGCGCCCACCGCATCGGCCAATCGCGTCCGGTGACCGCCTATCGCCTCGTCGCCAAAGGCAGCATCGAAGAGAAGATCCTCGAGCTGCAGGACAAGAAACGCGCCCTCGCCGACACCCTTCTCGGCGGCGAAGGTCTCGACCTCGGTTCCTTGCAGCGTGAGGACCTGGAATACCTGCTGGGGTGAGGGCTGCCTTCCTTCCCTGGGAGCGCGCCAGCCCTCTGGCGCTGTGCTCGCTGCTCTG
>CAMCSH010000167.1 GCA_945877655.1 Lentisphaera araneosa HTCC2155 | reverse complement strand
CGATTGCCGATCCCGTTGATCGGGGCTTCCTTGATGAACTCGGTCCATGCACCGCTCGAGTCCAGCATCGACATCAGCAAGGCGACTCCGCCGTAGCCGCTCGCCACTCCCTCGGTCAATTCCCGCAGGGCCAGGTTTTGGCCTCCGGGCAAGGCCAGGGTCACACCCGGTAAGGCCGCTTTCCATGCCCGATGGGCCTCCACTCCACTTATCTTTTCTGCCATTTTTTCCTCCTCGCCGGCGGTTTCCGCCGGACGGAAGGGAACTTACCAGTTCATGTCGGTTTTGTGCTCAGGGAAATCCTATTGCGGAATCTAGGTTGAAAGGTTGAAACGCAAGCGAATGAACAACAGCAACAAGAGACGAATCTAAGAGCATCGCTCAAGGTTGGCGCAGATGACTGCTGAACCTTTGCATCATTGTCGTTAGTTGTTGCTGTTGCAGCTAATCCTTTCAACCTTTCAACCTTTCAACCCGGTTCCATTCCTCTGCTGCGGTTTTTAGGTTCAGCCTTCGTCGCTGAAGCGCTCGCGCAGCTCTTCCATGCCTAGCTCGATCAGCGAACTGCAGTTTTCGCTGAGGATCTGGCCCTTGCGAGTGGGCTTGCCGGCTTCCATCGCTTCGACCGTCTCCAACATGATGAACATGGCGCAGCCGAGCGCGACCAGCAGCGGCCGGGTTTCCTCAAGCTCGTCAAGATAGGAGACAAGATCATCATCCTCGAGTTCCTTGTTGACGCCGAGAAGGCTCCGCAGGCGCTTGACTACGGCCTGGGTCTCGGGCTCGTCCTTGTGCATCTCGTGGACCCCCACCATGAAGGCGGTCAGGATGGTGCCGGCTTTTTCACTGGCTTCTTCATCTCCGGCTTCCTCGGCAGTGAGATCTCGTTCTTCGATCGCCAGAAGAAAACGGGCAAAGTCATCAGGGCTGCTGATCAAGCTGCTGAGGTCAGGCTGCTCGCCTCTCAACAAGGCGTCGATGGCGGTGTCAATGGCGGGGGTGGACATAGGATGATCTCCTGGGCTGTTGTAAATGCCAGGAATCTAAACGCCGCACGCGAAAAAGCTCAAGCTTTCAGCAGACCAAGACTGCGGAAACACTCGGTGAATTTATCCAATGAAATCGGCTTGATGATGTAATCGTCGCAGGCGACGCGGAAGGCGTGGGAGATCACCTTGCGGTCGTCGCTGCCGGTGATCATCACCACCTTGCAGCGCTTTTCGGGAGGAATCTCCTTGAGATCCTCGAAGCTGCGGATCAGGTTCGCCACCACCGTGCCGCTGATCTCCGGCATGGTGTAGTCGACCGTGATCAAATCGTAAGGAGCGCCTTTGATCAGGGCTTTCTTGACCATTTGCAGTCCCGCTTCGCCGCTGTCAGCCGTCTCCACCACGCCGAAACGTGCCAAGGCCGGCTTCATCAGCATCTGGGTGACGACATCGTCATCTATACACAGAATTTTCATGGTTCACCTTCATGTGCTTGGCTGGGTGAAAGCGCCAAGATCGAGGATCAAGGCGACTTCACCGTTGTTGAGGATGCAGAAACCGGTCACACCCTGATTCACCGTGATGCCGCTGGGCACCGGCTTGACCACGGTCTGAAGCTGGTAGAGAATTTCGTCGACAAAGACCGCGATCGGCCCGGAATAGAGCTGCAAGATGACGAGAATGCCTTTCTCGAGATACTCGAACTCCGGCGTGATCGCATGCAAGGCGTGCAGACGGCGGATCGGCATCACCTGCTCGCGCAGCTTGATGAACTCCTGGCCGTCATGCCGGATGATGATCTGGCTTTGCGCTGGCCGCAATGCCTCGCGGATGGCCGTGATCGGCAGGATGTATTTGCAGGGCCCGACGCGCAGCAGCATGCCGTCGAGAATCGCCAGGGACAAGGGGATGCGGATCAGGAACTCCAGGCCGAGACCGGGATTGTTCTTGATTTCAATCCGCCCTTTGAGGCGCTCGATGTTGCTCTTCACCACATCCATGCCGACGCCGCGGCCGGAAAGTCCGGTGACCGCCGCGGCGGTCGAGAAGCCAGGCATGAAGATCATGCCATAGATCTCCTGTTCGGAAAGATTGCTGCCGTCGCCTGAGATCAAGCCCTGCCGCTTGGCCTTGTCGAAGATACGCTCGCGATCCAGGCCCTTACCATCGTCCCGGACACTGATGACGATCTCATTGCCCTGCTGGCTGGCGGAAAGCCAGATGTTGCCGGAAGGATTCTTGCCGGCTTTGACCCGTTCTTCGGGAGTTTCGAGTCCGTGGTCGGCGGAATTGCGCAGCATGTGCACCATCGGGTCGCCGATCAGGTCGGCGACGATCTTGTCCACCTCGGTTTCCTCACCGCTGAGTTCAAGCTTGATCTGCTTGCCGGTGTTGCGCGCCAGATCGTGCACCAGGCGCTGCATTTTGCGGAAAACGCCGGCGATCGGGACCATCCGCACCGACATGGCCACGTCCTGCAAACCGCGAATGATCAGATGGAGCTGGTGGGAGGCCTTTTCGAAAGTCGGGAGCTGTAAACCCTCGAGTTCGGAGTTGCGCGTCACCATCGCCTCCGCCACGAGCAGTTCGCCGACCAGGTCGACCAAGCTGTCGAGCTTGCGCAAATCGACCCGGATGTCCCGCCGTTGCTCCGCTCCCTTGTCGCTGGAGGCCGCCTTCAAAACGCTGGCTTCCAGATTCGCCTCGTTTTCCACCGGCGGCGCTTCGGCCTCAACTTTTTCCACTGGTGCCTGAATGAAGGCGGAGGAGGCTACGGCGCTCGGTGGCGGCAGAATCAGCTCCTCTGCCGGCTTCCGTACAGCTTGCAACAAGCCGGTGTTGGAAAGAGAGCCGCTCAAGAGCCGTCCCGAGAACGAATCGCCAGGACTACTGCTCAGCATCTCCGCCTGACAGGATCCCCGTTTCGCGACGATGACGAGGGATCGCAGCCGGGCGAAGAGATCACTGGCGGATTCCGCCAAGGCGCTGCAATGAGGTGCGGCGGTCTCCCGGGCAGCAATGATCAGAAGTTCGATGGATTGCGACACCAACTCCAATTGGCGAGCCCTGGCGGCGGCGCTCAAGGTGCGGAAGGCCCGCAAATCGGCCAGAGCGGCATTGCTCGCCGACAGGTCGTGAGGATGAGTGCAGATGCGCTCCATGATCAGATTGAGGCCCGCCACGCTCGGCTCGATGGCCTTGAAAAACATTTCGGCTTCGGCAGCTTCCAGATTCAACAGCGGCTGAATCGAACTGAGAATATCGACTCCGTCCGTCGGGACTTTGGATCCGGAAAGATCCAGCTTCCCCGACTGGAGGTCGGTCGAGCAACGCTGCAGCATCGCCGCCAGAGGGTGCTCCTCCCGATGCGAGTCGGCCTGAGGATGCTCGCGCAGCACATCCAGCATATGCTTGAGGGCGTCGCAGGCTCGCAGAAGAACCCCGATGTGTTGTGGCAGGGGACAGCTTTCCGCCTTGCGATAGAGATCCAGCAAGGTCTCTGCCGCGTGGGTCAGATGAACAAAGGCGTGCAACTCCAAGAAGCCGGCATTGCCCTTCATCGAGTGGAAGGAGCGGAAGATCAGGTTCACCGTCTCCATTGACTGGATGCGACCCTCCTGCAGCTCTACCAAGGCATGTTCCGCCTGCTCCAATCCGTCAATGGACTCGGCGATGAAGTCAAAATAGATTTCGCTGTTGTCCATGTGATATTGGCCCTGGATGAGAATGTTCTTCGACCCTCCCGCAATATCCGAGCCTAATTATCAGGTCATCCAAGTCTTCCAGTTACACTAGGCAAAAAATCCCACATCCATACGACTTCGGATGCCGGGATACAAAAGTTTTTGTCGAGGATGGCTACATGCAGTCGGGACTCAGGCGAAGATCGAGGCCTTCACCTTTTCCGCCACATCGGCAAGACCGGCGGCGCGGAGGAGCTCGAAGCCGAAGTCGACCGAGACACCGGCGCCTTTGGCAGTGACGATGCGGCCATCCCGTTCCACTCGGGCGCCCGTCACTTGGGCGGAGACGAGTTCGCCTTCTTTGGCGGGGAAACAAGTGACGCGGCAGCCGCGGATGAGGCCGGCGCGTTCAAGCACCACCGGAGCGGCGCAGATGGCGCCGATGACGGCTTCAGGAGCGAGCTCTTGGAGAAAGCGGATCAAGGCTTCGCTGTCGCGCAAATGATGGGCTCCAGGCAAACCGCCGGGCAGCACCACAATGGCGTAATCCGCAGGCGAAGCTGATGAAAAGGGCTTGTCGGCACCGAAGACCAATCCGCGCACGCCGGTGACCGTGGCAGCACCGCTGAGCGACAGCAGATCCACCTGAATTCCGGCACGACGCAAAATGGTCAAAGGAGCGACGGTTTCGAGTTCCTCGAAACCGTCGGCAAGAAACACTGCTGCGCGCAGATCAGGCATGCTTGAGGAGTTTATCGACGAGGTCGTTTTCGCGCTGGCTGGCACCGACGAGACGCTCGACTTCCTTGCCATCCTTGAAGATGATCAAGGTGGGGATCGACTGGACGCCGTACTGCATGGCGCTGTCCTGACCTTCGTCGGTGTTGATCTTGGCGACCTTGGCTTTGCCTTGGACGCGCTCGGCGACTTTGTCGATCAGAGGGGCGATCATGCGGCAGGGGCCGCACCAGGGCGCCCAGAAGTCGACCAAGGTGACGCCGGTGGCGACGGTCGAGGTGAAGTTGGAGTCGTCAAGAACGAGGACTTTTTCCGAGGCCATGAGAAATCTCCTGATTTTGAGGGATAGGGTAAGAATGACGCGACAGGCGTTCCTTGCTGGAATCTAGACCAAATGGGGCCGGAAGCCAAGGGCTGAAGTAGGGGCGAAAAGCGAAAAAAATACTTTTCCTCGCAATTAAGACGTGTTTCTCTTGTCAAGCCGGGCCCCTCGGCAGTATGCTTCTTAGAAATGAAGCAGCCCCACAGGAGAATCGCGATGAGTTATTGGAAGTTCTGCCATCAGTGTGGTCTACAAGTCGGCGACGGCCACAGCAGCCAATGCGGCGGCTGTAAAGCTCATCTCCATTGCAGCCATTGCGACTCGCCGATTTTTCCGGCGGCCAAGGCCTGCGGCGGCTGCGGCAAGCTCCTCGCCGGATCTGCCGTCGCCGGTTCCTCCAGCTACACCGGCACCGGCTATTCGAGCTCCTCCTACAGCTCGGTCGGATCTTACGCCTCATCCTCTTCGACGTCCTCCTCCTACAAATCGCCAGCCTACGCTTCCTCGCCGTCCGGCAGCACGCCGCTAGCCAGCAAAGCCACGCCGGCAAGCTCGGCAACGGCCAGCAAAGCCACGCCGGCAGCCACGATAGAAAACCCGGCCACCGGTTCCGGCTATCACGGTTCGGGCTATGGCGGCTCGGGATTCGGCGGCAGCAAAGCCGCCCAAAGTTATGCTTCACCAGTGATCGCCACCGGCGCCGTCTTGGGCGGAGCGTCAGCCTTGGGCAGCTTCAAAAGCACCTTCCCGAGCCCGACCCAGGAAGCCGCACCAGCTGCCAGCCCGGGCACCAGCGACGACAAGCCCGCAGGAACTTCGCTGGAGGAAAATATCGACGCTATTCTCGGCACCGATGCAGAAGCCCGCAGCAAGGCCCTGGCGGAGCTGAAAAAACGGCCCCACGACCTCAAGGAGCTGGTCGCGGCACTCGAAAAACCCTCGCGCATCGAGCGCATCCGCCCGGCCCGCGTCCTCCTGCAACTGGAGCACGAACCGATCAAAGCCGCCGCCGCGATCAGCGATGCGCTCTGCAACGACCCTTCCTGGTCGACCCGTAAAGCCGCGCTCGACGCCTTGGTCAGCGAAGGTCAAAAAGCGAAAGACGCCATTCCCAGCCTCAGCAAAGCCCTTGCCGATGGCCGCGTCGACCGCAAGGAAATCACCTGCATGGCGGCGGAAGCGCTCGGCGCCGTCAGCCCGAAAGCCCAGGTCCACGCCGCCAAGGCGCTGGAAAAAGCCCTGAATTCCGACAACTGGTTCCTCCGGGAAGCCGCCAAAAAGGCGCTTGAGAAGATCAAGAAGTAAGCGCTGAGGAAGAGCTGAAAACCAGGATTTATCCAAAGTATCCTCAAGATTTCTTGGAACTCCTGATGGACATGGCAGTCTTAGATCGACACTTGAGACACAAACCCCAAAGGAAACAAACCAGATGATTACACTCAATGATGCTCGTCGCGTGATTGCTGCCGCAGAACTCAAGGCCGCATCAATCGGTCAGCCCATGAATATCGCCATCGCAGATGCTGGCGGCAATCTCATTTCACACGCTCGGATGGACGGTGCTTGGATCGGCAGCATCGACATTTCGATCAAAAAAGCTTATACCTCGCGCGCTTTCAACATTGCGACGAAAGACCTTGCGGAGCACTCCCAGTCTGGCAATCAGTTTTTTGGCATTCACGCCTCTAACGATGGCAAAATCATGATTTTTGCCGGCGGCATCCCGCTCAAAAAAGATGGTGTTGTCGTTGGCGCCATTGGTGTGAGCGGCGGTTCAGGCGAGCAGGATCACGCCGTTGCCGAAGCTGGCGCTGCCGCCTTCTAAGGCAAGCTTTAAGCGACTCAATGTAGGAAGTGCCAAGCTCAGCTTGGCACTTCTTTTTTATTTTACTGTTCACAGTGGCGAGGTCTCAATATTGCCACAGCCCCAGTTCAGCAAGTCCTTCAAGCCTTTGGCCGAAAGTGAAATCTCGCAGTCAATCTTTTGGCCTAGAACCAGTCGATCTTCCGCTGCCACGGAATCCAAGCCCAAAAACCTCTTGCCTGCGCCCGAGATCGGCAATCCAAGGAATTCCGCTGCTGAGACTTGCACCCCGTCCGCTTGCCCCTATACTTCAGCGCACCCACGCAATCACGCGAACCAGGACACACCATTTGAGCTTTTTCGGCAAATTCTTCGGCTGGCTTTTCGGCAACAAATCTGAAAGCAGCACCCCCGTCACCTCCACCCCTGCTCCTTCTCCGGCACCCGCCGCCGACCCTGCCGCTCCGCAGGCTCGGACGGAAGAGCCCCGTCGCGACGAGCGCGGCCCCCGTCCCGAGCGCCGCGATGATCGCGGACCCCGCAACGAACGCCGTGACGATCGCGGATCTCGCAACGACGACCGCGGCCCGCGCCGCGATGACCGTGGTCCTCGCCGTGACGATCGCGGCCCCCGCCGCGATGAGCTGGCCCCCCGCAGCGACCGCTTCGCCGAAGAGGAAGAACGCGGCCCCCGCAGCGAGCGCCGCGAAGAAATGCCCCGTCCGAAACCCGTCCCTCCCGCCAAACCGGAAGAAGGTTGGGTCGCCCCCGCCGAACTCGGCCAGGAAGTCGAAGGCATGACCCGTTTCGCCTCCCTCGGCATCACCGCTCCGGTGCTCCACTCGGTCTGTGAACTCGGCTTCGAATTCTGCACCGAAATCCAAGCTCAGATCCTGCCCCACTCTCTCGCTGGCATGGACGTCGCCGGCAAGGCCCAGACCGGCTCCGGCAAAACCGCCGCCTTCCTGATCTCGGTGTTCAACCACTTCATCAAAAACCCGGTCGTCGACCAGATGAGCGGCACCCCGCGCTGCCTCATCCTCGCCCCGACCCGCGAACTCGCCGTCCAGATCTCCAAGGACGCCGCCGACGTCGGCAAATACACCGATTCGAAAACCGTCGCGGTCTTCGGCGGCATGGACTTCGAAAAGCAACTCAACGAGCTCTCCGGACGCGTCGACATCCTGGTCGCCACTCCCGGCCGCCTGATCGACTACATCCGCCGCGGCGCCATCGATCTGCGCAAGGTCGAATTCCTCATCATCGACGAAGCCGACCGGATGCTCGACATGGGCTTCATTCCCGACGTCCGCCGCATCATCGCCCACATCCCCGAGACCGACAAGCGCAGCACCCAGCTCTTCTCCGCCACCCTCGACGGCGAAGTCCTGACCCTGGCTCAACGCTGGCTCAAGCCCGACTTCGTCAAAATCGAAATCCGTCCCGAAACCATCGTCTCGAAAGACGTGCAGCAGCTGATCTACCTGACCTCCGCCGCCGAAAAACTGCCGGTCATCCTCTGGCACCTGAAAAACGATGCGGTCGAGCGGATGATCATCTTCGTCAACCGCAAGGACGAATCGGTCCGCCTCGCTAACGCCCTGCACCGCCACGGCGTCGACCTCGAACTGCTCTCCGGCGACGTGCCGCAGAAGAAGCGGATGAAGACCCTCGAGCTCTTCCGCAAGGGCGACCTCAAGGTCATCGTTGCTACCGACGTTGCCGGCCGCGGCATCCACGTCGACAACGTCAGCCACGTCGTCAACTACGAACTTCCCTACGAGCCCGACGACTACGTTCACCGTGTCGGCCGCACCGGCCGCGCCGGCAACAAGGGCAAAGCCCTCAGCTTCGCCTGCGAGAACTCGGCCTTCGAGATCCCCGAGATCGAGCAGTACATCGGCATGACCTTGACCTCACAGATGCCTCCCGAGGACATGATCCAGCCGCATCTTCAGGTCACCGAAGAGAAGAAGTTCACCTTCTCGGGCGACGAACCCGGCGCTCGCGGCCGTCACGGCTCATCCTCGTCGCACCACGGCTCCGGCCCGGGCGGCTCGCGCTCGCACCACGGCGGCCGCGGTGGCCCTCGCGGCGGACCGCGGAGACGCTGATCCCAACAACCGCAGTTGAAAGGTTGAAAGGTTCAAAGGTTGAAAGGATTAGCTGCAACAGCAACAACTAACGACTATGAAGAAAAGGTTCGGCTTCATCTTCGCCAACCTCAGACTTCCTGACCCGCAGCGGGAGATTTTTGGGAAGCCGATGGCACCTGCTCCGCAAAATCTACACGAATTTATATCTATCTAGGCAGCTCAATATTCAGCGCCTTTAATGCATCTCGGCATTTTTTGGGTGCTTCGGTGGGGTGAATAAAACCTGGGGTGCGGATGCAGCGGAGGCTGCGCAGCATGGCGAGGAATTCGG
>CAMCSH010000166.1 GCA_945877655.1 Lentisphaera araneosa HTCC2155 | reverse complement strand
CGCCGGCGCGGCAGAGCCATTCCTTGCGCCATTCACCACCAAGGGGACCGAGGATCGTTTCGTCCCAGAGGTTTTCCAGTTCGGCGACCGTGAGGATGCGTCCGCTGGCGCAGAGCGCCAAATGGAGGTGCGAGTTGAACTCGTAATCGTTGAAGCAGAGGAAGCCACTGGCCTTGAGGCGGGCCCGGATGTAGCCCTCGATCCAGTAGCGCTCAGCTTCGGTGAGGAAGAGTTCCCAGTCGAAATGAATCCAGATATGCAGCGTAATACGCTCATTATCAGTACATTGCTGGGTGTTGAAGCTGTGCTTGTAAAATTGCATGAGCTGAAACTCCTGTGGCTACCTAAAGATAGCCAATGATTGCGACTGACGCAAGAGTTTCTTTCAAAAAATTACTTTTGAAAAAAATCGCGACCTGTATCACTCCATTTTGATCTTGGATTCTCTTCGCTGTCAGTGTCGAACCAGGGAGCTAGAGAGTAAGGGAGTTAAGGCAGGAGCGCATAAGAGTTCACTCCCCAACTCCCTCGTTCCCTCACTCCCAAGCCTGGAAATCAGAATCACGAGTGATACGGCTCGGAAAAATCCCTTGGCCTGAGCTTCCCGATTGTGACAATCCGGCTAGCTTAGGCGGTCATGTCCACCCCCCCCTCCATCACTGCCGATTCAAGCACTCGCGATTGCTTCACTCGCTTGCTGCTTTTCTGTCTGCGTCCCCGCCTCAAGCTGGTGGCGATCGCCTTCCTGCTGATCTTGCTTTTCAACTTCGTCGAGCTGGCCCTGCCCAAGGTGCTGGACTTGTATGTCAAGTCCTTTGAGCCGACGGCGAAAATCGAGCTTTTTGGCTTCGATATGGACTGGATCCGCCATGCCGAGCACAAGGAGCTGATCCTTCCCGGGGCGCTGCTGCTGGTCGCGTTTTTGCGTTGGGTCTTGGCCTACACCCGCGCCTACTGGCAGGGACGCTTGTCGCAACATTGCCTCATGGCGGTGCGCCGCCGCATCTACGACCGGGCGCAACGCTTCAATTTCGATTATCACGATCGCCGTCACTCCGGCACTTTGATCGCGAATCTGGTCGAGGACGTTCGTTTCACCACGGTGTTCTTCGAGAACTCGCTCTTCGTCTTGGTCGAGACCGTTTTATGCATTTTGTTCATTCATGGCTTCATCGCGGTTCACTGCTGGCAGGCGGGCTTGGCGGTGATCCTATGCATGAGCACGGCGTTCTTTTTCGCCTGTCTCCTTTGGCGGCGCAACCTGCCGCTGTTCCAAGCGACGAAAGAGAATTTCGCCCGCATGGTCAGTGCTTTCACCGAGAACATGGAAGGTCAGCTGGTGGTCCGGGCTTACGGCCGCCGCGAAGCTCAGGAGAAGTCCTTTGCCAAGGTGGTCAAGGAGCTGCAGGATTCGGCCTTGCGTGAAGTCCACTGGCAGATCCTGTCGCACCAGATCATCGGTTGGGGCGCCTGCATCTGCTTCGCCGCCGCGATTTCGACCTATATCTGGGTCTGCCGCAGCACCGGTGTCGCTCCGGCCGGCTCGACCATCCTGATGATCACCTCGGCCTTGATCATCCACCTCGCCAAGGCCCGGCAGTTCATGGGCGGCATGGACAACCTGATGCGCTTCCTGGTGACGGCGCGCCGCCTCGATGATTTCTTTCATGATCAACGCGATGAATATGAAGATCCCGCCGCCCAGTCGCTGCCGGTGCCGGAAATGCGTGAGCTCCGCTTCGATCAGGTGTCCTTCGCTTACGGCGCCCGCGATCCGGTCATCCGCTCCCTCAGCTTCACCCTGCGCCAAGGACACATCCTCGGCGTCATCGGCGGCACCGGCGCCGGCAAATCGACTCTGGCGCAACTCGCCGCGGGCTTCTACACCCCGATCTCGGGAAGGGTCAGCATCGACGGCAAATCGCTCAGCGATTACCACCGCATCCAGCTGCGCCGGGGCATTGCCATCGTCTTCCAGGAGACCTTCCTCTTCGCCGGCAGCGTCGCCGACAACATCGCCTTCGGCAATCCTGGCGCCAAGCCGGAGGAGATTGCCGAAGCCGCCCGCCTCGCCTGCGCCGAGGAGTTCATCTCCCAATTGCCCGACGGCTACGCCGCCGAGATCGGCGAAAAAGGCGTCAGCCTCTCCGGTGGCCAACGCCAGCGCCTCGGCATCGCCCGCGCCCTTTTGCGCCGTCCGCGACTCCTCATCCTCGACGCCTGCACCTCGGCTCTCGACAACCGCACCGAAGCGAAAATCCTCAGCAATCTGCGCCATTTGCAGGGCGTCACCGTCCTGCTCATCACCCATCGCGCCGAAGCCTTGGAACTGGCCGACGAAGTCCTGGTGATGGATGACGGCATCCTGGTCGAACAAGGAAGCCCGGCCGAGCTCAAGTCACGCGCTGGATCCAGGTTCCGCGCGGTGCTTGGGCATCACGGGACGATATGAGATCAGTCCCAGACATAGCGTTCATCGTATTCGATTTCATAGCGTTTGAGAAAGTCGCGGAATTCGTCTTGGAAGTTTTCGCGGCTGTGGTGTTCTCGCTGTCGGTCGATATATGCCTCAACTTGGGAGCGGTGGGTAGAGCTGACCGAAAAGAGTCCGTAACCTGTTTGCCAGTGAAAATTGGCAAGGTGTGGTGCGAGGCTGCGGAGAAAGGCTGAACTGTCTGCCTTGATTGCCTGAACCAGGTCACAGGGCGCAGAGGTGCGTGGCTGCACATAAAAGAGGTGGATGTGATCCTCGACCGATCCGGCACGCAGCAGGTGGCCTTTATGATTGCGGATGATGCCGCCAATGTAGGCGTGCAACCGATCGCGAAATTTGTCGTGAAGGAGCGGATGGCGGTGTTTCACCGAGAACACCAGATGCACCAAAACCTTTGAGAGGGATTGCGGCACAAACGAAATTCCGATTGGTTTGACGGTATTTGGGGTTGAACCCCAATCTATATCCTGCCGCCCCTTTGGGGCGAACTGCATCATACATTTCGTCCTGAAGGGACGCGAGGATTCAGATTGGGGTTCAACCCCAATGAATGAACGAAATCAACAACGCGACCCCAAAACAAAATCCCCCCGGTTTTCACCGAGAGAATTCGAGGTTCACGCTGTCGCAATCACTCCCACTCAATCGTGCCCGGCGGTTTATTCGTCACATCCAAGAACACCCCGTGGATGGCCGGCAGTTTCGCCTCGATCTCGGCGACGATCGCCCGCAAGTCGTTTTGCGGGATGCGCGAGAAGTTAGCGGTCATCGCCTCGGTCGAGTCGATGGGGCGCAGGACGATGGATTCGCCGGGGCCGCCGACGCCGACGGGGATGAGGGCGACGGGCATTTGCCAGATGCTTTCGTAGAGCTTGCGGGCGTAGAGATGCTCGGTGACGATGGCATCGGCTTCGCGCAGCAGGTCGAGGCGGGGTTTGCTGGTGTCGCAAATCTGCAGGGTGGTCTTGCCGGTCCAAGCCTTCGATGAGACGCGCCAGACGCAGCGGTTGATCTCGGGGAAGCGGTTGATCAGGGCGGTGGTGGCGGCTTCGAGGGTGTCGTAATCGGCATCGCCTTCGAGCAGGGCGGGGTGGGCGTAGGTGCGGGCATCGCCCTGGACGCCGACGGATTTCACCGGCAGGACGCGGACCTTGAGTTTCCACTGGGCGGCGAAGGCGTTGAGGCGGGTTTCGACGTCGCTGAAGTCATCGGTTTTGTCGGTGCCGGAGCAGAGGACGCGGACGCCGAGGCCGGGGCCGGGGAAGGGGTGGCGCCAGACCAAGCGGTGGGGCAGGCCGAGGAGCTCGCCGAGTTCGCGGACTTCGTCTTTGTAGAGGTCGGCGAGAGGCTCGATGACCTTGCCTAGGGCGATCAGCTCGTTGATGCGGTCGACCCGGTTGTGGTGGGTCTTGATCAAGGCGGCGTGTTTGGTGCCGCCGGACTCGATGGTGTCGGGATAGATCGTGCCCTGGCCGAGGAGCCAGGAGTCGTCGCCGGCGAGCGGGGTGTGTGCGACGGCGTCGTCCTTGACGTCGAGGAAGGTGTTGCCGATGATTTTGCGCTTGGCCTGGGGATCGGAGATGCCCTTGAGATTCTTCAGGAAGACATCGCCGGCATCGACGACGTGGAAGTTGTGGAAGCCGCATTCTTCGAGGGTCATCTTGACCCAGGCGGATTCATCCTTGCGCATCAGACCGTTGTCGACGTGCAGGCCGTAGACATTGTCTTCGCCGAGGGCCTTGTTGAGGAGGGCGAGGCAGACGTTGGAGTCGACGCCGCCGGAGACGAGGAGGAAGATCTTGCGGCCTGCGGCTTGTTCCTTGATCCGCTCGATCGATTGGGCGAGGTAGGCCTTGAGGTCCCAGTCGAATTTGCAGCCGCAGATCTTGAGGAAGTTCTTGAGGAGCTTGAGGCCGTTGACCGAGTGGGTGACTTCGGGGTGGTATTGCAGGCCGTAGATTTGGCGCTCGACGTTGCACACCGAGGCGATCGGGCAGTCGGCGGTGTCGGCGGTGATTTCGAAGCCGGGAGGGATGATCTTGACCGAGTCGCCGTGGCTCATCCACATCGTCTCTTCCTGGTCGAGGCCGGCGTAGAGGCCGTCGAACTTCTGGATGCGGATCTTGGCGGTGCCGTATTCCTTGACTTCGCCGGGAAGCACGGCGCCGCCGAGGGTCTGGCAGATGAGCTGGTGTCCGTAGCAGATGCCTAGGATGGGGCGGGGGAAGTTCATCAGATCTTTGTTGAACTCGGGGGCCTCGGGCAGGTAGACGGAGGAGGGGCCGCCGGAGAAGATCAGGCCTTTGTACTGCTGGACTTCTTCGAGCGTCGCGGTGGGCGAGACGATTTCCGAGAAGACGCCGAGGCGGCGAATACGGTTGGCGATGAGGTGGGCGTATTGGCCGCCGAAGTCGAGGACGCCGATCTTTTGCATGTTCAGGATTTCCGAATTTGATGAAAGGCCGAACTTAGAGCCACGGACCGAGAAGGCAAGGGGATTTAGCGGGGCTGAAGCCGAGAAGCCGGAGCCTCATTCGCTCTCGGGATCTTTGGCTGATTTCTTCTCCGCCGCCTTTTCTTCCTTCTGACGTTTCTTCTCGGCGGCCTTCTCCTGCTTGTTTTCGTCGGAGATCTTACGCGGGCCTTCGAAGCGCTCGGTGGTGCTGTATTGCGGCTTGTCGTTGCGGCGGGTGGCGTTGTCGAAAGGCGTCAGGCGGGCGGGATCTTCGCGGTCTTCGGGGATCAGCGTGGTGACGATGGGGCGGTGGTCGGAGGCGATGAACCAGTGCGGCGAGGCGTGGACAAAAGTCTTGCTCAGATCGATCTCGGGCAGCAGGTTCCACGAAGCGAAGAAGTAGTCGATGCGAGCGTAGGAGTCTTGCACGTCGTAGTAGTGGGTCCAGGCGCCGTTGTTGTTGTCGAAGGGCCGCAGGTCGTAGAGCTGCTTTTCATCGGGATAACGGCGGTACTGGATCTCCTTGATCGGAGCGGAATCGTAGCTGTCGTTCATGTCGCCCATGACCAGGATGTTGGCCTTGGCGTCCCCCTTTATGATTTCATCAACCAGGTAGTGCAGTTGGCGTGCTTCGTAGCGCCGCATGTCGTTTTGGCCGAGGGGATGAGGCATCATCGATTTGAGGTGGGCGCCGACTATGTGGAGCTTGTAGCCGTTGGACCATTGGAAGACGCAGTGGGCGAAGCCGCGGAGCACCGGCTGGTCCTGCCCTTGGATGCGGTATTTCGAGTCGGTGACATGGCTGATTTCGACCGGTTTGAAACGGGCGAGGACGGCGATATGTCGGGTCGGATCGGCAGCGTGGACGACGGTCTGAAAGGGATAATCGGCGTGGCGGAGTTTGAGCTCGGCCTGGAGTTCGGCCAAAGACGGATCGGGGCCGAGTTCGCTGATCAGCAGGATGTCGGCGTTCATCTCGGCGATGACGGCGGCGGTGGCGGCGCGGGAGACCTCGGTCTTGAACTGCCGCGGCGCTTCGCCGGGCTTGAAGTTGTAGAGATTGTACGAGGCGATGCGGATCTGCGCCGGAGTCACCTGGATCGGGGCATCATTGACCAGGGGTTTGTCTGCCGCGGCACCGAGCAGCAGAGCGAGAAGAGCGAGAAGGGGGAGAAGGCAAAGGCGGGGGAGGGGGGACATGGGAGGCTCCGTGATGGATTCAAGGATAAACCGGAATTGCCGACTTGCTGCCAAGGGCTATTGATTCCATCGACTCCGCCGCTAAGTTCTTGCGTCCCACAATAGGAGTATTTCCATGAACCGTTTTCTCGCCTGCCTCTTCCTGCTCCTCTGCATGGTTGCTTGCGGCCCCAGCCGCCCGACGCACTTGAAAGGCTCGTGGACCTTTGACCGCGAAGGCGTGAAAGCCAAAATCACTCCCGGGCTCAAAATCGCCGCCAAGAAGAAGTTTGAGGATCAGGCCCGCGCCGAGGCGGTGGCGGCAGGTGATGCAAAAGCGGAAGAAGTGGCCGACCTGGAAGTCGAAATCACTGCAGAAAACCAGATGGAAATCGATCAGCAGGCGGAGCTGATGATCGCCAGCGAACTGGCCAGCGCAGGATTGGCCGACCAGATTCTTTTCGATGGCAATGGCGTCTGCACTCTCAACGGCCTCGGCAAGGACGAAAAGGGCAAGACCATCGTCACGGTCAGCGTCCGCCGCATCTTCAACTACGCCGAGGCCAGCAATGCGACCATGGGGCAGATCGAGGTCAACACTCGCGACAACACCAATCATGACACCTTTGACTACGAGATCGAAGGGGCGCAACTGACCCTCAAACACGGCGACAAGAAATACGTCTTCTCCCGCGATAAATGAGCGTCTTCGAGTCCATCGGCGCCCGCCGCGACGCCTGGCTGGCGTTGGATGACGAGCATCTGCTGCGCGATTGCCGGCTCGATTTCTATAAAGACCAAGGACCTGGCGGACAGAAACGCAACAAGGCTTCGACCGCGGTCCGGATCATCCATCACCCCAGCGGCCTGGCCTCGACTGCCGCGGAAGAGCGCGACCAGCACATCAACCGCATCCGGGCCCTGCGTCGACTTCGCCTCGCCATCGCCTTTGAAATCCGCGACAAGCCGAATCAAGCTTGGTCGGGGGAATGGGGGATGAACCCGAAAAATCCCCGTTACCCGCTGTTTGCCGCCTGCGTCCTCGACTGGCTCGCCGATCAGCACTGGAGCGTCGCCGATGCAGCCACCCATCTCGGCACCAACACCGGTCAACTGATCAAGCATCTAGCCAAGGATGAACACCTGTGGCAGAAAGTGAACCAGGAACGGCAACGCCGCGGCCTCAGCGTCCTGCGTCAGAGCTGAGCCATGGCTGAAGCGGAAATCATCAGCGTCAGCGCCGCCGCTGCGATCCTGCGAGACCGGATCGAGAATGCCATGCCGCCCTTCTGGGTCAGCGGCGAGATCAGCCAGGCCAAGGTCTACCCCAGCGGCCATGTCTATTTCACTCTCAAGGACAGCGGGGCGGCACTTTCCTGCGTCTGGTTCAGCGGCGCCAACTCCTGGCGCGAGGGCGGTTTGCGCGAAGGGATGAGTATCGAAGCGATGGCGCGTCCCGGCTTCCATGCCGAACGAGGCCAATTGCAGCTCATCATCCGTCTCGCACGTCCCTGCGGCCAGGGATCGCTGCAAGCCGCCTTCGAAGCCTTGAAAGAACGCCTCCGCGCCGAAGGTCTTTTCGATCCGGCTCGCAAGAAGCCCTTGCCTCTGCTGCCGCGCCGCATCGGCGTCATCACTTCGCCCGAAGGAGCGGCGCTGCGTGACTTCATCCAGGTGCTGTGCCGTCGCTTCCCGGGCGTCCGCATCCGCATCTACCCGAGCCTGGTGCAGGGCCGCGAAGCCGCAGCCAACGCCGCCCGCGCCTTGCGCTGGGCCGCCAACAAGGGCGACGATGAAGTGCTGGTCCTGACTCGCGGCGGCGGCAGCATCGAGGATCTCTGGGCCTTCAACGAAGAGGAACTGGTGCGCGCCGTCGCCGCTTGCCCGATCCCCACCGTCAGCGCCATCGGCCATGAAGTCGATTTCAGTCTCTGCGACTTCGCGGCGGACCTGCGGGCGCCGACACCTTCCGCCGCCGCCGAGATGATCTTGCGTCCCTGCAATGAGTGGCAGGAGGAGATCGCGCAGCATCGCCGCCGTCTCGACGCCTCCTTGCAGATGGCCCTGAAGCAGCCGCTGCGCCGCCTCGGTCTCCTCGAGCAGCGCCTCTTGCGGGCTTCGCCGTTGCTTCGTCTGCGCGATCAGGCGCAGAAGGTGGATCTTCTTAGCTCACGCCTCGACCAGGCGATGGCTCAGCTGCTGCGACGCCGCGCCGAGCGGCTCGGGCCAAGTCTGACTCGTCTGGCTCCTGCCCTGCAGCGCTTGCTTGATCGTCGCCGCTCCCGCCTCGGCGAGCTGGCTGCCCGGCTCGAAGCTATGTCGCCGCAGCGCGTGCTCGAACGCGGCTACGCCTTGGCTCGTTTTGAAGGTCAAGTGTTGACCCGGGCGTCCCAGGTGGCACCCGGTTCCGAGCTCGAAATCCGCCTCGCGGAAGGCGGCTTGGTGGTGCAGGTTTTGCGGATTGCCGAACGCTAACTGGGACACAGTTGGGACACGACTGGGACACAGTTGGGGAACGGCAAAAAACATCGACGTGTGCAACTCTGTTTGAGCTTGGTTTGTGCGTCGCGAAGCGACAGGATGACATTTTGGCGATGGCGCCGCAGAAGACGCACTCCCGAACGCATATGTCACCGCGTCGCTACCGCGACGCCAAATCAATTGCCAAACGTACCGGGTGTTGAAACCCCCGGCTACAATCACACCGTCGCTTCGCGACGAGCAACTGAAGCCTGATTCGGAGTTGCACAGGTCGAAAAACATCCCCCAAGCGGGCTGGAATAGCCGTGTTTTTGAGCTTCCCCAGTCGTGTCCCAACTGTGTCCCAACTGTGTCCCAACTGTGTCCCAACTGTGTCCCAACTGTGTCCC
>CAMCSH010000165.1 GCA_945877655.1 Lentisphaera araneosa HTCC2155 | reverse complement strand
TGGTTCTTCGTCTCCTTCTGCTTCGCACCCCGCCTCGCGGCGACGCACTTGTTTTCGACTACACGGCTGACGGCCAGCCGCGACGAGGACTTGCACCTCGCTGGTGTAGTGTGCGCATGAGCGCACTAGCCGGGGGTTTCAACCCCCGGTGCGCTGGCAATGAATTTGGCGTCGCGGCAGCGACGCGGTGACAGATGCGTTCGCGGTGCCTTCTGCATCGCCACCGCCGACAGGTCATCCTGTCGCTACGCGACGGCGATTCACTCTCGATCCTGTCCGGGGGTTGAAACCCCCCGGCTACACTCACACCGTCGCTTCGCGACGAGCGCAACACAAGTTAATTAAGGAGCGTAGCCCTAGCCCATACTCCCCCGCAAGGCCGTCAGCTCGGCCTCGAGCTCGCTTATGCGCTGCTGCAGGCCTTCGATCACTGGCGCGATCTGAGCTTGGGAAAAACGCTTGTGAATGTGCTGCGGACAGTTCATGTCCCAGGCCTCGAGATGAAACAAGATCACCCGCTCCACCCGGCCGGGATATTCGGGGTCGCTGAGCTTGGCGTTGAGCTCGGCATTGCCCTCGATCCGCTCCGCCCGACCCCAGACCTTGATTCGCCGACTGCGGGCGTAATCCATCAGGAAGATGAAGGCTTTGGGGTTGTCAGTGAAATTGCCGAGGCTGATGTACTGGCGGTTGCCACCGAAGTCAGCGAAGCCCAGGGTGTGCTCGTCGATGACCCGGAGAAAACCCTTGGGTCCGCCGCGGTATTGGATATAGGGCTGCCCCTCGGCATTGCTGCTGCCGAGATAAAACATGTCGAGCTCGGCGAGGAACTGCGTCAGCTCCGGCGTCACCGCCGTCTGCCAGCCCTTTTCCTCGACCTTGGCGTAGGCGGAGCGCGAACCTTTTTCGCTCTGGATGGCCTTCACTGCCGGAGTGAAGGCGATGTCACTGGGATATTGGCGCATGGGATTTCAGGGGGTGGAAGGGTTGGAGGGGTTGGAAGGGATTTAGGGCGACAGCTCATTTCACCGCTTCGATGCCGGGGTGATCCTCGGGACGCGATCCCGGGCTGGGCCAGAAGAAGCGGCGTTCGGCTGCGCTGATACTGAGCTCGTTGATGCTTGCTTCGCGCCGCCGCATCAGGCCGGCTTCGTCGAATTCCCACAGCTCGTTGCCGTAGGCGCGGAACCACTGGTTTTCGGCGTTGTGATATTCGTACTGGAAGCGCACGCCGATGCGATTGCCTTCGACCGCCCAAAGGCTTTTGCAGAGGCGGTAATCGAGCTCGCGCTGCCACTTGCCGGCGAGGAACTGGCGGATCTCCTCGCGTCCTTGCAGGAAGATGTCGCGGTTACGCCACTGGCTGTCCTCCGAGTAGGCTTGCGCCACCCGCAAAGGATCGCGCGAGTTCCAGGCGTTTTCGGCTGCGCGCACCTTGGCCAAGGCGCTGTCGTGGGTGAAGGGAGGCAAGATGGGGCCGTTCATGATGGGTCCTCAGAATTCAGATTGATTCAGATGGCGCGGCAGCCTAGGCTGCCGCGCCGCGAGGCTTCAGTTCAAGGTCGGCGCCAAGGCGAAGTCGATCTCCGGCTTGAGGGCGTTGTTGATGTAGTTGGTGTAGAAGCCGAGGACCACGGTGGCGATGGTTTCGACGATCTCTTCATCGCTGACCCCGGCGGCTTTTACGGCTTGGATCGCCGCGGCGGAGACATGGCCTTTTTCTTCGACCAGGAGCTTCGCCAGCTTCAGGATCGCTTCGGCTTTCGGATCCACCGATTCGGCCTTGCGGGCACCGAGCAGATCGGCGGCGCTGAGGCCGTGGCCGCTGCCGATGGCGCACAGCGCGGCTTTGCAGTAGTCGCAAGTGTTGGCCTCGCTGGTCGTCAGCTTGATCTGGTCTTGCAGTTTGACTCCGAGCACGCCGCCGCCCAAGGCGCCGCTGAGCTGCAGAAAGCCGTTCAGGGCGGCAGGCGAATTGGCCAGCACTTTGGCGACATTGGGGACGACGCCGAAGGCGCCATGGACGACATCAAGAAGCTCACGGGTCTTGCCGGTGGAAGTTTCACGCTGGATGAGTTGAACGCGGGTCATGATCGATCTCCTGTTGGGTTTTGTTTGTCAAGCATTCGGCTTGATGGATCAGCTCTTAACAAGTTCGCGTCGCGATTTTTTCGAGATGACACAAATCATTTGAGATGAATGAATAGAAAATTTTTATGGCCATTTTCATGCTTTAAGAACACCATGAATTCTCATGGAAACACGATTTATCGTGTGGTAATCCACGGCTTCCCAACGATTTTTCGTTGCAAACAAGGAGAACCCCAATGAGCCAGCCTATGTCGATCACCCGTCGGCTCCTGAACGACCCCTGCCGGCTGCTTTTGGAGATGGCGCAGCAACGCAGCAGCGACGACTTATTCCAACTGGTGGTGGCGCGTCTCGCCGCCTCCCCGGCGGTGGCTCTGGCGCGGATCTGGCGGATCGCTCCCGGTGACATCTGCGGCGAGTGTCCAATGCGCTCGGAATGCCCCGATCAAAGCCGTTGCTTGCACCTGGTGGCGAGTGGCGGCAGTCCGTTGGACGGCGGCGCGCCTTGGACCGGTATCGATGGGCGCTTCCGTCGCTTCCCCATCGGCGTGCGCAAGATCGGCACGATCGCGGCGAAAGGCGAAGCGCTCAACCTGGCCGACTTGGAGACGGCGCCGGAGTGGGTGGCGCGGCCGGAATGGATCGCGGCGGAAGGGGTCCGCAGCTTCTCCGGCAAGCCCTTGGTTTACCGTGGCGAGATCCTCGGCGTCCTCGGGCTGTTCAGCCGCGAGCGGATCGACGCCGAGGCCTGCGACTGGCTGCAGATAATAGCCGACCACGCCGCAACGGCCCTCGCCAATGCCCGAGCTTGGGAGGAGGTCGAGGCCCTGAAGCGCCGTCTCGAGCTGGAAAACGCCTATCTGCAGGAGGAGATCCGCAGTCTCGACAGCTTTGGCGGCATCATCGGCAAAAGCCAGCCGCTGTTGACCCTGGCGCAACAGATTTCCCTCGTCGCTCCGACTGATGCGGCGGTGCTGATCCTCGGCGAAAGCGGCACCGGCAAGGAGCTCGTCGCCCGCGAGATCCACCAGCGCAGCCGCCGCGCCGGACGCCCCTTGATCAAGGTCAATTGCGCCGCCATTCCGCGCGAGCTTTTCGACAGCGAATTCTTCGGCCACACCAAGGGCAGCTTCACCGGCGCCCTGCGCGACCGCATCGGCCGCTTCGAGCTGGCCGATGGCGGCACCCTGTTTCTCGATGAGATCGGCGAAATCCCCCTCGATCTGCAAAGCAAGCTGCTGCGGGTGCTGCAAGAAGGCGAACTCGAACGCATCGGCGACGAGAAGACCCGCAAGGTCGACGTGCGCATCATCGCCGCCACCAATCGCGACCTGAAAAACGCCAGCGACAGCGGCCTCTTCCGCAGCGACCTGTATTACCGCCTCAGCGTATTCCCGATCGCCCTGCCGCCCTTGCGTCAACGCCGCGACGACATCCCGCTTCTCGCCGAACATTTTTTACGTCAGCAAGCCCGCCGCCTCGGCCGCCCGGTCCCGTCCCTGAATGCCGCCGCCTTGGCGCAGTTGCAAGCCTACGACTGGCCCGGCAACATCCGCGAGCTTCAGCACGTCCTCGAACGCGCCCTCATCACCTCCGGCAAGGGCACGCTCCGCCTACAATTGAGCGACGCGCCTGCCTCAGCCGCAGTGCCATCGACACCATCTGCTCCCGTCATCCACAGTGCCGGCGCCCTGAAGAAACTCGCCACCGAAAATCTCCGCCGCGCCCTCGAGCAGTGCGACGGCAAGATCTATGGACCCGACGGCGCTGCAGCCCTCCTCGGACTCAAGCCCACCACCCTCGCCTCGAAGCTGAAGAGTCACGGACTGATCCTCAAGACCAGCGTCCGGAGCAAGCCGGGGGAGAAGTGAGTCTTTCCATGATCTTCCCTCAGTCGCACCCGATGTCGGTCGACAAGGCGGCGCGCATCTTGGCTTCCTTGGGCGTGGTGTGAGTGAGCGCCATGAGCTCGACTCCATCAAGATTTTCTTTTCTGCTGGCGCCGCGCTGCAGGGGATTTCTCGATGGCTTTGAGCTCTCCCTCCGCGGCAAGGAAATGAAGCTCCGCCTCGGATGGCTGCTCGAGGTGCAGGGCTTGGTAGCGATCGAATTCGGCATGGGCCTTGGAGATGGCATCCTCATGGCGAATGCTGCCGGCATGATCAAGAAGTGGGCGTCCGGTCATGGTGAGGAAGCCATTCATCCGCTCACTCCATTCGCGCATGGTCATCGGCGTCTGGTTCATCGCCTGGATCTCGGCCACTTCGAGGTAGGCGGTGACGAGGCGATTCAGCATCGTCAGCTCCTCTTCGTGAAGGTAGTTCTTGGCGATTTCGACATCACGGCGGAGGATGTGGGTGCCAGGGACATTGGTCAGGCCGAGCTGGGGCGCATCGGCGTCGACGCGGGCGTGAATCACTTCAGCGGCGGTGTGGCCGTGCGCCGCCCAATGCATCTTGTTCTGGATCTGCTTGAAAAAGAGCTTGGTGGCATCGGCGAGCGGATCGTAGTCGATGCTGGTGGCGTAGATATCCAGCACCTTGCGCCAGAACACCTTCTCCGAGGAGCGGATGTCGCGGATGCGAGCCAGCAACTCCTCGAAGTACCGCTGGTGGCCTTCTTCTTTCATGCTTTCGTCGTCAAGGACATAGCCCTTAGTCAAGTAGTCCCGCAGGATCCGAGTCGCCCAAATGCGGAACTGGGTGGCTTGACGCGAGTTGACACGGTAGCCGACGGCGATGACGGCGTCGAGGTTGAAGTAATCGACGCTTCGCAGCACCTGCCGCTCGCCTTCGAACTGAACTGTTTCCATTTTGGAAACAGTTGCCAATTCGAGCAGCTCGCCAGTGTCGAAGATATTCTTAAGGTGCTTGCTGATCGCCGGGATCTGGACGCCGAAAAGCTCGGCCATCGCCTTCTGCGTCAGCCATAGGGTCTCGTTCTGCAGACGGATCTGCACCTTGATCTGACCTGCAGCAGGGCTGTAGAGCAGGATCGAGCCGGAGGGGGAGTCAGTCATGGGGATCGGGCATTTGTTTATTGGAGAGAGTTGGGGATGAGGTTTTATCTTCTGCAAACTCTTTAAGAAATCCCAGCAACTGATTCAGTGAATGTTCTTCAGTGCAGTATCCATCAAAGCCTTCATCCAAGGCATAGGCGGCGGTGCCGAAACCGCATTCCTCAAGTTCATGACTCAACATGTAGAGCTGGAGTGCGATCTTACGGCCTTGTGAGGAATCTGATTCTAGCCGCTGCAAGAGATTTTTTAGAAGCCGACGAAAGACTGGCGGGCGCTCGAAGTCGCCTTTGACCTCAGAAAGCAGCGTCATCATCTCGTTGACTTTGACTGTTCGAGACAAGGAGATTTCAATCAGCTCCTCTTCCAGATTGACTTCAGTCTCGATGACGCCATCAGCCCAGTGAATGACCTCCGGGAGAGTCACCAAGCCCAGTAAAAGCTTCAGACGGAGGAGTTCAGCGGTCTCTTTGATGGCGGGATTCATGCTTGAGTTTCCTTCTGTCGACTTCAATCGACTTCAATCGACGGCAATCGACTGCAGTCGATTGAAGTCGAGCTAAATCTCTCACCCCTTCAGCAGCTTCTTCGCCTCGTCCAAGCGCTTCGCCAACACTTCGACGCCGATGTTGCCGGGCGCACCGAGGTGGGTCTTGCTGCGGATGTTGGTCGCGGGGTCTTCGGCTTCGACCGTCTCCAGTGCCTTCTTGACTTGGATGTAGGCATCGCGGAAGGTGGCGCCTTCCATGACGTAGCGGTTGGTCAGGTCGGTGGCGAAGATGTCGGGCGACAAGGCGGCGCGCATCTTGGCTTCTTTCGGCGTGGTGTGAGCGAGGACGATGCCGATGGCTTCGATCGATTCGGCGCAGAGGCGCATGCCTTCGAGGAAGGGGCCCTTGGTCTCTTGGTAGTCGGAGTTGTAGCCGTAGAGGAGCGACGAGATGGCGCCTTCGACTTGGCGCTGGTAACCGCAGAAGACGTGGTAGCGGGCGCGGAGGATTTCGCAGGGGTCGAGGTTCTTCTTGTTGGGCATGATCGAGGAGCCGGTGGTGCAGCTCTTGGCGACGTCGAAGAAGTCGAACTCGGCCGAGGTCAGCCACACCAAGTCGGTGGAGATGCGGTTGATGACCAGCATGATGCCCCAAAGGGCGTGCAGGGTCTGCGCCTCGACCTGGCCGCGCGAAATCTGGGCAGCGAGGGAGACGACGAGTGTACGCTCGACCCCGAGCTCGCGGGTGACGGCGTCGCGGTCGATGGGGAAAGCGGTGCCGTAGCCGGCGGCGGAGCCGAGAGCGTTGACGCTGGAGAGCGAGCGGGCGTTGCGCAGGATCGGGGCCTGGGCGAGGAGGATTTCAAGGTAGGCGGCGGCCCACATACCGGCGGTGGCGGGCATGGCGCGCTGGGTGTGGGTGTAGCCGGGCATCGGGACGCTGGCGTGACGGCGGGCGAACTCGAGCAGTTCCTGGCAGAGGGCCAGATACAGCTCTTCGAGGCCGGCGAGGCGGTCGAGGGTGTAGAGGCGGGTGGCGGAGACCACCTGGTCGTTGCGCGAGCGAGCCATGTAAAGGCGTTTGCCGGCGTCGCCAATGCGCTCGATCAGGGTCGATTCAATGAGGGAGTGACAGTCCTCCCATTCTGGGCTCATCTTGAGCTGGCCGGCGCGGGCTTCTTCGAGCATCTTGGCCAATTCCACATCGATCTTGGCGCCGTCGTCGTTCGGGATCAAGCCGCATTGAGCGAGCATGCGGCCGTGCGCCTTGAGGCCGACGATGTCGTAGGGCAGCAGGGCGTTGTCGTAGTCGAGGTTGGTCTTGAAGCAGATCTCATGAAGGCGGGCGTTGAACTTGTCAGCACCGGGGTTGGCGGACCAGATGGCCATGGGAGGAATTCCTTGTTGATGAGTGATGGTTTTGAGTGCCCGAAATGTAGCTCTTCTGGGTGAAATCACAGCTTTTCATGCGAGAATGATAAAAATTCTCAAAAACCATTTGGCATTCGATGTCTTGCCGACCTAGATTGAAGACGTTTGAATTATCCGCAAAACCAAAATCAGGAGTGATCATAAATGAGAAACGGCTACTACGACGACATGGGCCTCAACACCCCGGTGGCAGAAGCACTGCCCACCGAGCGCGCCACCTTCATCCGCAAGACCTACATGCACCTCGCCGGCGCCATCGCCGTCTTTGCAGCGGCGGAAGCCGCCGTATTTGCCAGTGGCCTGGCGAACAGCTTGATGCAAGTCCTGCGTGGCAGTAGCTCCTTGATGATGATTGTCATGATGGTCTTGGTCTTTGCCGGTAGCTGGGTTTCCAGCAAAATGGCAGCCAGTGGCAGCCGCTCAACGCAGTATGCCGGACTTGGCCTCTACACCGCAATCGAAGTCCTGACCTTCGTCCCCATTCTGTGGTTCGCCGCTAACTTCTGTAAAGACAACGTCATCGCCAAGGCCGGAGTCATCACCTTGGTCCTGGTCGCCGCTCTGACTGCCGTGGTCTTCACCACCCGCAAGGACTTCTCCTTCATGCGCACCGGCCTGATGATCTTCGGCTTCATCGCCTTCGGCACCGTCATCTGCGGCCTGATCTTCGGCTTCCAGCTCGGCCTGTGGTTCTCGGCTCTGATGATCATGTTCGCCGCCGGCATGATCCTCTACACCACCTCGAATATCCTGCACCACTACTCGACCGAGAACTATGTCGGCGCTTCGCTTGAGCTCTTCTCCAGCGTCATGCTGCTCTTCTACTACGTTCTGCGCCTCTTCACTAGCCGCGACGAATAAGCCCTCCCTTTCCATCGCGCCCCAGCCTGAACGGCTGGGGCGTTTTTCATTCCCCCCGATGGTGAAACTCCACCTCAGCCTTGCGCTTCGCGAATGACGGCTTAGACTTGTGGCGCCGACGCCAGGGGGCTGCCGCTGCCAACGCAAGTTGGGAGAGGAAAGTCCGGACACCGCAGAGCAGGATGTCTTCCTGAAAGAGAAGATACTTGGGACCAGACGCCCAGGGAAGGAAAGTGCCACAGAAATCAGACCGCCAACTCCCGCAAGGGAAGGTAAGGGTGAAAAGGTGAGGTAAGAGCTCACCGCCTGCCGGAGAAATCCGCAGGGCAGGGCAAACCCCATCCGGTGCAAGTCCAAATAGGGGGCAAGATGCGGCTCGTATCGATTCCCGCAAGGGAGATAGCCCCGGGTACTGGACGCATAGTCAAATGGTAGCCGCTCCGCAAGGAGGCACAGAATCCGGCTTATACCTGTCGTCGGTCTTTTCATCTTCTTCAGCCCGGTCGCAAGACCGGGCTGATTCTTTGCCCCCCTCCCCGATTTCAATTTTCTGGCGGAAAAGTGGACCTCGTCCTTATATTTGTGTAAAAACTACATAATACTGGATCAGGGACAAGCCAACGAAGGAGCCCGCCATGAAGACCGCCCTGATCCTCTTCGACATCCAGAACGACTTCTGCCCCGGCGGCGCCCTCGCGGTGCCCGAGGGTGATGCGGTGGTCGCAATCGCCAACGCCGCCATGGCCGATCACGACCTCGTCGTCGCCACCCAAGACTGGTACCCGGAAAATCACGGCAGCTTCGCCGCCAATAATCCGGGCAAATCGCCCTTCCAGGTGGTGACCTTGGACGGCCTGCAACAAGTCCTCTGGCCGGTCCACTGCGTCCGTGCCACCGCCCTCGACGCCATTCGCCTCGGCTTCCGGGTCACGCTTCTGTTAGCCGCCTGCCGCGGCGTCGGCCTCAGCTTTGACGACATTCCGGCGGCCATCGACGAGATGCGGAAGGCGGGAGTCAAAATCCAGTGACCCGCAGCTCCCATCTGGGGCCGCCGCAATCCTTGCGGTGCTGCGCTCCCATCTGGGGCCGCCGCAATCCTTGCGGTGTTGCGCTCTGCT
>CAMCSH010000164.1 GCA_945877655.1 Lentisphaera araneosa HTCC2155 | reverse complement strand
ACCGACCAGACTGTAGTCCTATCTCAGCCTTGGGCTCAATTCTGGAAACGCAACTCAGCACGGGCAGAAGTGCTAATCCGAGGATCACGAGTTTCATATGTATTTGTAGTCTCATGTGTAAGCTCTCCCAATAGGTTGTTTTTTTTGCGACTTCTACGAATATCACTCGTAGACTTCGAGTTCGGTGATGAAGACGAATCCAACCGCGAACTGAAGGTTTTTGTACATGCCGATGGTCTGCTGGACCTCGATCTTCACCTTGCTCAAGGCAATGCTGATTTTAAGCGTATTGAGATTAAGCTTCGAGACCGACGAGGCGTTACCGACTTCAGTCCAAGGTCTCGTTGAGAGTGTAATAGCCGTGGTTGACCGACAGCGGCTTGCCCTCGACGGAGCGCAGTGCTGGCAAGGAGAGGTGGTAGACGCGGCGCTTCACCAGTTCAGCCGAGAAGAACAAGCTGTGGCCATCGGCGGCAATCTGCAGCCCCTCGGCGGGAACCGTCTTCTGCTCGACATGCGGTGAGCCGTAGGCATGGGTGAAGTTGTAGGTCCAGCGGCGGACGCCGATCTTGCTCACATCGAGGCTGGCGGGATCGACGGGCTTGGTGAAAGAGATCCGGAATCCGCCTTTTTCGAGCTTGATGTCCTTGATGCAGAAGGGCACGGTCTTGCCGTCCCAGGTCACCCGTTCGAGGCCGAAAGGCAGGTCGCCGACGCTACCCCAGCCACGGCCGGTCTCGCCGACCCAGAGGGCGCCGTCGGCGGCGAAGGCGTTGCGGACGACGCCGCTGCGGAAGTGGTTGATGAAGTCGATGCAGCAGCCCTGCCACTGGCCTTTGACCTGCTGCAGGGTGCAGCGCATCAGGTTCGACTTGGTCTGGTCGCCGATGAAGATCTGGCCGGCGAAGGGGCCGAACTTGCCGCCGGTGAGGTCCTCGCGCGGTTCGCCAGGGGAGTTGGCGAGCTCGTCGTGGATGATCCACACCGCCGGCGGCACGCGCTTGGCGGCCCACTCCTGGTCGGAGAAGGACTCGAGCTTCTTGCCTTGGTAGTCAGGGTGATTGAGCAGGCCGGAGGGGTGGCCGTAGAACTGCCCCTTCTCGACCACGGCAAGGAAGGAGTCGGGCATGTAGTCGCCCTGGTTCTCGGTGTAGAGTAGCTTGCCGTCCGCCATCATGCCGACGCCACAGGGCGAGCGCAGGCCCCATGCGACGGGCTCGAAGTTCTTGCCGTCGGCAGCGGCCTTGTAGGCAGTGCCGCGGAAGCTACCAGGGAAACTGCCCATGAAGACGCCGTGTACGGTGAACTGCGGCTGGAAGGCAGCACCGGCATTGGTGTGGGCGAGGTTGAGGGTGCCGTAGAAATTGCCGACGGCGTCGCGGACCGGCCCGTAGTGGAATTCGTGGTAGTTGCCCGAGGTGACGGTCTGGTAGACGCAACGGTGTTCGTCGGCCAGCCCGTCGCCGTCGCTGTCGCGCAGCTCGGTGAGCTCGGGCTTCTGGGCAACGAAGACGGCTCCGGTCTCTTGGCCGTCTTTGCGGTCGAGCAGCAGACCGCAGGGTTCCTGCAGGCCGTCGGCGAAGAGGCTCCAAGTGCCGCTCTTGAGGCGCCAGACGGCGCCTTCGCGAGTGCAGACCCAGACAGATCCATCGGCGCCGCAGTCGAGGCCGGTGACAGAGAAGGCGACGCCCTTGGGCGGGGCGATGGTCTGCACCGTGTAGCCCTCGGGCAAGACGGCGGGGGGAAGCGACGGCAGAACGGGAAAGGGCGCGGTTTCGGCGGCCTGCAGGGAGAAGGCGGCGAGAGCGAGGGAGAGGAAGATTTTCATGGTGGGCCTCGGTGAGTTCAGAAGGGGAGTTCGAGAGTGAAATCGGCAGCCTCGGCGGCGGCGAGCTTGCGGCTGCCGCTTTTGCCTTCGGGCACGGTGAGTTCGCCGGGAACGGGGTCGAGGAAGACGGTGCGGACCTTCAGGCCACGGCCGGGCAGGGCTTCGAGGGTCTGGTCGCAGCGGGCGCCGCCGAGTTTGAGATGGAGGACGACCTGGGCTCCGGCGAGCTTGTAGCCGAGGAATTCCGGCGCGGCGGCATCGGCGCGGCTGAGGCGGAGCAAGGGGCCGGCGACCAGAGCTTCGACCTGGGGGCCGAGGGGCAGGTTGTAGTTCTGGCCACGGTCGAGGCGCGAGCCGGCGGCGTCGATGAAGTC
The DNA here is from genome assembly GCA_945877655.1 of Lentisphaera araneosa HTCC2155. Classification (GTDB taxonomy): domain Bacteria; phylum Verrucomicrobiota; class Lentisphaeria; order Lentisphaerales; family Lentisphaeraceae; genus CAMCSH01. Next base: position 6,927 of record CAMCSH010000164.1, on the reverse strand, counting down.
GCCGTGCCAGGCGAGGGGGAAGCTGCCGTGTTCGGCGTCGTAGGCGCAGTTGACGCCGCCAGGGAGACCGAAGGCGATCATCCGGGCGCTGGTCTGGCCCTTGAGATTGCCGCGGAAGGCGCGGGCGCGGTTGCTCACCAGCACCAGGTTGGTGACGGGAGGGGCTTCGGTGAGCCATCCGGAGCTGAGGGGGCCAGACCAGGCGATCTTCAGCGACTTGCCGCCGCCGCCTTCCATGTAGCGCAGCTCGAAGTCGTGTCCACCGGCACTCAGCTCGGCCTCGCCGCGAACCGTCTGGGTGTCGGGATGAAGGCCGTCATTGTCGACCACCAGTCTGCCGTCGAGGAAGAGCCGCGAGCCGTCGTCGGAATTGATCTTGAAGCCGTACTTGCCGGCGGTCGGGGCGAGGAAGCGGCCGCGGTAGACTAGGCGGTCGGGGCGAGGAAGCGGCCGCGGTAGACTAGGCCGAACTTGGCCAGGCCTTCGCCGGGAGCCAAGGAGAGGACCTCGCCGTGCTTGAGCGAGCCTTCCTTAACTGGCTTGAGGGTGGCGAAGTCAGGCAGCTTCGGCCAGGCACCGTCGTAGACGCTGTACTTGACCTCGCGCAGGCCTTGGGAGCGGCAGCGAATGAAGGCAAGCAGAGCCTTGCGATCTTCTTCGGGCAGGAGGGCGCCGTAGGCCGGCATGCCCTTGGCCGAAGAGCCATCGGTCAGAGTCTTGAGGATGTCGGCGTCCGAGCCGCCGCGGCTCCACACTGCATCGGTGAGGCAGGGGCCGGTGCCGCCCTCGAGGTTCTTGCCGTGGCAGGAAAGGCAGGCAAGCTTGTCGTAGAGCACGGCGCCATGGCTGACCAAGGGATCTACGGGTGTGGCGGGGCTGGCCGCAAATAGCCTGGCAGCAAGCTCATTGGCTTCGACGGCGCTGAGCTGATGGATACGCAGATTGCGGTACCAGTTGCTGCCGCTGCCGTGTTTGCCTTGCAGGCCGATGTGGCCGCGGCTAGGCAGCGTGGCAGGCGAGGCAGGCAGGAATCCGGGGGCGCTGCTGCCGTCCGGATTGCGGTGACTGGTGAAGCACTCCAGGTCGATGACATTGACCTTCTTGCCGTTGAGGCGGACTTCGATTTTTTTGCCGATGCAGGTGATGGTGTAGTGGTTCCAGTCGCCGAGCGGCTTCACCGCCGACTCGGTCGCAGTCTGGCGGCCGTAGAAGGCGCCACAGGTGATGTTGCTTGGCTTGGATGACGGGTCGTCCAATACCTGGATCTCGACGGCGTGCGGCACCCAGTTTTTTGGTTCCGAGCAGTAGAGAACGACGCCGCCGTTGCTTCCCTTTTCACACTTGAACTCGAGGTCGAAGATGAAGTTCTCGTACTCCGCCTTGGAGAAGAGCATGGCCTGGACCTCGCTGCGCAGGGTGCCCGGCGCTTCCCAGATCCAGCCCTTGGGATTGTCGATGATCGCCAAACTCAGGTCGTCGGCGCCGAGGACCTTGTCCCAGCCCGAGGTGTCGGGGTGGCCTTGTTCAGGCAAAAGCTCAGTAGCGGCGGTGGATGCAGCTAGAACAAAGACGGCAAAACAGTGGCTCAGGAACTTTTTCATCGCGTCACTCCAGTTGATGATGCTCACACTCATTTCTTGACTCCGTCAGGTCGACGGAGATTTGAGATTGTTCATCAGAGTTTCTCGCGAGTTTCTCGGTTCCATTCCCTAGCTTGCACAATTTCGTATCTGGATTATGAAATATCCTAAATTCAGACTTCCGGACCCGCCGCACGGCGCAGCTGTGAAGGCCTTGCCACCTTGAGCAGCTAAAGACACCGAACGGACCGTGGCTAGCTTGGGGTCATCCCAGCTAAGGAGCTTCGCCCTGCGTCATCTTCTCGCCCTTCAACCTGATCTGAAAGAACTCGGACCCGACGTCCACCAAAGCGACAACGGCCGCCTTGTTAACTGCTTTGTGGGCGACGACAATTATTACTCGCACCCGAGTGGTGACGAAGCCTGCCGTCGGCACATAAGATCCCCTCCAGCACATCCTGCTGCGGGTCAGGAAGTCTGAAATTTCAAACAATTATAGAATTTATTGAATCACTAGTGATAAATCATCTTCAGCGGTTTTTCGCCATCGCATCGGCGAAAGCAGCGAGGAAGGCCTTGGCGCTGATGCTGTCGAAGCCGGTGCCGGTGACCAGACTTTCGTCGATCTCGACTTCGCGTCCGGTGTAGTTCATCCCGGCTTTCAGGATCGGGGCGGAGGCGTCGCGATCTGCGGTCAGGCGCTTCTGCTTCCAGCGGGCGCCGGCAGCGGCGAGCAGGGCCGGCGCCTTGCCGCTGAGGCCGAGGACGCAGGCTTTGCCGGGCTTGGTCGGACGATTGAGAAAGAGCTCGGCGCCGGGCGGAACGGCTGCCGTATCGGCCGCGATCAACACCGCGTCCCAATCGCGTTCGGCCAGCTCGGCGTCGGCCTTTTCGGCCACCGTCACCTCGGCCCCGGCCAGGCGCAGACGGCGGCTGAAAAGATCGCGCTGCGGCTCGCCCGCAGCCGCCAAGATCAGCACCTTGCAATCGCGCAGACGATAAGGCACCCGGACCACGGCGCGCGACTGGTCGTTGCCGCGCTTGAGATCCAAAACCAGGAAACGGGCACGCTTCACCAGCCGCTCATCGATGAGTCGGCGGAAGGAGAGATCGTCACTCACCGGCTGGCCGTCCACCGCGACGATCAAGTCGTCGCCGTGTATGTCGGCGCGCGCCGCCGGACCGTTGCTCACCGAAGTCACCCTCACCCCGGCGGCACTCGGAAGGCTGAAGCTGTGGAGGACAAACGGCGTCACCTTCTGGATGCCGAGACCGATCTCGGGATACAGGGTTTCCGGCAGCTCGCCGATCTGGTGGCCGAGCGCGGGTAGCAGTTCATCTTCGCCGAGGACGCAGCTCAGTTCCATTGGCAGCCAGGCTTGGCCGGCAGCGCCGCGGCGCAGGATGCCCAAGCTCAACTTGTCGCCGGGATGACGAGTGACCAGGTCCCAGTTCCAATTGTTGTAATCCTCTTCGCTGGCGCCCTTCACCGCGACGCCGTCCATCTTGACGATGACGTCGCCATCTTTCAGTCCCTGTTTCGCCGCGGCAGAACCCGGCAGGACGAAGTCGACAAAGATCCCCTGCGGTGTGCCGAGGGCGCGGGCGAAGTTTTCCGGCATCGCCTTGCTGATGAAGTAGGACAAGCCGGCGCGGCGGAAGCGGCCGTGGTCGCGGTACTGCTCGCCCAGGGTGCGGGCGACGGCGACCGGGATGGCAAAGCCGTTGCCTTCGCCGCCGTAGGTGTTGAGGCCGATGACTTCGCCGGCTTCGTTGAAGAGCGGGCCGCCGGAATTGCCCGGATTGATCAGCGCATCGGTCTGGATCACCGAAGTGAAGGTATCAAGCGAAGTCTGCGCCGGATTGGAGACGATGCCCTGGGTCAAGGTGCGGCGCAGGCCGAAGGGCGCACCAAAGGCGAAAACCGTCTGGCCGGTGCGCAGCTGAGCCAGCGACAGCTTGGCCGCCTTGAGCGGATGGGGGACCTCGATCTTGAGCAGCGCAACATCGGGATCGAGGCCGAAGCCGATCACCCGCGCCTGGTATTTGGTCTCGTCGTTGAGGATGACGGTGATGCGGCGGGCGGTTTCGCGCGGCTGTTCGGGATCCATCAGCGACACGACATGGCCATTGGTCAGGATGTAGCCGTCGGCCGAGATGATGACGCCGGAGCCGCCGGCCCGTTCGTGTTGGATCGCCACCAGCACCGGATCGAGCTCGGGGAAGAGCTCCTCGCCGCGCGAGGCGGCGGACAAGGTCGGGACGCAGAGACTCAGAAGGAGTGAGGCAAAAAAGGCGAGACGCATGGGATTTCCTAGGTTGCGGCGGGCGTGATGGTTGAAGATGCCTCGCTTCAGCCGCGTCACAAGAGACACGCAAAAAAAGCCCCCGGATTCCATGGCGGACTGCGCCGGACCGGGAGTGTCGCCCGCTGGGGAGGGAGGCGACGGCCTCTGCCCTCCACCTTGACTCTTCCTCTTGAAGCGCTAAGCTGCGAATCGCAAATTACCTAAGCACCGGGGAACCCATGGCCAAACGCACTCTCGATACCATCTGGCAGCAGATCGACAAGCTTCATACTCAAGCAGTTGAAGGACGTAAACCACTTGCCGAATGTCAGGCGACCCTAGAAGATCTCCTCGCCAAACCCGACGTCAAGGAAATCGTCAAGGATCTCGGTAAACTGTTCTTTTCGGATTACGATAATTTCACCACTGAAGTCGAAATGATCTTTCAGCTGGCTGGCGACGACCCGCGCTTTGTCCGCACCACTTGGTTCGACGCCAAGTACAAAAAGCTTTACCTCGATCCCTTCCGCGTTCTCGACTTCATCCGTCAATGCCGCCGCTTGAAAGAGAACATTGCCGCTGACGGCAACCTCGGCAACTTCGAGGCCTATCGCAAGAACTCCTTCATGGCCGAACTCGCCAAGCTCCCCCCCAAGTGCATCCTCTTCATCAACATCCTGCAGCAGATCGCGATCACCGACGGTCTCACCCACATCGGCCTCACCGCCAATGAACAGGGCAGGATCGAGGACACCCCTTACTACCAGACCCTCCTCTGGGCCTTCACCCAGCTCGAGAAGAAGCTCTACCAAGTGAACGGCATCCAAGTCCGCACCCACTACGGCTTCATCTGGCACGAATCCGAATGGATCGGCGGGAACTGATATGAGCGCTGAACCTCGCAGCCGCCGCAGTCCCCGATCCCTCGGGCGCGAATGGGCCTTCCTCTTCCTGTATCAACAAGACGCAGCCGGATTCTCCGACGATGTCGAAGATCAGCTGAAGCTCTTCTGGTCGCAGATCCGCGGCGAAACCCGCCCCACTTCCGAAGCCAAGATCGGCGGCATCCCTGATGCCAAGGGCCTTGCGGAAGGGGCACCTTTCGCCGAAACCCTGATCCGCCAGGCGCTTCAGGCTCGCGATGAGATCGACGAATCGATCTCCGCCGCCTCGGAAAACTGGACTCTGAGCCGGATGTCCGCCATCGACCGCAATATCCTGCGCGTCGGCGCCGTCGAAATCCGCCTCGCCAGCGCTCCCGCAGCGGTGATCATCGATGAAGCCATCGACCTCGCCAAGACCTTCGGTGAAGCCGATTCCTACAAATTCATCAACGGCATTCTGGACCGCCTGTCGAAAGGCAAAAAGGATCCGGCCTGATGAGCCTTTTCGACGCCTTCCGCCGCGGCCTGCAACGCACCGCCACGGTCCTGCACCGCTCGATCGAAACTCTCTTCACCAGTACCAAAGCCTGGGATGAGGATTCGTACAAAAAACTCGAAGGCGCCCTGGTTTCCGCCGACATCGGCTTCCCCGCCGCCAAGCGCATCGCCGGGCAGCTCCAGGAGCGCTACAATCTCGGCAAGATCAAGACCGGCGCCGACATCCTGAAAAGCGCCGCCGCCGAAGTCGCCGAGATCGCCGCCCGCGGCAACCGCCCGCTCAACACCGCCAAAGACGGCCCCACCGTCATCCTCGTCGTCGGCGTCAACGGCGCCGGCAAGACCACCACCATCGGCAAGATGGCCGCCCGCTTGAAAAAAGACGGCTTCTCGGTGATGCTCGGCGCCTGCGACACCTTCCGCGCCGCCGCCATCGACCAGCTCAAGCTCTGGGGTCAACGGGTCGATGTGCCGGTGATCGCCAGCACTCACGGCTCCGACGCCGCCGCCACCGCCTTCGATGCCTGCACCGCCGCCAAGGCCCGCAACATCGACTTCCTGATCATCGACACCGCCGGACGCCAGCACACCCGCGCCGACCTGATGGAAGAGCTGCCCAAGCTGCTTCGCGTCCTTCGCAAAGTCATCCCCGAGGGCCCGCACGAAACCCTCCTCGTCGTCGACGGCTCCACCGGCACCAACGCCCTGCATCAGGCCCGTGAATTCGGCGCCGCGGTCGGGGTCACCGGCCTCTGCGTCACCAAGCTCGACGGCGCCGGTAAAGGCGGCGTCGTCGTCGCCATCAAGGAAGAAAACCCCTTGCCGGTCTTCTTCGTCGGCCTCGGCGAACAACCGGGAGATCTCGAGCCCTTCGACGCCGAGACCTACTCGAAAGCCCTGTTTGATCTCGACTGAAGCAACAATGAACCGGGTTGAAAGGTTGAAAAGTTGAAAGGTAATCGCATCAACAATAGGAAGAGAGCAATCAACTCCTGCTGAAGCTAATTCTTTTAACCTTTCAACCTTTCAACCTTTCAACCTCGGAATTTTTAAGATGAATCCTTCCATCCCTCTCGTCGGCATCATCATGGGTAGCGACAGCGATCTGCCGACCATGGACGACGCGCGCCAGGTGCTGCGCAAGTTCGGCATTCCTTACGAGATCACCGTGGTCTCGGCGCACCGCACCCCGAAGCGTTTGGTGGAATACGCCACCAGCGCCGAAGAGCGCGGCCTGCAAGTGATCATCGCCGGTGCTGGCGGTGCCGCCCATTTGCCCGGTATGGCCGCATCAATGACCGTCCTGCCGGTGATCGGCGTCCCGGTCAAGACCTCGACCCTCAACGGCGTCGACTCGCTCTACTCGATCGTTCAGATGCCCGGTGGCGTCCCGGTCGCCACCGTCGCCATCGGCCAGAGCAAAAACGCCGGTCTCCTGGCTGTCCAGATCCTCGGCTGCAAATACCCCGATCTCCGACGTCAATATCACCTGCACCAGCAGGAGATGGAGAAGATGGTCCTCGAGAAAGCCGCGGAAGTGGAAGAAGGCGACAAGAAGCGCTGATTTGCGCTCACCGCAAAGCTGAAAAACCCCCGCCGAATGCGGGGGTTTTTTGCTGGTGCCATCGGGTCGCTCAGAGAGCTTTCATCGCCTCTTCCTCGAGCTTCTTCAAGGCC
>CAMCSH010000163.1 GCA_945877655.1 Lentisphaera araneosa HTCC2155 | reverse complement strand
TTTCCAAAGGTTGTTCCCAACTTCGGGGCAGATTGTTCACGTGTTACTCACCCTTTCGCGACTCCCCTTGCGGGGCGTCCCACTTGCATGCCTAATCCATGCCGCCAGCGTTCACTCTGAGCCAGGATCAAACTCTCCATCACTTTCCCCCATCGCTGGGGGAACTTTTATAGGGTCGAGTCAGATGCCGAAGCATCTGCTCCAAGCTCTCTTTCCATCGCACTCCTCTTCTTCTCCCAAACTCCTCTCGACCTCTCGGTCGTCTGCCACATCAGCGGCGGGTCCATAGGATATCCACACATGGTAATGCGTCCAGGGCTTGAGGGACGAATTTTGAAGAATTCTTGAAGATTGTCGGAAGTGATTGAGCTGCAGGGTTGACTTCGCTGCGCCGTCTCCCGGGCTTTTACAAATTCCTTGCAAATGCGCTCCACCGAGCTCAAATTGAATCTCACCTACTAGCCAAGCTTGCGACCGAACGCGAAGCCCTGGTGCAGCAACTTCTCAAAGAACAAGGAAAACAAAGCCTGGGCGAGTTGGAAACGACGCTTCTCCCGGCGCTCCATGCTCAAGCAGCCGTCCACGGTGTCGAATGGCCGAAACCCGCCGCCAAGCCTTGATTGTTTATTCCTTCGGCAGCTCGAGCTGATCCCAGCCGAGCAGCTTGAAGGGAGCGAGGAAGTCTTCGGTCACAGGGGCTCGAATGGTCATCGTCCGGCCGTCGACAGGATGCTGAAATTCCAAGCTCAAGGCATGGAGCATGAGGCGATTGACCCCGGTCTTCTCGCGAAAGAAGCGGTTTTGCCGCGAGTCGCCTTCTTGGGTATCGCCGATGAGAGGATGGTTTTCATCGCGCATGTGGCGACGGATCTGGTGGAATCGTCCAGTCTCCGGCAGCACATGCAAGAGCGAGTAACGAGCCGTCGCGTAGTTGCCGCAAGGGCCTTCGATCTCGGTCTTGGCCAAGGTGGTCCAGGCGGTGACGGCTTCTTGCACGTCTTTGCCGTTGCTGTGCTTCAAGGGTGCGTCGCGGCGGCCGCTGTCGGCAGCCCAGCCGCGCACCACGCACATATAGCTTTTGCGGAAATCGCGGGAGGCGAAGCCCTGCATCAACTTGCCGCAAGCTTCGCGATCCTTGGTAAAAACTAGGACGCCGGAAGTGCCGCGGTCGAGGCGGTGCGCCGGATGGACATAACAGCCGACGGCATCGCGCACCAGGGACAAGGCAGTGATCCGGTCGTGCACCATTTCGGAGGGGTGGACTGCCAGGCCGGAGGGCTTGGAGATCACCACCAGGACGTCATCCTGGTAGAGGATTTCAGGCGGAGGAAAGACGATTTCATCTTCGATCGAGACTTCTTCATTCATGGGCAGTCATGGGGTTCTTGGCTGGAAAAAAATCACCCGGAATCCATTCGATTCCGGGAGCCTCTCAGAAGCTGAGGTGGGCGAACTTTTCAGGAACGGCCCACTTCGGGTGAGCCGGTTGAAGTCGAACGCTCAAGCTGAGGCCGATTTCGGGACGACGACCCAGGGGCTTGAGCAGCGGCAGAAGAGCGCGGCGCACCGATTGCTCCATGGTCTCGTCCCATTCCTCGGGGAATTTCAGCTGCAAGCCGGCCTTGGCATCTTTACGATTTCCGGGGACCCAGTTGATCTGCAGATCACCGTAGAAATGACTTTCGGGATCCTCAAGATGCATGAAGCCGGGCGATTCCTGCCCGTCGATCGAGGAGTAATAGGTCAGGCAATCGAGGACATCGACGATGCGGCTGCGGAGGAACTGCGGGTTGACATATTTGCGCATCTTCAAAGGCTCGGGATCGAGCTCGAGAGCGACAAGTAGAACGGGGCCCCGTTCATCCCGGGCGAAGCTTTCCAAGGTGAAACTTTTCCAGTCCTCTGAGAGAGGCATGGGCTTGCGGGTGACAAAAGCGACGAGGTGAGGCCAAAATTGCATAGTGATCCATTCGGTTTGAGCCTCCAAGTTTAATGCCATCCCGGCCAAAGTCTTCACCGCAAGGCCATAACCTTGCCAGAAAAATTGTGATTACCGACCGCTTCAAGGAGCTGATGGAACATAAAAACGACGGTGGCAGGCGGCGGCCAGGCGAACATCGTCATCGACCAGGATCAGGGTCGAGCCCTCGAGCCGCTCGGCCAGTTGCAAACGCAAAATCAACACCTGCTCCTCATTCTGGCTGCGACTGGCTTGCTCAAGAAGAATCAGGCCCGGCCGATGACAAAACGCACGTGCCAGAAGGACTCGCCTCTCCAGATCCTCCGGCAGATCCCAGCCACCGGAACCGAGCCGAGCGTGCAATGCGCCCGGGAGCAGCAAGGCGTCGTCCGCGGCGGCATCGCGGAGCGCCCGGCGGCACGCCACTTCGTCCGGCTCCGATGCCCCGAGATCGAGATTGCGAGCCAGGCTGGCGCCAAGCAAGGACGACGACAGCCCCATCCAAGACCTCCCCGGTCGCCCACCGGGAAGCATTTCGAGGTCTCCTAAGAAAGGACTCTCCAAGCCAGCCAGCCGACGCAGCAAAGCCGTGGCGCCGGGTCCGTGAAGGAAGATCCTTTCGCCCTGACGGACCTCGAGAACGCAAATTTGCCCGGCAGTGGCATTGAGACTCAGGCGGAAGGCGCCGCCGCTGGCTCCGGTTTCCATCCGGCTGCAACCAAAGGAAAGAAAATCCTCGAGGTCGGCGAGCAACCGAGCGCTGCGCTGCAGGCGGGAGCGGGTTGCAAGCAGGCGAACCGCCGCCAAGCAACCTAGCAAAGACAGGAGCGCAAAGACCAGGAATCGACCCTGGCCGATATCCGCCATCGCTAGACGGTCGGACTGGAAAAGGGCGGCAAGAAAAAACGCCGCCAATCCGGCGCACAGGCCGAGAAGATCCTGAAAGCCGCCCAACCGTTTCAGTCTCTGCATCTGCTCCAGGAGATCGGCATTGAGCTCCGCCGTCGCGGCAAGATGCCTCGCCAGGGAACCGGAGCCGCGGAGATCTTCACCGCAGGCCAGGCAATCCTGCTGCAGCCTCATCAGGCGCAAACGGAGCGAACTGATCTTTTCGCTGGCGCTTTTGCCGCGGCGTTCACTGATCCAGAGGACCAGAAGCAACAAGGGCGCAAGCCAGGCGAAGCAGATCAGGAGAGGAGCCTTCATCATGTCGAGCGCCACGACGACACCGGTGAGGACGACCGCCGCCTGCAAGACCTCGCTGACCCCGTCGACCAAATAGCTGCGGATCTCCAGGCTGCGCTCGACGCGGCGCAACACTTCGTCCTGCCGCATGGCACTGCCGGCGGGGTGCCGGGCTAGCTGTTCCGCGCAATGATTGAGCAGCGCCAGGTCGATGCGTCGTCCGCAATTGAGTGAATGCCAAAGCCGCAGCCCCTGCCCGGCGACCAAAGTCGCCATGCAAAAACTGATCCAGATCAAATGGCGTCCGAAAGTCTCTACCTCGGTCGCGTTGTCGAGCCAGGCGCCGAAGATCAAAATCAAAGCGATCAGACTACCGCCGCTGAGCAAGGCGCCGGCCAATCCCACCGGCAGGTGGCGGGCGTGAATTTTCAAGTAAGGAGCCAGTGCCTGGAGGATGGAAATCTCCTCCGCCACTTCCCCGGGCCGCATTTCCAAGGGTGCCGCCACCCCGGAGTAAAGCCCGGCAGCGTCCTCAATGGCAATTTCGGCCAGACCTTCGGCCGGATCGGCGATCTGCAGGCGCCCGGCATTGACACCAAGGATGAGAATCCAATGACTGCCGCGCCAGTGCGCCAGCACCGGAAACGGCCCGGAACTGAGCTCCTCCAATGTCAAGCGCCGGAAACGGCAGAGCAATCCGTGCCTCGCCGCGATCTGGCTGAGTTCAGCAGCGCTCGAGCCCGTCGCATCGCCGCCGCTCTGCTTACGCAAGATATATAAAGGGACGTCCCGTCCCCAGAGACTGAGGGCCATCGCCAGGCAGCACGGCCCGCAGTCGGCCGCTTCCGCCTGAGGTACAAAACGCAGTTTCGGGAAGACGCTCACAGGGCCCACCCGTGTTCATCGGCAGCGTTGCGCAGACGCTGGGTGGAAATCAATTCGGCGATCTGCTCCGGCGGCAATCGCCAATCGGTAATAGGATCTAAGATCTTTAATGATTCATCCTGATACCTCTGCCATTGCGCTTCCAGTCCGGCCCAGTCCGGCAGTTCGCCACCTCCCGACAGCAACCAAGCGAAACGTCGCTTCTGCAGCGATTCCCGCCACGAGGTCGCTTCCAGTCCAAAGCCATATTCGAGGCGCAGCCAAGCCGCTGAGACTTCACCGTCATCCACCGCCCCCATCTCTTCAAGTCGGCTGAAATACTCGCGCAATTGCCCTTCCTCGAGATGATGCAAGCTGAGCCATTGCTGCAGCGCCCGGCTGCTCTCCAGGTTGTGGCGGCGACGGAATCTCTCTATCGCCGCGTTCTGCAACTCGGGTGGAGCAGCAGGAGCCTGGGCGAGACGGCAGAGACGAGTCGAAATTTCCGGCCATTGACCGGCGGCAATCAGCGCATCGCGCAAATGCTCCAGACGCATTCCTGGCAGATCCGCAATTTCGGCGCTCCATTGAGACATCTGCATACTCGCTCCTGTTCATACGAAGCTAAGCTAAGGGCGGAATCAGAACTTGCGAAAGCTCCCATACTTTAACAGCACTCAAGCCAAGATCCCTGATGAAGAAAGACCGTCTCGGAAAGATTTGGCATTGATGAAGTGTCTTGACACCGTCCCGTCCCCCGCCTAGATTCGGCCCCATTCAACAACGAGGAGCCCCGCCATGAAATCGATCGCCGCCCTTCTGAGCTGCCTGTTTCTCAGCACCTTGCCGCTGCTGGCCGAAGACGACATCAAGGTCGGCCAGGTCGCCTCGCTCACCGGTGGCCGCGCTACCTTTGGCGTCGCTTCCGATGAAGGCTCGAAACTGGCGATTGAAGAGATCAACGCCGCCGGCGGTGTTCTCGGCCGCAAACTGCAACTGATCACCGTCGACGACCAGTCGAAACCCGGCGAACCCGCCGCCGCCGCCAAGAAGCTGCTCTCCTCCGACAAAGTCGTCGCGCTCCTCGGCGAAGTCGCCTCCTCCGCCTCCCTCGAAATGGCTCCCGTCGCCCAGGCCGCCGGCATCCCGATGATCTCGCCCGCCTCGACCAACCCCAAGGTCACTGCCGCCGGCGACAAAATCTTCCGCATCTGCTTCATCGACCCCTTCCAAGGCACCGTGATGAGCAAGTTCGCCCTCGATACCCTCAAGGCCAAACGCGTCGCCATCCTCACCGACTCGAAAAATGACTACTCCGTCGGCCTCACCCAGTTCTTCAAGAAGCATTTCACTGCCAACGGCGGCGAAGTTGTCGCCGAACGCCAATACGGCGCCGGCGACAAGGACTTCCGCTCCATGCTCACCGCCATCCGCAAGGAAAAGCCCGACGCCATCTTCGTCCCCGGCTATTACTCGGAAGTGGCATTGATCGCCAAACAAGCCCGCCAACTCGGTCTCAAGGCTCCCCTCCTCGGCGGCGACGGCTGGGACTCCCCCGCCCTCCTCGAAGTCGGCGGCAAGTCGCTCGAAGGCTGCTTTTTCTCCAATCACTACTCGCAAGAAGATGCCGCCCCGGTGATCCAGGACTTCATCAAGCGCTACAAAGCCAAGTACAACAAAGTCCCCGACGCCATGGCCGCCCTCGGCTATGACTCCGTCCTCGTCCTCGCCGACGCCATCAAGCGCGCTGCAGGCACCGACAGCGCCAAGCTCACCGCCGCCATCGCTGCCACCAAAGGCTTCGCCGGTGTCACCGGCGCCATCACCCTCGATGCCGAGCGCAACGCCACCAAGTCCGCCGTCATCCTAGAGATCAAGGACGGCGCCTTCAAATACAAGTCCACCGTCCAGCCCTGATTTTCATTCAAGCAAAGCAGTCGGCCGATGGCGGATTTTCTTCAGCAACTCGTCAACGGCCTCGCTCTCGGAGCGATCTACGCCCTCATCGCCTTGGGTTACACCATGGTCTACGGCGTCCTCCGTTTCATCAACTTCGCCCACGGCGACATCCTCATGCTCGGAGCCTTCACCGGCTGGGGCGTCTGTGATCTCCTTCAAAAAGGCGCCAAGAACCCAGACGGTAGTACCCGATTCCAATCCTGTGAATGGCTGACTCAGCCCGGCTGGCCGAAGTTCATTTTTGTCCTAGTTGTCGCCATGGTCGCCTGCGCCCTGCTCGGCATGGCGATTGAGCGTTTCGCCTACCGTCCGCTGCGCAGCCGCCCCAAGATCACCGTCCTGATCACCGCTATCGGCGTGTCGCTCTTGCTCCAAACTCTCGCCCAGATCTTCTTCGGAGCTACTAACAAAGCCTTCCCGCCGCTGATCGAACATGACCCGATCTCCTTCACCTGCGGCAAGGAGGACGTGATCATTGAATACGTCCAGATGATGATCCTGATCATCACTCCCCTCCTCCTCGGCATCCTCACCTGGCTGGTGCTAGGCACCAAAACCGGCTTGGCGATGCGAGCCCTGTCGCTCAACCCCACCGCCACCGCCTTGATGGGGGTCAATAACGACAAGGTGATCTCACGCACCTTCGCGCTCGGCTCCGCCCTCGCCGCCGCCGGTGGCGTCCTTTACGCCATGTACGCTCCTTCGATCGATCCGCAGATGGGCATCATGCCCGGCCTCAAGGCCTTCGCGGCCGCCGTCCTCGGCGGCATCGGCTCGCTCGCCGGCGCGGCCCTCGGCGCCCTCATCCTCGGACTCACCGAGACCTGGGTCGGCGCCTCGGAGAACTTCTCGCAATGGAAAGACGCCATCGCCTTCGCTGTTCTCATCCTCGTCCTCCTCTTCAAGCCAACCGGCCTGCTCGGCCGCAGCGACAAGGAGAAGGTCTGATGCGCCGCGAACATCTCGCTCTTCTCGGCGCCCTGCTCTTTGCCCTCGGCCTGCAAGTGAGCGCAGGTCAAATTAACGAGCACCTTGCCTACACCCTGCAGATGATGGGGATCAACATCATCGCCGCTGTCGGCCTCAACCTGATCATGGGCCACACCGGCCAGTTCTCCCTTGGCCACGCCGCCTTCATGGCGGTCGGCGCCTACACCGCCGGATTCATCAGCAACAGCTTCATCTTGGAGGCGGGTGATCACGGCCACTTCTCTTGGAACGCCCACGCCGCCTTCTTCGCCGCCACACTCGCCGCCGGACTCATCGCCGCTCTGGTCGGCATCTTCGTCGGCATTCCCTCGCTGCGACTCCGCGGCGACTACCTCGCCATCGTCACCCTCGGCTTCGGCCAGATCGTCGGCGTCGCCTTCAAGAACTTCCACAACAGCGAAGCGGTCCGCGACAAATTCAGCTTCATCGGCTCCTCCGGCATGCATGTCCCCGGCATCGCCTCCCTCGGCTGGATCTGGTTCTGGGTCGCCCTCGCCGTCGCTCTCGTCGGCTGTCTCGTCAATTCCACCTGGGGCCGCGCCTTCCTCGCCGTCCGCGATGACGAAATCGCCGCCGAATCGATGGGCGTTCCCGCCACCCGCACCAAGGTCACCGCCTTCGCCATCGGCGCCGGCCTTGCCGGTGTCGCCGGCGCCCTCTCCGGCCACCTGACCAGCAATGTGACGCCGGAATCCTTCGACTTCATGCGCAGCATCGACATCGTCGTCATCGTCATTCTCGGCGGCATGGGCTCGACCGCCGGAGTCATCGCCGCCGCCGTCATCCTCACCCTCCTGCCGCAGTGCTTGAGCTATCTCGACCAGTTCGTCTTCAAGATCTTCCCCGGCGCCCCCGAAATGCTGCACGGCATTCTCGGCAACCGCCTGCTCTTCTACTCAGTCCTGCTCATTGCCCTGATGCTCCTTCGTCCCCAAGGCCTCTTCGGTTCCTGGGACGCCAGCCGCCTCTTCCAGCGCGGAGAGAAGAAATGAAGCTGACTGGAACCGGGTTGAAAGGTTGAAAAGTTGAAAGGCACGCACATGAACATCAGCAACAAGCCAAGAACAAGCAAGCTGCATCAAGCGAAGCGGCGATCTCCTCTCCCGTTGATCGTTGCTGCTGCAGTTTCCTTTCAACCTTTCAACCTTTCAACCTTTAAACTGCGGATTTCAGGATGAAGCCCATCCTTCTACAACTCGAAAAAGCCACCGTCCGCTTCGGTGGACTGACGGCGGTGAAAGAGCTTGATCTGACCATCAGCGAAGGCGAGCTGGTCGCCCTCATCGGCCCCAACGGCGCCGGCAAGACCACCGCCTTCAACCTGATCACCGGCGTCTATACCCCGACTTCCGGCCGCATCCTCTTCCGCGGTCAACCGGTGCAGGGCAAGAACTCCGCCGCCATCGTCCGCCTCGGCGTCGCCCGCACCTTCCAGAATATTCGTCTCTTCCGCTCGATGAGCGTCTTCGACAACATCCGCACGGCGCTGCGCCTGCACTCGAAACAAGGGCCCTTCCAAGCCCTTTTCCGCGGCGCCGCTTTCGACGCCGAGGAAGCGCGGATCCAGGAGGAAGCCCGCCAGCTCCTCGCCATCTTCAAGCTCGACTCGCGGATGCACGAGAACTGCGCCTCTCTCCCCTACGGCGACCAGCGCCGCCTCGAGATCGCAAGGGCCCTCGCCACCAAGCCGCAACTGCTGCTCCTCGACGAGCCCGCCGCCGGCATGAACCCGACCGAAAAAGAAGAGCTGATGTCGACCATCCGGATGATCCGCGACCGCTTCTCCCTCGCCATCCTCTTGGTCGAACACGATATGAAGCTGGTGATGCGCATCTCCGAACACATCACCGTCCTCGACCACGGCGAAAAAATCGCCGAGGGCAGCCCGGCAGAAATTCAGAAAAACCCCGCCGTCATCGAAGCCTACCTCGGCGAACAGCACGAGACTGTCCACTGAGCTTGGTCAAGCTTCTTGACGGCCTGAAGATTTAGCCTGAATTCCGAAGTTGAACCCGAGAGATGAAGAAGGACTGACTCATGGCAAGCTGTTTGTAAGAAACTACAAACAAGCTACTCGAGGAGTCAGCCCTTGAACCTAAAAACCGCTGTCGAACTTGTTTGAGCTCAACTGCAGCTTGACCCCAAAGGGGTTTCAGATTTTAGCCCAGGGTTGAGCCGCATCGGCGACACCCTGGGTTGGAATGAGTTATGATTTCTGACCCTGAAGGGGTCGTGGAA
>CAMCSH010000162.1 GCA_945877655.1 Lentisphaera araneosa HTCC2155 | reverse complement strand
CACTCCCCAACTCCCTTGTTCCCTCACTCCCTATGTTCCCTTATTTCTTGTCCTGCATGGCGAAGACCTTGCGGAGCAGCTCGCTGGTGCGGGCGGCGGGGTTGCTGCGGATGTCGGTCTCCATCGCGGCGAGGCTGGCGAAGATGGCGTCGCAGCTGCGTTCAGCGACGTAGTCGTCGGGTCCGGCCTTGATCGGAGTGACCAGGGGCAGCGCGTTGTATTTGGCGCGCAGGTTATTGAAGTCGGCGACGGCGCCGACCTGCTCGAGCTGGCTGCGGATGACCGGAAGGACGGCGGCGCGGACTTCGGCGAGGGAGCTTTTGCGGAGGTAATCGGTGGCGGCGGTGGGGCCGCCGTGGAGGATGCCGTTGACGTCGTCTAGGGTCAGGGACGAGATCGCCTTGGCGAAAATGCTGGCGGCGGCGGGCGTGGCCTTTTCGGCGGCGGTATTGAGCAGCCCTTCGAACTTGTCGACATGAGCGGCGAAGCCGATTTTGCGGAGCTTATCGGCGGGGCCTTGCAGGGAGCTCGGCAGGCCGATGCTGCGGCTGCCGGAGAATCCGCCGGGGCGAGCGAGGTCGTTGACCGCTTTCTCGGTGCCTTTACGCAGTGCTTCGCGCAGGCCGGCGGCGATACTGTCGGTGCCGGGGATGGCATCGGCGCTGAGCAGCGAGCTGAACTGTTCGAGCTGGGCGCAACCGGAGGCGCTGAGGGCAAGGAGAGCGCAAAGAGTGATCTGGGCGGGACGACGCATCGTAGGGCTCCTGGGTTTTTGGGGGAACAGTGTGCGACATAGATAACTGCTGAACACGGATAGTCGAGGTGATTTGAGTTGAACCACGGAAAGCACGGAGGGCACGGAAAGAATTTTTGTTCATCTATTGGATCGCTGGCGTCCCGTGGTAGTCTCCAAACTGACGAAGCTCATTTTTGCCGCAGAAGACGCAGAATGAGCGAGACAGTTTTTCCCGGCAGAAGGCCGTATATTCATAATACTCTCGATTTGGAACAAGCTCCGAAGCGGTGAGTCAAAGCTGGTCGTCCCCCAAAGCCTCACCCAGAATCAGGAGAAATTCATGGAATTCAACCGCCGTCAATTCGTCGCCGCTGCCACTCTCGGAGGAATCCTGAGCAGCACTTTGAAAGCCGAAAACACAGCGCCGCCTTCTGGCGCCGGCAAGCTCACTTTGTCGGCCCAGCCGGGGCACCTCGGCGGGGGCGACTGGATGAAGAAATTCGCCCGGGCTCGCGAGCTCGGGCTTGATGCGGTGGAAGTCGGCGGCGGCGGCCTTCCCGAGCACTACAAGGAGATCCGGGACGCGTCGAAGGCGAGCGGCCTGCCGGTGACGGCGGTTTGCGCCGGCTTCCAGGGCTGGGCGATCGCGGCGGACCCGAAGGTGCGGCAGCAGTTCGAAGATTCGATGAAGCGCCTGCTCGAAGCCGCTGGCGAGATCGGCTCTTCCGGCGTCATCTACGTTCCCGCCTTCCACGGCCAGGCGGCGATGCCCGACCTTGAGGCCCGCAAGCACCTCACCGGCTTCACCCGCTGGGACCGCAAGGACGAAGGCCAGTCGATCCTGAAAACCCTCGGCAACTTTGCCAAGGAGCACAAACCCCGCCTCCTGCTCGAGCCGCTGAACCGCGATGAAACCTATTTCATCCGCACCGTGGCGGAAGGCGCCAGCATTTGCCGCGACGTCGACAACGAAGGCTGCGCCATGATGGCCGACCTCTGGCACATGACCTGGGAGGAGACCTCCGACTACGCCGCGATTCTCAGCGGCGCCCGCTGGATCCACCACGTCCACATCGCCTCCCGTCGTCAACGCGCTCTGCCGGGGACAGACGGCGACGCCGACAACTACACCCAGGGCTTCAAGGCGCTGAAAGAGGTCGGCTACACCGGCGCGGTCAGCTTCGAATGCCGCGGTGGCGACGAAGCGAAGACCAAGGCGGCGATCGCATTGGTCCGGAAGCAGTGGGCGGAAGCTTGAGCGCAGCATCTTGGTGAAGCGAAAAAACCTCGGGCCTTGCGGTCCGAGGTTTTTTCAACCTCTGCAAATCGACATAACGATCAACAAGCTAGGGAGTAAGGGAACAGGGGAGTAAGGGAGTGAGCTGCAGGGAGCTACTCCCTTACTCCCCTCCTCCCTCACTCCCCGGTCGCCGAGGTATGCGGGGGCATAAAGATCAAACCGGAGTTGCATAGGTCGGTTTTTTCAATCCTGCTGCACCAAGGCCGGGATTTTGGCGAAGAAGATCTTGGTCGTGTCGGTGTATTCGAGGCCGATGACCTTGGCCGGCAGGGTCTTGAAAAGGTCGCAGGGAGGATGCGGCATGCCTTTGCCGAGGATACGGACGATGATGTCGGCCAAGTTGACCAAGGCGGCGAGGTGGAGATAGCGCTTCGATTCTTGGCCTTGAGCAAGGGGCTTGAAGAAATGATGGAAGCCGATGGCGGCCTGGATGTCGGGCTCGAGTCCCCAGCGCTGACAGACGACGCGCCCGGCCTCTTCGTGGATCTCGGAGAAGATCTCGGCGAACAGGCTTTCGTGCGGGACGATAGAGGGATCGTGGGGCAGCTTGTAATGGGAGGCGACGTGTTTGAGCAGGGCGAGCTTGCCGATGTCGTGCAGGGTGCCGGCGAGGAAGGCGGAGTTGGGATCGATCTTGACGCGGGTGCTGAGGAAGCTGGCGATCCGCCCGACCGCCATGCTGTGATCGATCACGTCTTGCGCCACCTTGCGCAGCAGCGGATCCTTCGGGGTGAACATCTTGCCGAGGTTGACAAAAAGGATCGCCTTGATCGCATCCTTGCCGAGCCGCGGCATGGCGTTGCGCAGATCAGTCACCTTGGCCCCTCGCGAGAAGGAGGCCGAATTCGCCAGGGACAGGAAGTCGCCGATCATCCCTGGCGACTGCTCGATCAGCTTGATAAGCTGGTTGTAATTCCATTCCGGGCTGTTAAGCAGATCGATCACCTGCGTCACCATGCTGGGCACCTCGACGATCTCCACTTTGCCTTCGTCGACATCACGACGCAGCGCTTCGATCACCGTGATCTTGTCCAAGCCCTCGAAGCAGGGCATCGGCGGCCGTTCCGGCTGTTCTTCCAGCCACCATTTGTCATCCGGCAGATTGATCGAGGTCTGGATCATAAACACCCTCGGAAATGAGATAGAGTAGTGGGCCAATCTACACAAGCTTCGTCCTAGATACAATGGCTCATGGCAAAATGGCTCACTTCGTCTCCGCCTCCCAGCCACCGCCGAGGGCCTTGTGCACTGCGATCCAGGCGCTGGCGCAGTTCATCCGGCTGCTCGCCAGGGCGGCTTCGGCACTGAAGCGCGAGCGCTGGGCGCTGAGGACGTTGAGGAAGTCGGTCTGGCCGTTGGCGTAGAGCTGCTTGGCGAGATCCTCGGCCTTGATGATCAGGACCAGGGCCTTGTCTAAACGACGTTGATGCTCGAGCTCCTGACGCAGGGCGCTGAGGGCCGATTCGGTCTCGGAAAGAGCGCCGATGACGATCGACTGGTAGCTAAGGCGGGCCTGCTCCTCTTGCGCATTCCGCACTTCGATGTTGAAGCGGATGGCGTCGCGATTGAACAGCGGCAGGCTGAGGCTGGGACCGAAGGACCAGAAACGCGAAGCGCCGTCGGTGAGATGCGCCGCTTCGGAACTCTGCAGGCCGACGCTGCCCTTGAGCATCAGGCGGGGAAAGAGATCGGCGGTGGCGACGCCGCTGCGGGCGCTGGCCCCCTGCAAGCGGGCTTCGGCGCGGCGGATGTCGGGACGGCGACGCAGGAGCGAGGCAGGCAATTCCAGCGGCACCTCGAAGGTCGAGGCCGGCATCGGCGCGGCGACCTTCAATTCGGCCACCAGAGAGGCCGGGCTGACACCGAGCAGGGTGGCGAGGGTGTAGCAGCTCTGATCGATGTCTTTTTCGAAGCCCGGGATCTGGGCATCGGTGTTGGCCACCTGGGCTTCGGCGTTGGCGACGTCGAGGCCGGCGATGAAGCCGGCTTGCTGGCGCTTGCGGGTGATCTCGACGCTGCGCTGCTGCGCTTCGACATTGCGCTTGGCGATGTCGAGCTGGAGCTGGCGGTTGCGCAGGTTCAGGTATTGCAGAGCCACTTCGGCGCGCAGGGCGAGGCGGACGGCGTTGACGTCCTCGGTTGCGGCCAGGACTTCGGCGGCGGCGGCTTCTTCGCCGCGTCTCGCTGCGCCCCAGATGTCGAGTTCCCAGCTGGCGTCGAGTCCGGTCCGGAAGCTGTTCACCGGCGGGCGGGCGCCGCCGCTGCGGGTGACGCCGGCGCTGGCATCGAGCGAGGGTTGCCATTGGAGATCGGCGATGCCGTGTTCGGCGCGCGATTGACGCAGTCGCGACAGGGCCAATTTGAGATCAAAACTGCCGCTTTCGGCGCGCTGGATCAGGGCGTCGAGTTGAGGGTCTTTCAGGCCGGTCCACCAGCGTTCCAGATTCGCAGTCTGCTCGCTTCCTTTCGCCTCCAGCCACTGCGCCGGCAGTTCGGGTTTGGGAACCTGGTAATCGGGGCCGACGGCGCAGCCGCAGAGCGCCGCAAAAGCCAGAAGGGAGAGTGTGGAAGGTAGTGAGCGCAAGCGAGCCATGTGTTCGATTCCCCAGTTGTGTCTCAGCTGTGTCCCAGCCGTGTCCCCGTTGTGTCCCAGTTCACTCATAACGCAGCGCCTCGATCGGGTCGAGCCGTGAGGCCTTCCAGGCGGGGTAGAAGCCGAAGAGGACGCCGACGATGGCGGAGACGCTGACCGAGACGACGATGGCGGCGAGCGAGGTGACGATCGGCCAGTGCAGCACCGTGGCGACAATCATCGAGCAGCAGCGGCCAAGGACGATGCCGAGCAGGCCGCCGGCGAGACAGAGGACCACCGATTCGGCGAGGAATTGCCGCATGATGTCGCCGGCGCGAGCGCCGATCGCCATGCGCAGGCCGATTTCCTTGGTGCGCTCGGTCACCGACACCAGCATGATGTTCATGATGCCGATGCCGCCGACCACCAGCGAGATGGCGGCGACGATCATCAAGAGATTGGTCATCAGGATGCTGGTCGAGCTCATCATCTTGGTGATCTCCGCCATGTCGCGGATGGTGAAGTCGTCGGGTTCCCCCACGGGGATGCGGTGGCGTTCGTGGAGCAGCGCGGTGATCTGCTGGATCGCCACCGGGATTTCCTGCTGCGACGCGGCGGAGCAGAGGATCTGGTCGATGTTGTCGAGCCGCATCGGCAGGGGGCTGTTGCGCTTTTGGACGGCGGATTTGTCGGGATAGAGCTTGGTGTTGGCGCCGGGGTAGAGCGGGTGCGCCTCGGAGCTGGCGTTGGCGTTGCCGGAAGATCCGCCGCCGCCGCTGTTGTCGCCGGAGACGCGGTATTTCAGGGTGGTCCAGGGCGCAAGCAGCAGGTCGTCCTGATCTCGGCCCATCATGTTGGCGCCTTTGGTTTCCAGCACGCCGATGACCCGGAAGTTGACGCTTTTCAGGCGGATCTCCTTGCCGATCGGCGACACATCGCCGAAGAGCTGTTTGACCACGGTCTGGCCGAGGATGCAGACCTGGCTGGCGCTGTTGACGGCGCGCTCGTCGAAGTTGTCGCCCTCGGCGAGCTTCCAGTCGCGCACTTCGAGGAACTCGGCGGTCGATCCTTGGATCTCGCTCGGCACCCAGTTGCGGCTGCCGAAGATCACCTGGTTTGAGCGGGCGCGCAGCACCGGGGCGCAGACCCGCACCGAGTCGCATTCACGGGCGATGGCGACGGCATCGGCGGGGGTGAGCGTGGTGCCCGAGCCCATGCCGAAGCTGGCGCCGCTGCTCGAGGCGGCGCCGGGGATGACCACGAGCTGGTTCGAGCCGAGGCTGGCGATGGTGCGGCGGATCGCCTCGGTGGAGCCGTTGCCGATCTCCATCATGGCGATCACCGAGCCGACGCCGATGACGATGCCAAGGGTCGTCAGGGCCGAGCGCAGGATGTTGCGGCGCAGAGCTGCGGCAGCCGCAAAAAGCAGGCGGAGGAAACGCATTAGCTCAGCCTCAGGAGTTGAAAGGTTGAAAGGTTGAAAGGTTGAAAGGCGGAGCTGCAACAGCCGCCACGATGGCCACATGGAACTCCCCAGCTGTCACATATGAATCGTTTGTCACTGTTCTTCATGAGTTTGCCTTTCAACCTTTCAACCTTTCAACCTGGTTGCTGATCAGGCTGTCCGACTCGATCAGGCCGTCACTCATCCGGATCACTCGCTTGCAGGCGGCGGCGACCTTGGGGTCGTGGGTGACGAGGAGGATGGTGATGCCTTCGTCATTGAGCTGGCGGAACATCTGCAGCACTTCCTGGGTGGTGGTCGAGTCGAGGTTGCCGGTGGGTTCGTCGGCGAAGAGCAGCGGCGGCTGGTTGATCAGAGCGCGGGCGATGGCGACGCGCTGCTGCTGGCCGCCGGAGAGCTGCGACGGAAAGTGATCCATGCGTTCGCCGAGTCCGACGCGGCGCAGGATCGCCTCGGCGCGGCGTTTCGCCTCGCGGGCCGGGACGAATTTGTCAGCGTAGGCGAGGGGCAATTGCACCTGATCGATGGCGCGGGTCCGGGGCAGCAGATTGAAGCTCTGGAAGACGAAGCCCATGCGGGAATTGCGGATCCCGGCGCGGGCGTCGTTGGAGATTCCCGCGACATCGCGTCCCTCAAGGAAATATTGGCCGGAGCTGGGACGGTCGAGGCAGCCCAGGGTGTTCATCAGGGTGCTCTTGCCGGAGCCGGAGGAACCGGTCAAGGCGACGAATTCCCCTTGGCCGATCTCGAGGTCGATGCCCTTGAGCACATGCAGCGGCACTTCCCCGAGCTGGAAGCTTTTGCGGATGCCGCGAAGTTCAATCAGCTTCATGGTGGCCTCCGTGGCTCGAGCATCCTGCTCGAGTCGTTCGGCTTGTATGGCACTCGAGCTGGAAGCTCGAGCCACGTCCCTGCCTTTCCATTTCCCGCCTCACATCAGCTTCTTGGTGCCGCGTCCGGGCATCTTCGGCGCGAAGGGGTTTTCCGTCGCCGGCGCAGCATCCTGGCGCTCTTGGCCGATGGTGATCTCGAGGTCTTCCAGCTTGTCCTCGGGACGCAGGGGGATGACTTCCGTGATGATGCCGTCGCTCACTCCGGTGCGCACCGGCACGGGACGGAATTTGACTTCTTCGCCGGGGACGCGGACCCAGACATTGCCCTTGGTTTTGGCCTTGCCGCCGCCCTTGTTCTTGTCGCCCTGCGGCGCTTCGCTGAGGGGAGCGGCGTCGGGTTCAGGCGTCGCTTCGGCGATGATTTGCGACACGTCGGGAGTCCAACGCAGGGCGCCGTTCGGTACCACCAACACGTCCGCCTTGCGGGCGATCTCGAAACGCACCTTGGCGCTGAGGTAGGGGAGGAGCTTGCCGCCGAGATTGTCGGTAACGATTTCGACGGTGTAGCTGACGACGTTCTGAGTCATCGAGGCGTTGAGGCGGACCTTGCCGACCTTGCCTTTAAAAGTCTCGCCGGGGAAGGCGTCGACGCTGTAGCTCACCGACTGGCCGGGATGAATGCTGCCGATGTCGGCCTCGTTGACCGCGACCCAGAGCTCCATTTTTTCGAGGTCCTTGGCGAGCAGGAAGAGGCTGGAGGCGCTGAGGTTGGAGACGACGGTCTGGCCGACATCGACGCGGCGGTCGATGACGATGCCGGTGACTGGCGACTTGATGCTGCAGTAGCCGAGGTTGCGTTCGCTGAGGGCGATGGCGGCTTCGGCGCTGGCGATCTGGGCCTGGGCCTGCAAGCCCGCCGCCTCGGCGCTGGCGATCTGGGCCTGCGCCACTTGGATGCTCGAGTCCACCGCTTTGAGGTTGGCCTGGGCCGCCTCGAAGGCGCCGAGGTAGCCGTCGTAGGCCGCCTGCGCCAGCGATTCCGAGGGGCCGAGCTTCTTCGCCCGGGTCCAATCGCGTTCCGCCTGGGCGAGCTGCGCCTGCGCCTGCTCCTTGCGAGCCTGGGCCTGCAGGACGTTGGCCTGCGCCTGCTGCTGGCTGGCGGCGGCCGACTTGACGTTGGCCTGCGCTTGGGCGAGCTGCGCCTCCGCCTGCTGGCGGTTGATCCGGTAAACCTGATCGTCGATGCTGGCGAGAAGCTGGCCGGAGCTGACCTTCGAGCCGTAGTCGATCTGCTTGCCCTCGGTGTCGAGGCCGAACTTGAGAATCTGACCCGTGACCTGGGCGCCGATGTCGACCACTTCCTCCGGCTCGAGGGTGCCGGTGGCGCTGATTGTCGACGTCACCTCGCCGCGACTGATCTTGGCGGTCTTGAAGCTCGGCGGCTGCGCCTTCGAGCAGCTAAAGAGAAGCAGTGCGGCGGCGAGGACGGGACGGAGAGTCATGGCTGGGTATCCTAGGATGCGTTGCAACTGATTACGGCAAAAATGGACGGAAATCCACAAGGCGTGAATTCCCGAACATAGCCCTGCAACGCAGGGAGCCGCTCATTCATTGCCCTCTTTACAGACTTGTAAGCGAAAAATGACAGAGGCTTAGCGGTTAGTCATGAGTTCCTGGTTTGTAGTCCCAGCTTCAGCCGGTCGTTGAGCTCAAATGACGGCAACAGCGGAGCAAGCCGGCTAAAGCCGGGACTACAAACTTGAGCTCAAAACGAAGAACTCGTGACGCTTGAGTAGCGGAAAGATGATTTTTTCTCCGACAGGCAAGGCATTTGGCACAGCAGCCGAACAAACCGGCACGGAGGCCGGGGCTCCCAGGAAGCACGCGGCTCCGCCGCCATTAAAAGGCGGCAATCCTTGCCGCAGTCCAAGGCGCTTCGCGCAGGAATTCAGTACCTCCCCCGCAAGCTTTAGCGCTTCTCCTTGCCTGCAAGCCGGGCTTTCCATATCGAATCGGCCTTGAGCACCTCTTGACCTGAGCTGTTATACCAGGCGTAGCCATTGCGCCGCTCCGCGCTGATTTCCTCCAATACGGTGTGAATGGAGAAATCCCGGTCCCCGAAAAGCGGGGCGTCATCCTCCACGCGGCTGAACCTGGGCCAGGTCATGACGCCCGGCTTGGAAACCAAGGCTTTGTCTTTGCCTTTCACGCTCAAATAGGCCATGTCCTTGATCCCGGTCTTCTTGAACCAGGCGGCAGCGCCGTTAACGGCAGCCACCAATCGATCAGAAG
>CAMCSH010000161.1 GCA_945877655.1 Lentisphaera araneosa HTCC2155 | reverse complement strand
TTGGACGAAAACAAGTACGAAGCGGGCAAGAAAATCACCAAAAAGGAGTTGGCGGCCAAAGTCAAATTAGAGCCGCACAGCTTCCGGGCACAGTGGAATTACGCCATTGTGCCAAACAAATAATATCATTTTATTTTTTAACGAGTCCTAAGGCTGAGCCACAGGAGCAGGAACCTGCCGTCCAGAACCGGGTCTCTAATGGGCGTCCTCACCAAAAGGAAACTCCGCCATGAAACAATTCTTGCCGCTGCTGCTTGTCGCCCTCCTCAGCTCCGCCGCGGATGAGTCCACCGTCAGCACCGAAGGCCGCCCCCTCATTGCCATGCATACTTGCACCAAACGGGCATATCCCAATGCTGCCATCAGCACGGAAGCCCAGCTCGACCTGATCCGCCAATACGGCTATGCCGGCGTCACCTGGACCGCCGAGGATCCCGACCTGGTCAAAGCCCTCGATCAGGCAGCCGCAGCCCGTCAAACGCCGGTGGCCGCCATCTATGTTGGCGCGGAATTGGGACGGGACGGCCTCAAGGCCGATCCGCGCCTGCCGGCGATCATGTCGGCGATGAAGAGGCAAGGTGCCCTGATCTGGCTGCACATCGGCAGCAGGGACTTCAAGGCTTCTGACCCGGCGGGTGACGCCGTCGCGGTGCCGGCTCTGCGGCAGATCGCTGCGCAGGCGGAGGCACTGGGGCTGCGTGTCGCCATCTACCCGCACAAGGGGCTGTGGAGCGAACGCGTCAGCGACGCCGTCCGCCTCGCCCGTCAGGTGGACCGCCGGAACTTCGGCGTCACCTTCAACCTCTGCCACTCCCTGATGCTAGGGGAGGAGGAGCGGATTCCGAGCTTGCTGACTGAAGCGGCGCCGCACCTGTTCATGGTCACCCTCAATGGCGCCGACAAGGGCGCGGGCGGCACCAGCTGGGGGCGTTGCATCCAGCCTCTGGACCGGGGAAGCTACGAGGTGAAGACGCTGTTGCGCGAACTCGACCGCATCGGCTACCGCGGGCCGCTGGCGCAGCAAGGTTTCGGCTGCGATCTGGCGGCGGAAGATCAGCTCAGCCGCTCGATGCAGGCTTGGCGCACCGTCGTCGATGGCGGCTGGCGGCCGCTTGCCGGCGACGCGGCCTTGAGCAACTGGCAGGTCAAACACGGTGACTGGACTGCGGTCGCTGAAGTCAGCCTGAAGCCAGGCGAAGAACATCTCCTCACGACCCGGCCAGGCCAGGGAATACTAGTGAATGGCGCCAGCGGCAAGACCGCCGACCTGCTCTCCGCCGAGGAGTGGGGCGACTGCGAGCTGCATCTCGAGTTCATGGTCGGTCGCAATTCCAACTCCGGCATTTACATGATGGGGCGCTACGAAGTGCAGATCCTCGACAGCTTCGGCGTCGACACGCCGAAATACCCCGGCAACGAATGCGGCGGCATCTATCCCCGCGGTGGCAATGTCGGCGGGCACAACCCGCGCTTGCATGCGGCGCATCCTGCTGGTCAGTGGCAGACCTTTGACATCCGCTTCCGGGCCCCGCGTGTCGACGCCGCCGGAAAGAAGATCGGCAACGCAGTCTTCGAGCTGGTGAAGCTCAACGGCATCACCGTGCAGGAAAACGTCGAGGTCCCCGGCCCCACCGTCGGCGGCTACGACCAGGAGCAGGCGACCGGACCGCTGCGCCTGCAGGGAGACCACGGCCCCGTCGCCTTCCGCAATCTCCGCTGGCGGCCACTGCCGGCCCGATGAACGGGACCAAACGGACCCATTACCCTGACCTCCTTGCGGCTCGCACAGAGTTCGAGCAACAGGACGAAGCACGGTCGAGGTATGAGGGAGGGTCGAGATGACTTGAAAGTCGGTCTTTTTGGGGAACATTCGGGGGTGATGCACCTCAGAAGCTCACATCTCCCCAAAAGGACTCGCACCATGCTCCTCTCCGCCCTTCTCGCCTTCAGCCTCGCCGCTGAACAAAATGCCGTTCCCGAAGCTCCCTCCGAACCCATGAGCGTCTGGTTCACCCAGCCCGGCCGTAGCTTCCACGAAGCCTGCGTCCTCGGCAACGGCCGCCTCGGGGTGATGGATTTCGGCGGTGTCGAAGTCGATCGCCTTGTCCTTAACGAGTCCTCCATGTGGTCCGGCGGCCCCTACGAAGCGGATCGTCCCGACGCCTGGAAATGCCTCCCCGCGGTCCGGGAAAAACTCTTCGCCGGCGACACCGCTGGCGCCTGGAATGAACTGGGCAAAGGCTTCCGTTACGCCGATGGCGTCAGCGGCTGGGGTGATGACAACCAATTCGGCACCTACCAGATCCTCGCCGATCTCAATCTCAACTTCGGCGGCAAGATCAGCTTCAGCTCGCCCAGCGGCCACGAAAAAGGCGATGGCAAAAGCCTTGACAATTGTGTCGACGGCGACCCCGGCAGCAAGTGGTGCGTCAATGTCAAAGCCAGCGACAAGATCGTCTGGCAGCGCGACACCGAAAATCCGAAAACACTGACCAATTACCAACTCACCAGCGCCGATGATGTCCCTTTGCGCGACCCGCAACAATGGCTCCTCGAAGGTTCATCCGACGGCAAGACCTGGATCGAACTCGACCGCCAAGAGCTGAAAACTCCCTTCGAAAAACGCGGCCAGACCAAGAGCTTCGCCATCGCCAAACCTGCCGCCTGCCGCTTCTACCGCTTCACCTTCACCGCCAAGATCGACACCTTCCAGGTCGCCGAAATCACCCTCGGCGAGCACCAGTCCACGAGCCCCATCAGCGCCTACCGTCGCGACACCAACTTGCGCCGCGGCCTGGCCACCACCAGCTTCGTCCGCAATGGCGTCCGCTTCACCCGCGAAGTGCTGGTCTCCAAACCCGGCGAAGTCATCGCCATCCGCCTCAAGGCCGACAAGCCCGGCGCCCTGAATTTCAGCGCCAGCCTGAACCGCAGGAAAAACGCCGCCCGTCGCGTCCAAGACGGCCACCAAATCCTCGAAGGCCAATTGCCCTTCCATAAACCCGGCACCCCGGGCGACAGCGGTGAAGGTACCCGTTACCAGGCCCTCCTCGGCGCCCGCACCCAAGGCGGCACGATGAGCCCCGGCGAGGCCGGAATCGAGATCAAAAACGCCGATGAAGTGGTGCTGGTCGTCAGCGCCGGCACCAGCCTCAGCGATGCCGATTACCTGGTCCATTCGCGTCAGCGCCTCGACGCCGCCCTGAAGCAGGATTTCGACACCCTGCTGAGTGCTTCCGCGGCCGATCACCAGAGCTACATGGACCGCTGCCAGCTCAGCTTGCCGGAAGGCAAAAATTCGCGCCTGCCGACACCCGAGCGGGTCAAGCTTGCCGAGAAAGAAAGCGACCCCGCCCTCGCCGCTCTCTACTTCCAGTTCGGCCGTCACCTGCTGATCTCCGGTTCGCGTCCCGACTCCTATCTCCCCAACAACCTGCAAGGCATCTGGGCCGAGGAATATTCCGCCCCCTGGCACGGCGACTTCCACAGCAACATCAACCTGCAGATGAACTACTGGCCCGCCGAAACCACCGGCCTCGGCGATTGCGCCCTGCCGCTGATGCGCTTCATCAAAAACCTCGTCCCCACCGGCAGCAAGACCGCCAAGGCCTATTACAACGCCCCCGGTTGGATCGCCAACCACACCCAGAATCCCTGGTTCGAAACCGCCCCCAGCTACCTGCCCGCCTGCATCGGCCCCACCGGCGGCGCCTGGCTCACCCAGCACCTGTGGTGGCACTACGACTTCAGCCGCGACACCGAGTTCCTCAAGCAATACTACCCGGTGATGCGCGGCGCCAGCGAATTCTTCCTCGCCACCCTGATCGAAGATCCGAAGACGCGCGAGCTCACCCTCGTCCCTTCCAACTCGCCCGAAAACTCCTACGCTTACATCGACAAGAACGGTCAGAAGCAGCACACAGCCCTGTGCATCGGCTCGACCTACGACAAGCAGATCGTCCGCGAACTCTTCCTCAACACCGCCCGCGCCGCCCGCATCCTCGGCACCGATGCCGATTTCGCCGCCAAGATCGACGCCGCCCTCGCCCGTCTCTCGCCCACCCGTGTCAACGCCGAGGGCCGCATCATGGAGTGGAATGAGGACTTCGAAGAGACCGAGATCCATCACCGCCACTGCTCCCACCTCTGGGGCCTTTTCCCCGGCTCGGAAATCCATTCCGGCACTGCCGAGTTGTTCAATGGCGCCCAGCTCTCTCTCGAGCGCCGCGGCGACGCCTCCACCGGTTGGTCGATGGGCTGGAAAGCCAACTTCTGGGCCCGCCTCGGCGACGGCGATCACGCCGCCAAGATGCTCAGCATGCTCATCGGCCGCGGCGCCCCCAACCTCTTCTGCCTCCACCCGCCTTTCCAGATCGACGGCAACTTCGGCGGCTGCAGCGCCGTCGCCGAAATGCTCCTGCAATCGCAAGCCGGTCAACTCGTCCTTCTCCCCGCCCTGCCCAGCACCTGGCAGGACGGCCAGGTCCGCGGCCTCCACGCCCGCGGCGGCTTCGTCCTGGACATCACCTGGAAAGCCGGCAAAATCACCGAGCTCAAAGTCACCAGTCAATGCGGGTCCCCCTGCCAAGTGCGCTGCGGCGACAAGACCCTGACCCTCGAGCTGAAGAAGGGCGAAAGCCGGACGCTGAAGGGGCTGGAGTGAGGGCATCCGCATCCCTTTGAATGAGCAAGATTGGCCGCAGGACAAGCGCTGAGATTGGCTGCTCAACCTTGACAGCGCCAACGGCTCCGGCCAAGGCCGACGCGCAATACCAGCGCGCCCGGGAAATGGTTGCGTGGTTCGCATAAGTCTCATCCCGCCGTAATCTCTGCGCAACAAAATCTGGGATGATGAACATGTCGAGTCAATGGGATGTGGTGATTGCGGGTGCCGGCGCGGCAGGTCTGATGTGCGGTGCCGTCGCGGCGCGGCGGGGACGCCGGGTCCTGGTGATCGACTCCGGCGACAAGCCTGGGCGCAAGATCCTGATCTCCGGCGGTGGCCGTTGCAACTTCACCAACACCGGTGCCGGACCGGAGAACTACCTCTCTGGCAATCCACGCTTTTGTGTCTCCGCCCTGAGCCGCTACACTGCCAAGGATTTCATCGCCTTGGTCGACAAACATCAGATCCCTTGGCACGAGAAGAAACTCGGCCAGCTCTTCTGCGACCGCAGCGCCAAGGACATCATGAAGATGCTCCTTGATGAGCTGGAAAATGCCGGCGCGACGCTGTCGCTCGGCTGCGCTCTGGAGAGCGCCGAGAAGCTGCCTGAGGGCGGCTTTCTGATCCAGACCGCAAAAGGGTCTTTGACCTGCCAGAGCCTGGTGGTCGCCACTGGCGGCCTGGCGATTCCGGAGATCTCCTCGCCTGCCAGCTACAAGCTCGCCGAAGCCTTCGGATTGAAGCTGCTCAAGCCCCGCGCCGGACTGGTGCCTTTCACTTTGCCGCCCGAGACCCTGGTCGACTGGAGTTCGCGCGCCGGTCTCAGCTTCGACGCCGAGGTCAAAGCCAAGCGCGGCCCAGCCTTCACCGAAGCGGTCCTGGCGACGCACCGCGGTCTCTCCGGTCCGGCTATCCTGCAGGTGTCGTCGTATTGGCAAGAAGGCGAGGAGATCACCATCAACCTCCTGCCCGGCATCGACCTCAAACAAGAGCTGGAAATCCGTCGCCAGAAAGATCCGCGCGGCACGCTGCCCGACATGCTGGTCAAGATCCTGCCGCGCCGCCTGATCGAGCTCTTGCTGGAACGTGGCCTGCCGACGCGCCAGTTCGCCCAGCTCAGCAAAGCCGAACAGACCACCGCCTTCAATCTCCTTCAGGCGATGACGGTCAAGCCCGGCGGCACCGAGGGCTGGCGCACCGCCGAGGTCGCCATTGGCGGTCTCGACACCAACGAACTGTCGTCGAAAACCTTCGAGACCAAGAAGGTCCCGGGCCTGTATTTCATCGGCGAGTCGGTCGACGTCACCGGCTGGCTCGGCGGCTATAATTTCCAATGGGCCTGGAGCTCGGCCTGGTGCTGCGGCCAGTACTGCTGAGGCGAGAGCTCGGCTGCGGGAGTTAGGGAACAGGGGAGTAATTCACCGACTCCCTTGCGCGCGGCTCAGGACGTGGGTTAATTCACTCTCAAATCTGAGTGATACCGGTCGATAAGTTTCGCTTATGACATAGGACTTGGGCTGAAAATCATCCTTGGCTCTAGTATTGTGCTGCAGGCAGGTCTTATCTTCTGGTCTTCACTCGTTAAACTCAGAGAAAGTTTTAAGCATGCAAATTCCCGCTCCCGGTCGCCTCCGTCGTCTTGGTGCCCAAGCACCTGAAAATGACAATTCCTTGCCACCTTTACCAGTTCAACATGAGTCGAGTGCTGACGACGGTATTCTCGAGGTCGAATTTCCTGTAGGACAAGTACAAGTCCCGCCGGTACCTGCCCGGCCTGCCTTGATCGCGCCTGCGGCACCCGGCGCACCTGCCGCCCGACCTGCCTTGATCGCGCCAGTGGCTCCCGGCGCACCTGCCCGACCTGCCTTGATCGCGCCAGTGGCGCCGCTTGCGCCCAGCGCACAACTAGCGCCGCCGCAATCGACGACGATGGCGAAAGCGCCCTTGCGCGTCCGGCGCACCGAAGCTCAGCTGCCTGCCGCGGAAGAAGTGGTGAAAGTGCCATCAGGTCCGGTGCCGGAGGGCTGCTGTCCTTCTTGCAGCGGGACTCTGGAAGCCGGTGCTGTGCTTTGCATCCGTTGCGGCTACGACTTGCGTTCGGGCAAAAAAATCAAGACTCAAGTGGAGATGGGGCCAAGCCGTGTGGGCGCTAAAGCCGGCGGCAAAGCGGTCAAGTCCGACGATGACTTTGCCCACTTGGTGGTGCCGCCTTTGATGCTGGTGATTTTTGTCGGCATCGTGGTGGCGTCGATCTTGCTTGCGAAGACGCGGCCGTCGAAGGACGAGCTGGAACGCAAGAAGGCTGATCAGCAGCTGGCTATCGATTATCGCGAGAAGCGCGAAGAGCTCGATCGCATCTACCGATCCTACCTGAGAGGGAAGCCGAAAAGCTTGCTCATCCTTCCTGCCGATGTGACGAAGCCGGCTCCGGTACTGGTGATTCTGGGTTCGTCCGAGATGCCTGCGTCGGCCCTGGCCGGCCTGGCTCCTTCGGCGTGCGCGGTATTCCGGATCGAGGCGCCTGGTGAAGATCAGGATCGGGTCTGGTCCGAGGACTGGGACGAAGACGCCCACGTTGTCGGTCAGGAGCTGCAAAGGATGCTGGGCCAGAAGAAATTCGTGGCTGGCCCGGTCATCCTCGCAGGCCTCGGTCAGGGCGGTGCTGCCGCCCTCGAAATCGCGGCGCGCGATCCGCAAGCCTACTCGTTGGCGGTCGCCGCCGACCCCTTGTCCATTCGACCCATGCTCGACGATATCGACGAGATGGATCGCAAGAAGCAGAAATTCGCCATTCTCGAGAGCCCTAACACCGCGTCTGCCGCCAGCGATTATCGGGCTAGCGCTGAGGATGATCTCGGCTTGAAGATTCCTGCCGCCAAGCTGGAAAAGCCGGCGGACGCCGCGACTCTCCTCGAAACAGCTCTGAAACTCCAGAACCGGAAGTGACCTCATGGACCTCTTCTCCACCAGCCTCTTTTTTAGTGTCCTCTTCATCGCCTACGGCACGTTTTTTGCTCAAATGAGCATCTTCTTCAAGCGCAACGGCGATCCCTGGTGGTTCGGCATTATGCCGATCATCGGGTGCGTCGCGGCGATCGGATCCTCGATGATGTTGCACCCCTTCCTTGCCTTAGGGGCTTGGTTCCTTCTCTTCCTGATCTTCGGCGTCATGCCGGGCTGGCGTTTCTGTGAGATCATCGGGATCAGTTTCTGGGGCTCGATCGCCTTGGGCTTCTTGGGTTTGCTGGCATTGCCGTCTTTCAGCATGGGAATCCTGTGGTGGAAGTGCGAGGACTATCCCAAAGCTTTGCTCTTCTTCTCCTTCCTCGGCATCGTCTTCTTCCGGATGAACTTGGTAGTGTGGAAATTCCTGTCCTATCTTCAGGCGCCGATGCCTTTCCGTCTCGGTCTCTATGTCAGCTACTACGGCCTGCATTTGGCCGCCTTTTTTCTCTCGAAACAACCTGAGGCGATTCTCGGTATGATCAGCTTGGCCTTGTTCGCACTGGCCTTTGTCTATATCTCCTGGCTGATGTGCTTCCGCCCAGGCCAAGCGCCCAAGAGACCGGAGATCCCGGCGGAGAAAAAGGTCTTGGGTCCCTATCTCGGCGCCATTTTGAGCGGCATGTTCTTCCCTCCTTTGGCCTTGGTAGCTTCGGGGCTCGCTTTTGCTGGTCTTCGTCGGCCCGAGCTCAACGATGTTGATCGCAAATATCTCCGTGCCGCCATGGTCATCGGTCTCGGCGTCGGCATCGGATTCACCTCGATCTATCTGCTCTTCAGCATTGTGCAGAAGGCGAAGGTGACAAGATCGAATGAAATCCTAGCGGTGGTGGAGTTGAAAGAGGCCAGCAGCACCTTTGTCGCCCGCTTCGCCAAGAATCCAAACGCACCTATCCCGGCTGATTTCGGAGAGGAGGACAAGAGCTTGGTTTATTCGCCCGATCTCGCCGGACGCGGACTCAATCAGGTGAGTCTGAAAGAAACAGTCTGTGGCTTTGAGCGCAGCGGCAAGCTCCATTATGTCCTTCTTGATGGCAGCACGCGTTCACAGCCGCTGGAAGGCTTGGATGTCGCCGATGCTCTGCATCAGATCAATCGCAAGCTGAAACCTTGACGCTAGATTCCGTATTCAGCGCAGGAATCCTTTGACCCCTTCAGGGTCGGAAATCATAACCGCTTCTGACCCGGGGTGTCGCCGATGCGGCTCAACCCCGGGCTAAAATCTCCGACCCGCTTCGGGGTCGAGCAGCCGTGAGCACTAAACTCGTTCCATAAAAAAACCACCACAGTTTCCTGCGGTGGTTTTTTGATTCGAGATCAAGCTCAGGGCTTGGTTTCGAGGAGCTTGTTGATCGCTTCTTCGACGTCGTGCGAGGCGGGGTGACCGGTCCAGACGATCTTGCCGCTCTGGTCGATCAGGTAGCCGGTGGGGAAGCCGCTGATGCCGTAGATCATCGGCGCGACTTGCACGCCTTTGGCGTCGGCCGGAGCCCAGAGCTGGGGCAGGCCAGTCCAGCCAGTCTTTTTGATGTGATCGACCAGGGTCTCGCCCTTGTCGTCGCAGCTGATGCCGAGGATGACGGCCTTGCCCT
>CAMCSH010000160.1 GCA_945877655.1 Lentisphaera araneosa HTCC2155 | reverse complement strand
AGGAGTTTGTCGATGTCGCTTTGATCGATGGCGACGGGCTCCGCAGATGCCTGAGCGAGGAGTTTGTCGATGTCGTTTTGATCGATGGCGACGGGCTCCGCAGATGCCTGAGCGAGGAGTTTATCGATGTCGTTTTGGTCGATGGCGACGGGCTCCGCAGATGCCTGAGCGAGGAGTTTGTCGATGTCGTTTTGATCAATGTCGCTTTGCTCGACGGAGACAGAGGAAGGTTTCGGTAGATTTTGGCGTTGGTATTGATCGAGTTCCGCAAGCTCCAAAGTCATCTGGGGGCGAGATGGGGGTAGCGAGGAGGCGTGCGGGGGCGCGGCTATAGAGAAGTCGTGTGACCTAGATTTTTCCAGGTTGAGCAAGTAAGAGATCTCGTCATTGCTGACGAAGGCCCTAGACAGAGCTTCGCTGTCCAAGTGGGCGATTTCTTCAGGGCTGAGCTCAATCGGCTTTGCGACCGGCGAGGACTGGATTTGGGGGGCCTCAGCGATCTGGCTTTTGGCTTTGGGCGAGGTGGAGAGGATGGCGGCGGCCCGGACTTCCTGGGCGACTGAATCGACCATTTCCTGGTGATGCTCGGCGTTTTGCGCCGGGATGCGGACCAGTTCTTCATGGGTCAGTGCGATGCTCAGCATCTGTTGCTGCTGGCGGATGAATTCGCCGAGGCGGCGGCGAGTGGAGCGCAATTCACGGCACAGTTCTTCACTGGTGACGCTGCTGAGTCGGTCGCGGATGTCAAGTTCGGTGTTCATGAAGGATGCTCCCAAGCCATGACAGTCAGATCCAAGCCAATATGATTCCGCCAAGCCATTTCATGCAAGGGGCGGCAGATGATTCCGTAACCGGGGATCCAGCGGTGTCGTTGCGCTTCGCTTGGCGGGGCTTCTGCAGCCCATTCGCGCAGAGGGATCTGAAAAATGGCGGCGAGGTCGGGCGGACAGCTGTCGAAAGTGGCGAGGATGCCGGCGCAGGGCCGGACTGACAGAGCCGCGACGAGCTTTGGCAGGGAAAGGGAGGTGTCGAGCTCAATCGCGATTTCCATCTGAAGCTTGGCGGCGATTTGACGAAGTTCCGGAGTTTGTTCCGGCGTGGCGAGCAGCAACCAGCCGTCGCCCGCAGCCGGCGCCGCGACTTGGCGACAGAGCGATTTGACGAGGGCGAGATCCTCATCGTCGGGATTGACGGCGAATGCCTGCAAGAGGGCGGCGGGGGGCTGATGAGCCCATTCATTCAGGACCTTGCTCGGCAAGGCTGGCGGCAACAGGCGGCAATTGAGGGGAGTCCAGGCGATGGGGGGATGGAGGGCGGCTTCGGCCAAGGACTTGGCCAAGGTCAGGCGTTGGCAGCCTTGTTTGCGGGCCCCGCCTTCGGTGGCGTCGATGAATTCACTTTGGGGATTGGCGCGGAACATCTCTTCGAAATGGCGGAGGTACATCAACATGCTGCGGTCGGTCCGGAGGCCGACACCGTCCCAATCGAGAACTTGGCATTCATCGGGAGGCAGGCGGTCATGGAAGTAGGGCACAGCCATGCCGGGGGCGTGAAACACGCCATCTCGGTAGGCGAGGTCGAAGCCGGTCAGGATCACACGTGGCGCGCCGCAGGCGAGGGCGAGGGCGAGGGCGAAGTGGCCGACGCAGAGGCCGCTCGGCACCCGTGCGGCTTCCGGCGGGCCGGGTTCCCATTCGGGCCAGGTACCGGCGAGGATCACTGGGCCTTGCCAGTGGCGCAGCAGGACGTGATTGGCGGAGCTGGAGGCGATGAGCGGGATGCCATGGGCGGCTGGTCCTGCGACAACTGCAAAACGCCAGGTGAGCAAGGAGTCATCCAGGGTGGCAACCGCATCGGGACGAACCCCGGCCCGGACTAGGGCGGCGAGGGCGCCGTCGCAGCAGATGACAAAGGCGTCGCCGCGGTTTTTGAGTTCGCCGGCGGTGAAGGCGAGGGAGGGGCCGGCACCGACGATGACGCAGTCGCGCCGGCGCAGATCCGGCAATTGCGACACCGGGTTGATCGAGCCGAGGTTGAACAGCTGATTCATCGCCCGGTGCCAGCTTTTCAAGGCGGTGTGAACTTGCAAGGTGGCGCTTTCCTTGCAGGCGTCGAGCAGTCCACCTTCGAGAATTTGGGTGCATTCGGGATCGAGGCGGCGAAGTCGGGGCGGCAGGACACAGAGGACCGATTCGGGATGTAAGTGACCCGGAAAGTTTTTCCGGAGCCAGTCTTTGCATTCCTCCCGGCTGGTGAGAAAGACGTCGAAGGGGCGCAGATCATATCTTTGGCGCTGAGTTTCGGCTTGGACGAAAATCGCCTCGGGATGTCGACGCCGGAGTTCGGTCAGGGCTGCCGGGCGGAGCGGGGTCGAGAGGATGAATTTGATTTCAACTCCTTCCTCTGGAGGGAGATCCTTGAGGGGGTCATCGGGATCCTCGGCCCAGCGGCGGCGACCTCCGACGACTTGACAAAGAGGGCCGCCAGGGCTGGCGATCCAGGTGTCATCGAGGGGCTGGGTGTAGAGCTCAGACATGGAAAATCCTTCAGTTCGCTGGAGCCTACTGCAAGTGCCGTGCCTACGGGATTTCCAGACAGAAAACGCCGCGCTCCGGGGAGCGCGGCGTGAGGAGGGGAGGGGGCTTCGATCAGCTGCGGGCGTCGATGCCGGGTTTGAAATACGAGAAGAGCAGGGAGAGCTCGCGTCGCAGGCCTTTGCGGTGGATGATCCGGTCGACGAGGCCGCGTTTCTCGAGGAACTCGGCGGTCTGGAAGTCGGGCGGCAGTTCCGCTTTGATGGTGGTCTGGATGACCCGGGCGCCGGCAAAGCCGATGAGAGCCTTCGGTTCCGCCAGGATGATGTCGCCGAGGGAGGCGAAGGAAGCAGTGACACCGCCGTAGGTCGGGTTGGTCAAGAGGATGAAGACCGGCAGGCCGGCCAGGCTGTGACGCGCCAGGGCGCCGGAGGTCTTGGCCATCTGCATCAGCGACAAGCAGCCTTCCTGCATCCGCGCGCCGCCGGAGGCAGTGACGATGAGGAGCGGCAGGTTGCGGCTGGTGGCGGCCTCGGTGAGGCGGGTCAGTTTCTCGCCGACGACCGAGCCCATCGAGGCGCCCATGAAGCGGAAGTCCATGACGCCGATGGCGTACTCTTGGCCGTCGAGCTTGCACAGGCCGGTGACGATGGCGTCGTTGTGGCCAGTCGACTTGACCTTTTCGAGGTAGGTGCGGTCGTAGCCTTCAAAGCCGAGGCGGTTGACCGACTTCATGTTGGAGTCGAGCTCGCGGAAGGAATTGGCGTCGCTGAGCAGGGTGATCCGCTGCATCGCCGTCATCGGATTGTGGTACTCGCACTTCGGGCAGATGCCGAGGTTGGCCGTGACTTCATGCTGAGGAGTCGAACCATTGCAACCTTTGCAGGTGTCCTTGGGTTTCTCCTTGCTGACCGTTTCCGCCGCGATGTCGGTGGGGCCGGCGAGGTTGGAGGGCTTCTTGATGTAGGTGACGGAAGCGAATTTGGGGCGGCCGAAAAGCGGCATGGTGCGACCTCTGTAAGGTTGGACTGCTGGCGGTTGATTCCACCGGCATGGGGGTTTGTCCGGCGACTCTAGCGCCCCTTCCAGAAATTTCCCACAGCGACGCAAAAGCTGTTGGTCTCTGTCGGGCGCGCTCAATCCCTTGTACACCGGGAGCGAGGATCAAAGTCGGCGCCGCAGCTCGCAACTCCTGGCACAACTTCGAGCAGAGCTGCAGCGGCAAGGAATGCAGCTTTCAACTCACTGGGATTCTCTGCATCCGGTGTAAGGCGTCTTTGGATGCGCGTGGTATAAAATATTTTTTAGATAATGAAACAAAAACCTAATGGCGGCGTCAATTCGCTTGAAGACCTCGCCCTAACCCCGGAGATCGCCATGATCCTGTCCCTTCGAGTGCTGGCCGCTGCTGGCCTCCTCAGCCTCGCCTCCTCCGCCCTCGCAAAGCACGCGGTGCGCGACGAATTCCCCAACGGCGCCCAGCGCGGCGAGCGCTTCGAGCACTTCACCAAGGAGCAGTGGGGACATGAACAAGTCCGACTTGCTCAAAATGCCGATCAACTTGCGGCAGCGGGCGGCGATCGGAAGGTCACCCTTGCCTCCGGTTCCCTGCTCGCTGCGGTGAAGCCGAATCCCCTTTTCACCGATGGTGCCGTGCTACAGCGTGGCCAGCCAATTCCCGTCTGGGGCACTGCGAAAAATGGAGAAAAAGTGTCAGTCGAATTCGCCGGCCAGAAGGTCGACACCACCGCCGTCGATGGGAAATGGAGCGTGAACCTGAAGCCGCTGAAAGAAGGCGGTCCGCTCACCATGACGATCACCGGTGATAATGTCGTGACCGTGAACAACCTGCTCGTCGGCGAGGTCTGGGTTTGTTCCGGACAGTCGAACATGGCGTTTACATTCCGCTCCACCCACAACGCCAAGGAAGAAGGCCCCAAAGCGATTTTCCCTAAGATCCGGATGTTCACCGTGCCGCGAAGAACCTCTGCCTATCCGCTGACGGAAGCTAATGGCAGCTGGATCGAGTGCTCGCCACAGACAGTCGGTGATTTCTCTGCGGTCGGTTATTTTTTCGCCCGTGACATCTACCAGAAACTCGGCGTCCCGGTCGGCATGATCCACACCTCCTGGGGTGGCACTCCCGCCCAGGCTTGGACGAGCTTGGAAGGATTCGGAACCGATCCGGAGCTGAAAGGCTACGTTGATGTCACTCAACAGAAGCTCGCCAATTACGATGCCCTTGTTGCCGCCTATCCGGCGAAGATGGAGAAGTTCAATGCCCAAACCAAGGAATGGAATGGAACCGTCGGCAAGGCCTATAAGGAAACTCTGAAATCCTGGAACGATGCCGTTGCCCAAGCAAAGCAAGCCGGTCAGTCGCTGCCGCCGAAACCCGCGCCCACCAGCCCGCAACCGAAAGCACCAGCAAGACCGGAGGGTGGCCAGAATGACCCGACGACTCTCTTCAACGGCATGGTCGCCCCGATCATTCCCTACGGTATCAAGGGAACCATCTGGTATCAGGGCGAGTCGAACGCCGGCCAGTCCAAGCAATATCGCACGCTCTTCCCAGCCCTGATCGCCGACTGGCGGGCGCGCTGGAAACAAGGGGATTTTCCTTTCTTCTTCGTCCAGATCGCACCCTACAACGGCCAGCCGCCAGAAATCCGCGAGGCGCAGCTTCTCACGCTTGCAAAGTCCAAGAACACCGCCATGGCCGTGACCACCGATGTCGGGAACGCATCTGACATTCACCCAACGCAAAAGGAACCCGTCGGCCAGAGGCTCGCGCTCGCCGCCCGCGCCCTGACTTACGGCGAGAAGATCGAATACTCCGGTCCGCTCTATGACTCGATGCTTGCCAAAGACGGGAAAATTGCAATCAGCTTCACCCACACCGGCGGCGGACTCCTCGCGAAAGACGGCGAACTGAAAGGCTTCACCATCGCCG
Source organism: Lentisphaera araneosa HTCC2155 (assembly GCA_945877655.1). Classification (GTDB taxonomy): domain Bacteria; phylum Verrucomicrobiota; class Lentisphaeria; order Lentisphaerales; family Lentisphaeraceae; genus CAMCSH01. The sequence continues at coordinate 3,824 of CAMCSH010000160.1, read as the reverse complement.
GGGAGGATAAGAAATTCGTGCCCGCCAAGGCCGAGATCAAGGGCAACCAGATCATCGTCTCCGCCGAGGGCATCACCAAACCCACCGCCGCCCGCTACGGCTGGGCGAACGTGCCCGACGTGAACCTCTTCAACAAGGAAGGCCTCCCCGCCTCGCCATTCCGCACGGACGTGGATTGAACGGCATTATGTTTTTCGCCAGGGGTGGCCTGAACAAGTCCGACTTGCTTAAAGAGCTCACAGAAAACTCGGTTAGCCCCAAATAACTCTCATGCGGGTGCGCATGAGTAGTAAGGTTTAACCTCACGACACAGCAAGCTCGCCGCGTTCACGTTCAGCAAAGGAATTCCATGAGACCGTTAAAACATCCTTGCCTTCACCTCGCCTTCAGCTTGCTGATAACGGCATTGACCTTGGCTCCCATCGGCGCTCAAGCCGAGGCCGCCAAGCCTAACATCATTTTCGTCATGCCAGACGACGCAGGCTACGGCGATTATGCGTGCCTCGGCAATCCCATCTTGCACACACCATCGGTGGATGCGTTCAAGAGACAGAGTTTGCTCTTGACGCAGTTCCACGTGAGTCCGACCTGTTCGCCGACACGTTCGGCGCTGATGAGTGGGCGTCATGAGTTCAAGAACGGTGTGACCCACACAATTCTCGAACGCGAACGAATGAGCTTAAAAACCTTCACTCTGCCCCAGATGCTGAAAAGCACTGGCTACACCACAGGTATTTTTGGCAAGTGGCACCTCGGAGATGAGGAGGCTTATCGCCCGGAAAGCCGCGGCTTCGATGAAGTTTATATCCACGGCGGCGGCGGCATCGGGCAGACTTACCCTGGCTCTTGCGGCGATGCCCCGGGCAACACCAACATCGACCCGGTTCTCTGGCACAACGGCACGTTTGAGAAGACCAAGGGCTATTGCACCGACCTGTTCTTTGAGGAGGCCATAAAGTGGATCGATGTGAAGCGCGGAGCGAAGCAGCCATTCTTTGCGTACATCCCGCTCAATGCCGCGCACGCACCGCACGTCGTACCGTCGGAATTCTATCAGCAATACCTCGGCATCCCCAAGGTGAACAATGATACCGCGAAGTTCTTCGGGATGATGGAGAATGTCGACACCAATTTCGGCAAGCTCTTGGCGAAGCTCAAGGAATGGGGCATCGAGGACAACACACTGGTCATCTACCTCGGTACCGACAACGGCGGCACGGCAGGCAGGAGTATCTTCAACGCTGGGATGAGAGACGGCAAGGGTTCTCCCTACCAGGGCGGCACGCGAGCGCCGTGTTTCTTCCGCTGGCCTGCCGGCGGCATCCCCGCCGGAGCCGAAAGTGATGCGCTCAGCGCGCACCTCGATCTTTTCCCCACCCTCGCCGAGATCACCGGAGCAACACTGAATGCCGAGATTCAACGCCAAGTCGAGGGCCGCAGTTTGCTCCCCCTCCTAAAAAATCCCAAGACCGAGTGGTCAGACCGAATGCTCGTCCATCACGTGGGCCGTTGGTCTAAGGGAAAAACGGAGGAATCGAAACACCGAAATTGCGCGATCCAAAACTCGCGTTTCACACTGGTGAACAACAAGGAACTCTACGACCTCAAGGCTGATCCCGGTGAAACTACCAACGTCCTAGAACAGCACCCAGAAGAAGTCAAGAAACTGAGAGACGCCTATGACAAGTGGTGGGCCGACGTGCAGCCATTGCTAGTCAACGAAAACGAAACCAAGATCCCGCGAATCAATCCCTTCAAAGAACTTTACTACAAGCAGTTCGGCGGCTCACCTACACCGGACGACCTCAAGCGCATGGTGCCATTGCCCTGAACAAGTCCGACACCCAACGAGGTCTCCGTCGATTTATGAACCGAACACTTACGATTCTTTTGGCGTTTCTACTGGCACCGGTCGCCATCCTCAATGCCGCCTCGTATCATCTTGATGCCACAAGCGGCACCGATGATGGCGACGGCCTCAATCCTGGCACTGCGTGGCGCTCTCTGGGTAAAGTGAATGCCTTCACCTTTCAGCCAGGCGACAGTTTGCTGCTAAAGGCAGGTTCTGCTTGGGAAGGGCAGTTGCATCCCTTGGGCTCCGGCACCGCCGGGCATCGGATCACGCTTGATCGCTACGGCGAAGGGCCAAAGCCAGCGATTCACGGAGGCGGGATCCAGGGGGGGGCCGTGTTGCTGGTGAATCAGCAGCACTGGAGCATACGCAATCTGGAGGTCACTAACCAAGGCTCAGCGGTGCCGAAAAAGATGGGCATCCTGATTCGCAACGACGCCGTCGGCACGCTCTCAGACATCGAGGTGAAGGACTGCGATATCCACGATGTTGTCGGTGACCTCGTCGATTACCGCGATGGCAAGGAAAGCGGCGGGATCGTTTTTTATATCAATGTTGATCATCCTTCGCGACCCTCCAAATGGGATGACATTCGAGTCGAAAACAACACCATTCGCGATGTCACGCGCAACGGGATACTCATGCAATCGCAGTGGATCAATAAACCGAACGATCCGAACTCAAGCTGGCAGGGCCATGGCGCTTACACAGCATCGACGAACATTCGCATCGCGGGCAATCGACTCGAACGGATCGGCGGTGACGGGATCATCCTCTGGTGCGCCAAGGGTGCGATGGTGGAGCGCAATTTTGTCCGGCAGTCGAACAACAATACGGAAAAACAAGGTCATGCGGCCGTTTGGCCGTATTTCTGCGAGGATGTGATTTTTCAATACAACGAGGTGTGCGAGACGAAAACCAAGTTCGACGGCATGGCCTTTGATTTCGACAATAGCAATCAGCGTTGCATCTACCAATACAACTACAGCCACGACAACGAGGGAGGCTTCCTCAATATGTGCTGCGACGGCAACGGCAACGGCAACATCGCTCGCTATAACATTAGCGAAAATGACGGCTGTCTGGCTGGCAGCCGCGTCTTCCTCGTGCATGGTCATGGCAACCACGGCTATCAAGTTTACAACAACACGATCTTTGCGCGGAACGGCAATCCGGCAATGTTCGAGCAAGGTGCGGACAGCCGCGAAAGTTCGATATTATTTCAAAACAACATCTTGATCAATGCCGGCAGCGGCACCCTTTCCGCGCCGAAGGGCTGCCAGTTTGAGGGGAACCTCTACTTCGGTTCCGGCCACATCGAAGCCGATACGAAGAAGATTGTCGGCGACCCGCGCCTGCAACCACCCGTCAAAGGTATGATCGGTCTCGACGCGGTGAACAGATACAAACTAAGGATTGGCTCGCCCGCCCTCGCTGCTGGTGTGCTCGTCAAAGACAATGGCGGTCGTGATTACTGGGGCAATACAGTTTCAGGGACAGCGTTACCGCATGTGGGCGCATTCAATGGCAGTGCAGTTAAGCCATGATGCGCCACAAGTCCAACTTGCTCAAAAGACCGAGGAACGTGCCGCCGCCGTCTTGGCCAAAGACGATAAACGCGCTGCAGAGCTAACGCAATCACGTCGACGCAGTTGGTTCGACGCCTTGGTCGTCGGCAGCCTCGACTCTCGCGTCTGATTCCTTGAAATGACAGTTAGATACGACAAAAACTACAAAAATGCAGCGCTAGGAAAGCCATTCCGGGCGCTGCTTTTTGTTGCTGGGGGATGAAAATGGATCCGATGTGCAGCTCGGAGGAGTAATCTCAGACTTCCTGACCCGCCGCACGGCGCGGCTGTGAAGGCCTTGGCACCTTGAGCCGCTAAAGACAGCGAACGGACCGTGGCTAGCTTGGAGTCATCCCAGCCAAGGAGCTTCGCCATGCGTCATCTTCTCGCCCTCCAGCCCGACC